>JBNKGC010000379.1:0-3361 GCA_050289625.1 Polyangiaceae bacterium | reverse complement strand
TGCTGTCGGACCCTTCTGACGGGCCAGGCCTCACCCCCCCCCACTCCTCCGCCATCGCGAAATGCACGTTTATTCTCCTTGGCCGCTCAACCCACGCTACGCGGAAAGAGCGGGCGAGCCCTCCCGCTCGGGCGCATGGCTGCGGAAGTTCCGCTCACGATTCCACAACGGCCGGAACGTCCCTGGTTCAATCAGAAGTAGAAACAGGAGACCTCGGCGACCACGGGCCACAGGGCTTCCTCGTTTGCGTCACACGACTCTTCGATGACGGCCGTCAGGTCTTCGAGGAGTTCGAAGTCATCGTCGATGTCGCCATCCGCGTAGTGCTCCTGCCAGAGCAGGTAAGACAGTTCCATCATGTCGCGCATGCCGCGTGCCTCGGGACAGGCGCTCTGCTCGTAGTACTGCACGGCCCCACGCAAGGCCATCAGCATGTTGAGCATCATGAACGGCTTCGCCCGCTCTTCGTCGCTGAAGTAGGGCGACTCCGGAGGCGGGTTGTTCCCGGCGCCGTGCGGGGTGTCGAGGGTCGTTTCTTGCACAACGTGCTCGCCCGTCAGGGCGTCGTCGTACTCGACGCGTACCGTGACCACCGCTGTCTCGGCTTCTGACATCTCCCCCGGTTCGGTCTCGGCGACGAGCTGCACGAACCAGCCGCCTCCCCCGCCGCGCCGCCCGGCGGTCATCGAGTCGCTGCCTTCACGGGCGCCCATGAAGAGCACCGGGGAGGACAGATGCGCCACGCCGTCCATCGTCACGGCCTGGCGCGCTCCGTAGATCGAGCCGACGCGGTAGCCGCTGGCGGCCTCGACCTGGATGGTCAGGTCGCGAGCGATGGGGACGAACGCCGACGCTGCCTCCGCGGCGACGGCGTCGACGAGATCGCCATCGCTGACCACCACGTAGGAGCTCCCCGCGCCAGCTTCCGCCAGAGCTTGGGGGATTTCGCGACGGTAGTCGGCGCCCAGCCCGAAGGTGGAGATCCCGATGTCGTGGGCAGCGAACTCTTCGGCCAGGGCCGTCATCGGTCCGAGCTGGGTGGCTCCCGCCGCCGGTCGACCGCTCGTGAAGACCAGCACCCGCTGGTGAAAGCCGTCAAAGGCCGAATCGAGCGCGACGGTGCGAGCTTCGGCCAGAGCAGCATAGAGGTCCACTTCCTCGGCCGCTCCGGCGGGACTCCGCAGCAGGCTCGTCCCGTACTCCTCCGGACTCAGGCCGATCTGGAGCTCGGTGCTGTCGTGATTCACGTCCACGATCGTGACGCGGTCCTCTTCGGCGAGATGCCCTGCGAGGGCTACGCGAAGCACGACGGGGTGGAAGGGGCGTGACGACCCCGTCTGCGCCTCCGCGTTCTCCACGACCACAATCAAGTGCTTGGGTCGTTTGGGGAGGTCGACAGGGTCGAGGGCGGTGTTCATGCCGATGAAAGCCATCGTCCAGTTGCCCCCGTCGAAGCGCGGAGCCACTGCAAGCATGGGGTGCGAGCACACGCTCGATTCGCAGGTGGCCGGAGGAAGATCGATGGCGTGCTCGGCGAAGAAGCCGACCTCGTCGAGTGTGCTCGAGGCGGGCACATTGCCGCTGGCAATGGCCCGGCGGAACTCACCGATGTCCTGAGCGCCACCCTGGGTCACGTTCCGGGGGGCATCGAAGCCATCGAGAGAGACGACGTTCTCGTCGGACCCGCAGGCGACAAGACCAAGGGCGAGACAAAAGGCGGTGATCAGCGAGCGATGTCGATCCATTCGAGCCTCCGCTTGGGGGTGGTGAGGGGAGAGGGGCAGTCACTCCGAGCGACGAGAACCCGATAGGCGTTGTGCAGGATGAGGCCCTGGGCGGCGGAGTCGAGGGCCTCGCGCCGGATGGGCCCTGCACTCGATGACACGCTCCGGTCCTGAAATTCCCAGATCGCCCCGCAGGCATCGCGGAGCTGAGGGCAGGCCCCAGGAAAGAGCGTGTGTTCGAGTCCCTCGGTGACGACGTCGAAGGCAACCCGTTTCCGATCGCTGCTGATCGAACCACCCGTGTCCGTAGTGCTCACGGTCACCCTGTCTCCAACCTCGAAGGGCAGGTCGTAATCGAGACAGACGTGCACGCGCCTGCCGCGCAGCATGGGCGCTACCCATGGGTCCTCCCCGGCTGCATCAGCACTTGCCGTTGCGCCCATGCCGCCGGCTCCACCGAAGGGTGCTCCGGCTGATCCGGTCGGTTCCGGAGCCCCCGTCGAAGCGCCACCCTCGCCACCCGCACCGCCGTCGACGCCGACTCCGTCGAGGGTGAGTTCATGACAGCGATCGCCAATGGGGGTGATCGCGGTGATTTCACCCGTGCCGTCGGGCCCGGAGATGCCGGCCCTCGGTCGAATGGCGCACTCCTCGGTGGCGGGTTCGGCGGGGCCCGTCGACGCATCGAGCTCCAAAAAGCGCATGCCACCACCCAGCTCGACGGTGAGGGCGCCATCTCGTCGCACGATGCGGGCGAGGCCTTGATCGTCGCGGAGCTCCTCTTTGCTGGGGTCTTCCGTGATCCAGCGACCGGCGTCCTCTAAGAAGAGAATAACGCCCGTGAACGTGCCGAGATTCTCGGGCCCCGAAACGGAAATCCGGATCGGACTGCAGCGGTCGACCGTGTGTTGCCACACCCAACGATCCGGGGTCAGGCGTCGCACCGCGCCGTCGGGAACCTCCGTGGTGCCTGCGGGGCCAAAGTCCTCCGGACGAACCACCCCGTCTTCGAGAGGGAGATAGTGGGACGAACAGTCCGGAATGCCGGCAAGTCGGCTCGTGCGGACGGTCACCGCGTGCCCCGACTGATTCACGAGAAAGCCGAGGTCGCTGTCGGAAGCCGGGGGGACGCCGGATGCTAGACACGCCACCGCCCCGAGCATCGCAAGCGATACCTGGGTGCCCCGCGCGGAGCCTTGCGTCACCGCACTGCGGAGCCACCTCGAGCAGAGCCAGTACGACGCGGGCAAGACCGACAGCGCGACGAGATCCGTCGGATCGGGCCAGAGGCGCCAAGACACTCCGATCATACCCAAGAGGCGCACGAGGACGATGGAAGCGTCCGAGGAGACGTTCGCGAGGACGAACGGCACGACCACGACGGCAAAGCAGACAGCGATCAGTCGTCGCCTCGCACCCGCGTCTCGAGCGAGCGCCGGACGCAGCCAGCTCACGAACAGAACAAGCGCGAGGGGCGCCACGCAAAGCCCCAAAAAGTCGCTCGCCTTGCCGGTGACCACCGCGGGGAGCACGCCGGCTCCTTTCAGTTCGTGATCGTTCAGAAGCAGGAGGCCGATTGCCGCGAGGTAGAACCAGCCAAGACGCGCGCGGAGTCCCATCGGAACCGTGGGATAGCA
>JBNKGC010000378.1:0-3410 GCA_050289625.1 Polyangiaceae bacterium | reverse complement strand
CTGCTAATGAGTCACCCGTGGCTTGCGCTCGATTTCGACGAACGAAATGGGCCAAGCCAGCGGGTCGCGGGTCCAGCGCTGGGTGCCTTCGGTGCGAAAGTCCACTCGCAGATCGTAGTGTCCAATCACAGGCGGGAAGGGAACCCCCAGGGTCCTGGTGCGAAAGCGCGGCGTGGCGACGCGGTGGGTCACGACGTCGGAGAACGTTTCGAGGCCCGAGGGGGCGATCAGGGCGAACCGCATCTCGATGGAGCTTCCGATTTCGGTCGGTGGCACACGGAAGTACGCGTGGACCTCGAGAGGGATCTGGTTTCGCGGCGGTGGAGGAGCGCCAGGAGGCACGTTCACCTGCTCCACGAGGTTGAACAGGGTGACGTTGTTGCTCTGTTGATCGAGGCTCGATCCGGCGCAGACGCCGAGCAGGTAGCAATGGGGCATGAAATCTTCGAAGGGAGCGGGCTCGGGGAATGCGGAACGAGTTCCGGGGACAAAAAATGGGAGCGTGATGCGGCCGCTCAGCCCAAAAGGGGCCAAGGGCTGCCGGTGGCATAGCGAAGCAGCGCGCTCGACCCAATGACGAACTGGACGATCGCGGCGGACGCACCCGCGACGACCGCTGTGCGCCCACCGGCCCGAAGTTGGCGAAGCGACGCCTCGACTGTGTCTCGCACGACCACCGCGGTGGCGGCCAGCCCGAGCCAATACGCGAGCACGACCACCGGAGCTCCGAACCAAGTGGTCGACAAAACGCTGCCGAGCTCGGTCGCCAGGAGCGCGGGGCCTTGTTCGGCGGCATGCCACCGAAATCGCACGAGATAATGAATGGACAGAAGCAGGGTGGCCGCGGCGATTAGCAGGGAGAGCAAGAATCGGTCGCGGGAGGCGGAGGATGAACGGACGGGCGGGCGGCGGCGGGCCGAGCGCATCTTCGACGCGACGGCGCCGAGCCAAGGCAACCAGGCTACAGCGAGCTCGAGAGGCAACGGCATCCAGGGCTTCAAACTGTCGAGGTCACCAGGCCCTCCCCACAGCACCCCGGTGTGCACGAGCGGTACGACTGCTCCCCAGAGGCCGCCCAGAGCGAGGAGGCTTCCCCACATCGACGGTTCGACCGCCCGGCGGAGCACGGGCCCGGGTGAGGAGGAAGCGGACATGAGCGGCCGAGACTATCGCATGGCTCGCGGAAACGGCGCACGATAGCGAGTGTGGGTGCGGCGCGCCGGGCCGCGATTCGGGGCTGTGCGACTGACGGGCGGATGCTACCTGTTCAAAAAGCCTGGATGCGAGGACGCGATCCGGGCGCCGCGCTCATGTTTCGCTTCGTGCCCTCCCTGATGCTTTCGGCCTGCCTCCTTTCGTGCGGGTCCCGGCGTCCAGAAGATCAGGCGCCGGTGCCGTCGCTGGCTCGCGCACCGACAGCGCAGAAGGAGTTGCGAGAGCTCGAGGAGGCCTGGACTGCCGCGGATGTGAACGAGCGCGGGCGTCTCCTTCCAGCGCTCGAGCGCTTCGTGCGTCGCTATCCCAACGACCCGAGTACCGACCGCGCGCGGGTGCTTCTCGCGTGGCTCTACCTGAAACAGGGAGAACTTTCCGACGCGGAACGGGAGATCGAGACGACACTCGCCGGACCCCCTGGAGCCGCGCGTGACAGCGCAACGATCGTCGAGGCGGCGATCCTCACCGAGCGAAAGAGGCCGGGAGAGGCTCTTGCCCGGCTCGCACCGCTTCGCGGAAAGCTCGTCTCTGCGGATGCCAAGCGGCACTACGGACGAGTGCGGGTGCGGGCGGCCTTGGAGGCTCGAAGGTGGCGCGTCGCCGTCGGAGCGATGGCCGACTTTCTCGATGAAACCGGACAAGGACGCGACCGGGTGGAGGTTCATTTGCGACGGGCGCTCGCTCGTGTTCCGCCGCACGCTTCGGCTCGCCTCTTGGCCGAGATGCGAGCGAAGGGCCCCAGCCGGTTGACCGCGTCCGAACGCTGGCTCGAGGAAGCATTGACCGAGCACTTGAAGCGGGTGGCGCTTCGCGATCGAGATCCTCAACTGGCACGCCAGCTCCTCGAGGGGGCGTCGACCTCACTCCGGACGAGCGAAGAAGGGCAAGCATTGTCGGAGCTGGCCGGCGCCGGACAGCGTGAAGCGCGAATCGAAGGACGTACCGTGGGTTTCGTGCTCACGGGTCGGGACGCTACGGCCCGGCGGCGCTCGGCCCAGGTTGCCGCTGGGATTGTGGACTCGCTCGGGCTCGGGCGAGCGGAGGACGAATCGAGCACGCGTCTCGTGGTTCGCGAAGACCGCGATGGGCTCGCGGAGGCACTCTCCGGGCTTGCGGGAGAGGGCGCTAGCGTGCTCGTGACCGGCGTCGATGCGCCGAGTGCCGCGGTAGCGCTCACTTTTGCCGAGGCCAAGCGCGTTCCCGTCATCGTCCTGACCAACCCTCCCGACAAGCCGGAGAAGATGCGCTACGGGTTCGTCCTGGGCGTTTCGGCCGAACGCGAACGACAAGTTCTGGAGACGGAAATCACGCGTCGGTCGATCGAGGAAACGGTGGTGCTCGGTCCCGGGCGTGGCGGCTGCGATGCCGAGCCGACTCATGCGGGGGGACCTCGTTTCCCGGTGCAGACCTGGCGCCAAGAAGGAGTCGGGGCGGTGATCGTGTTGGGCGATCCGGCGTGCGCGTCTCGGGTGGCGCGCGAAGTCGTCGGCCAGAAGTTTCGGCCGCTCCTCGCGCTCGGGCTGGACGCAGCGGAGCGCATCGAGAACGAAAGCCAAACGGTGGAGACCGTCGCCCTGTCCGCCGGGGCATTTCCCCTGCGGGAAACCAGCGACCGAGACACGTCGGAACGCGGCGTCGGCTGGTTCGAGCTCTTGGGCAGAGACGCCGCCCGGCTCGCTCGCAAGGCGCTCGAAGTAATTCCGGAGACCACCGCGAGTGACCGCCAGGCCGTACGGACCCATCACGATCTCGCTCGCTCGGCCTTGGCGAGCGCCCAGGCGACCTTGGAAACGACGGAAGCTCGCGGATTTGGACGCGCGCAGATCATCGAGCGCTCGCTCGGGGTGGTGTCCCAGGGTCCGGGCGAGGCATCCTCAGGCCCGAAACGACCATGACCGAATCGATCTCCGACTCGAGCTCCCCTCTGCGCTTCGCCCTCGTCGACGAGGAAGCCACCGTGGCTCTCGCCGAGCGGGTCGCGCCCCTCCTTCAACCGGGAGATCTCGTCATCCTGAGTGGTCCCCTCGGGGCTGGAAAGACGTTCTTCGCCCGCGCCCTCTGTCGCGCACTTGGCCTCCCCGAGGAGGAGCGGGTCACCAGTCCGACCTTCACTCTGGTCAACGAGTACGAAACCAAGCTGCCCGTAAGCCACGCCGACGTGTACCGCCTCGGCAGCGAGGAGGAGGTCTTCGAGC
>JBNKGC010000377.1:0-3470 GCA_050289625.1 Polyangiaceae bacterium | reverse complement strand
GACCTGTTCGATGATTTCGCCGCCTGTTTCAACGATGCCGACATCATAGCCGTTGCGCCGGTCTACACCGCGGGCGAGGACCCGATTGAAGGCGTGAATTCCGGCGCGCTGGTCGAGAAGATCAGGGCCGCCGGGCACCGCGACGCGCGCCGCTCGGCGCGCGCTTCGGAGGTTTTCGAAAAAATCACCCAGTTTCCAGGTGGTTCCTTCTGTTTCGGTCAGCGCTCCGTGGATCACGAGAGCATCGTGCAGCTCGTCTGGGTCCCGAGGCTCCGGGCGCGCCTCCTCGATGACCTGATCGATGGCCTTCGGATCGAGGGCTCCAATTTCCGAGGCCGACTCCGGATCGAGCCAGCGCCGCATCATCACCGCCTGGGTGCGCCTCTCCTCGAGAGGCGCGTCGTCCAAGAAGGCGTAGGGGCGCGCGTTCAGGATTTCCTGCGATAGGGGGGAGGGCTCGGTGAGGTCCCGCGCGAAGCAGGCGATCTCGCCGGAGGCGATTTTCTGAAGGAGCTCCTCCAGGGCTTCGACGTCCATCGCCTCGTGCAGACAATCGTGGACGGTCTGCGCGACGAGGGGGTGGTCGGGAATTTCCCGATCGCCAGCGATGTTTTCCAGACAGGCGACCTGGTCGGGAAAACAGAGCGCCAAGAGGTCGTCCGAGTCCATGCGCTGGAGGCGGGGCGCGACCTTCTTTCCGCTGCGGAAGCGGATCACGGCCAAGGCTCGCGTCGCATTCCAGCGCCAGCGGGTTTGGAACATCGGTGCATCGAGGAGCGCCTGGACCAGTACGTCGCGCGCGCTTGCGGGCTGCAAGAACTGGAAGATCGTTTCCAGAGGAAACGAGTGCATCGGTCCGAGCGACAGTACGAGCGCGTCTTCCCCGGCGGCAGCCTGGAGTTCCACGTTGAAGCTCCTGCAAAACCGTTTGCGCAGTGCGAGGCCCAGGGCGCGCGTGAGGCGACTACCGAAGGGCGCGTGCACCACCACGTGCATGCCGCCCGTTTCGTCGAAGAACCGCTCCGCGACCAATGCACTTCGGGTGGGCATGACGCCGAGCGCGTTCCGGGTGCCGGTCAGGTAGTCGACGATTTGATCGGTGGCCCCGGAAGGAAGCCCGAGGTCTTCGAAATACGTCCTGGGGCTCCCACCATCGGGGGCGCGGTCGACCTCCTCCCGCAGGCGCGAGACCGCCTCCGAAAGCTCGTCGGTGCGTGACGGGGCCTCGCCAAGCCAAAAGGGGATGGTGGGAGGCTTTCCTCCGGCGTCCATCACGCGCACGCGCCCGGGGTCCACCTTGGCGATTTCGTAGCTCGCGTTGCCCAGTTGGAAGATGTCGCCGGGCATCGACTCGATGGCGAAGTCCTCGTTGACCGAGCCGATGCGCGTTTCGGTGGGTTCGAGGACGACGTCGTAGTCGAAGTTGTCGGGGATGGCTCCGCCACAGGTGATGGCAGTGAGGCGCGCGGCGCGGCGCGCCCCGATGCGTTTTCCGATGGCGTCGTGGTGAAGCAGCGCTCCGCGCCGGCCGCGCGAGGTAGCAAAACCGTCCGCGAGCATGCGCAAGACGGCGTCGAAGTCCTTGCGCTCGAGACCCCGATAGGGCCAAGCCGCGCGCACCATCGCGAAGAGTCCGTCTTCGGTCTGCTCTTCGGGGACGACCGTGGCCACGACTTGCTGGGCCAAAATGTCGAGGGGGGCTTCGACGATCGACACCTGGTCCAGCTCGCCCCGGCGCGAAGCATCGAGGAGCGCGGCGCATTCGACCAAGTCGTCGCGGCTCAGCGGGAACAAGCGCCCCTTCGGCGTGCCGCCTACGAAGTGCCCCGAGCGACCGACCCGCTGCAGCCAAGTCGCGATCGATCCCGGTGACCCGAGCTGACACACCAAATCCACGTCACCCACGTCGATGCCGAGCTCGAGGGAGGCGGTGGCCACGAGCGCTTGAAGCTCGCCGGCTTTCAGGCGCTGCTCCGCCTCGAAGCGCTGGGCGCGGGCGAGGCTTCCGTGGTGGCTGGTCACCGCGTTCGGGCCGAGGCGCTCGCTCAGAAAGCGGGTGGCGCGTTCGGCGAGCCTTCGTGTGTTCGAGAAGATGAGGGTAGTCTTGTGCTTTCGGATCAGATCGGCGAGCTGGTCGTAGACCCCGTCCCAGACCTCGGCGGACATCACGGCTTCCAGCGGTGAGCTCGGGATGCTCAAGGCCAGATCGACTTTGCGCCAGTGCCCGGTGTCGACGATCACGCAATCGGGCGTGCCATCCGCTGCGACGTTCTTTGCCCCGACCAGAAAGCGTGCCACCTCCTCGATGGGTTTCTGCGTCGCTGAAAGTCCCACGCGCTGGACCGGGCGCTTGGTGAGTTGATCGAGCCGCTCGAGAGACAGCGCCAGGTGGGCGCCCCGCTTGTCCCGCACCATGGCGTGGATCTCGTCGACGATGACGGTACGCACCGTTCGCAGCATGCGCCGACCGCCCTCGCTCGTGAGCAGGATGTAGAGCGACTCGGGCGTGGTGACGAAAAGATGGGGAGGATTCTTGACCGCGGCGGTGCGATCCTTCGCGGGTGTGTCGCCCGTGCGCACCGCGGTGCGGATGGGAACGTCGCCGAGCCCTTCTTCGGTGAGGCGCTTTCGAATCCCCGAGAGCGGCTCCTGCAGGTTCTTCTCGATGTCGGTGCTGAGGGCCTTGAGCGGTGAGATGTAGAGCACGCGAAGCTCGTTTTCGAGCTCACCTGAAAGCCCCTCCCGCACGAGCTCGTCGATGGCCGAGAAAAACGCGCAGAGCGTCTTGCCCGAACCGGTCGGTGCTGCCACGAGCGTGTGCCGCCCGGCGAGGATGTGCGGCCAGGCGCCATCCTGCGGGGGAGTGGGCGCGGCGTATCGGCTCTCGAACCACCGGGCGACGGTCGGATGAAAGCGCTCGAGCGGCATGGATGAGCCATAGCAGCTCCGGGCAGGGGGGGCCCGGTGCAAGCTCGAGGGCCGCTTTCCTGCCGGGTCCGTACGTCAGGGGGCGGGTTGCTGGCTGAACCAGATGCTGGGCTGGTTCGCGTGGGGGGCTCTCCAAACCAGGTAGGCGGTACCGTCGGTGCCGAGCGCGACGTGCGGCGAGGTTCCAGTGTTGGTTGCCGGCATCGGGTCCACGGTCACCGGGGACGACCAACGTGCCGTTTCGAGATAGCGCGACGCGCGCGGATGCGTCTCACCCGAGTCGTTCAATGCGTCCCATACGGCCACGGCCGCTCCGGTCGGGGACATGGCGAGCCGCACGATGAGAATGCCCGGGGCGGTGTCCAGGGTAACGGGCTCGGACCAGGTGCCGCGGGTCTTTTCGAATGACCCTGCATAGAGGTGGTCCGTTTCACCCTCGCGGCTGATCCACAGTGCCAAAGCGTTGCCTTGAGCGTCGATTCCGACCTGCCCGCGGTGCGTATCCACCTCGGGATCGCTGAGCACCTCCGGGGTGCCCCACT
>JBNKGC010000376.1:0-3477 GCA_050289625.1 Polyangiaceae bacterium | reverse complement strand
CCCTGGGCTCGAGCCCGTGGGCTCTCATGACCCGAAATCAGTGCACGGCATGCACCTACGCGATCAGCACGCCGTCGACGCCCATGTCGAGCCAGTGATCCACGACTTTGAAGATTTCCCGGACCACCTCGGGGTTGTCGAAGTTGAGCTCCGGCTGGTTCGAGTAGAACCGGTGCCAGAAGTACGACTGGGCCACGGGATCCCAAGTCCAATTCGAGGACTCGAAGTCCTGGAAGATGATGCGGGCAACGGAGTACTTGCTCGGGTCGTCCGACCACACGTAGCAGTTGCGGTGTTTACTTCCGGCAGGTGCGCGTCGCGCGCGCTGAAACCACTCGTGCTGGTCCGAGCTGGAAGAGCGCGACCGCCAGAGCGGCTTCGATGAGCTGCTGCTTTTCTTCGGTCGAGAGCTCGGCCGTCGGGTCTTCGTCGACGCGGTCGATGACGCCGTCGGCGGTATCGATGATGGCGCTGGAGAACGACGCGTGGACGGGAATGCTCCCACCCGCCACGAGCTCGACCTTTCCCGGCTCCAGGGTGCGGGCGCTCTGGAGCGTGGTCTGAGGGCCAACGCAACCGGCCATCGCGAGCGATGCAAGCAGCGTGGCGGACGCGCGGGACTTCATGGTGCGGTTTCGGACGGGTGAGTCAGCGCCGTCAAGGGGAGCGGGGCGGTTCCAGGACCCCCGGGGCGCCCCTACGGACTAGCCCGATCTGGCCGCCTGTCGACTCACTCCTCGCCGAGCGCGTTGCGCAGGGAATCGGGGCGCTCTTCGAGCCACTCGAGGAGGAGCTGCCGCGCGTAGGGAACGTAGTCGTCGCCCGTCTCTTTGCGTGCGTCGGCGCGGACCGCTGGGTCGATCAAGCTTGACTGAGCGCGCGCGAGCGACGCGAGGTCCATGGCGTCGAAGAGGTCTGCCATTTCTCTCAGACGAGCCACGTAGGTCTCTTTGCACGGTGCGCTCCCAATGCACCCCGTCAGCAAAAGCGAGCGCGTCCGAAAGGGCGATCGGTACCGCTCGAGCTCGGGCACCCAGTCGTGGAGGTGCGTCGGATCGAAGCGGGGGCGGAGCGCGCGGTCGAGCCCCCAGGGGATGAAGTAGAACTTGTCGGTACCGGGATCGCGGTAGAGGCGAAAGTTGTTGGGCTGCCGCATGCTGAAGGAGTAACCGTCTTCTCCGCCCGTGAGTGCCTCGACCGCCGCAAAGGTGAGGTAGTGGTCCAGGTCGACTTCCTTGCCGACGATCTCGAGGAAGTCTTCCGGGGTCGCCTCGTCGAGGGCACGAATGAGCGCGGTGAGATCGCCGCGGTCGTTCTTTTTCTCGTTCGTCTCGAGGTCGAAGGTCTCTTCGGATCCGGGCACGAAGTCGCTCCCCCCCTCTTCGTAGAGATTGCCCTCGGCGGAGGCGAAGAAGCGCGCGAGAAAGACTTCGTCTTCGGTCTCGACGTTGCTGTACACGCCATAAAACTCGCCGTTCACGTAGACGAGGGCGTGGTTGCAGCGCGGCGCCGGCAATCCCGCGTCGCGGAAGGCCTGGTAGGCGAGCGACTGGCTCAAAAAGCTCGGGTCCTGCACGTCGTTGTTCAGTGTCATGCGCTTCAGACCGAAGAAGCGCTGCCCCTTTTCGAACTTGTCGAACTTGAGCTTGAACGACGGCTTCTCGTCGAGAGTACGCATGGTGCTCTCGCCCTTGAGGCGCACGCCGATGCTGCGCACTTCTTGGCCGCGGTAGCGCAAGGTGGCCGGCGCGTACTCGGTCGGATCGCGCGCGAGCGCTTCTCGCGAACCTTCCGGGAGTTCGAGATCGAAACGCACGAGGTTCTTCGTGTCGTAGATCTCGTCACTCGGGTCCACGTAGACGGCGTCTTCGTAGTGCGGCTCGACGGGGGCCAGCGCCTCGGGGGAGCAGGCGCCGACGAGGACGCCAACAGCGAGCGCACAAGCACGCCCCAGCCGGTGTGTGAGCGCCAGAAGGTCCTCGGGAGAAGAAGGAGATCGAGCAACGGTCACGTCAAAAACTCCGAGAGTAGGACACGCCTGCACTCAGCATGCCGAGAGAACGCCGGCTGTCATCGAGAGGCGCCGTCACCGACACCTCGACCGCGTGAACCGCCGTTTGGAAACCTGCCGCCAGCTCGAGCTCGTGAATCGCGTGGCCGGGAACCCCCGCATCGGAAACGACGAGCACCAGATGACGCGACGTGAGGCGCGTTGCGAAGCCGCCGCCGAGCTCGAGCGCCGCGAAGGCCGCGAGGGGCGCCACGAGCTGATCGCTCGGCTGGGCGTGCTGCCACCAGTAGTGCGCGCCGGCCGAGCCCCCGAGCGAAACTCCACGCCCAAGGCTCACTTCACCCCCGAGGCCGAACCGGAACGTCGTCGTGTCGAACAAGTAGTAGCCTGCGTCGCGACCCAGTGCGGCGGTAGCCGCCAGGCTGCTCGCGTGCATCCCGTCGTAACTGAAGCGCGACGTCGGAGCGGATGCCGAAGCGAGGGACCAGAAGTGCCCCGTGGGCCCGGCCGGGCGATAGGCAACCGAGCCCGTCGCGTTGCCGAGAATGCGGCGGCAGCAGAAGGTGGGCGAGGTCGCTCCGGAAGCCACGGGCAGGACGGTGCCGAGCTCGAAGGACCCGAGGCGCAACCGAGCCGCGGGCTGCAGGTTGAGCGTGTAGACCGTTTCGTACGACGTGCCGTAGCGGGTCAGTTGGCTGTTGATACCGACGTCGAGGCGAGTGTCCCCGGACTCGTCATGCGGGCGCAGGAGCGCCTGAGCGGGGGTGGCGAGCAGGAGAACGACGAAGAGAAGAAGAGGACGAATCGAAAAGCGCGGCATCCGCAAAGGCTCCGCGGGGCGCTACTGCAAGCGCTGGGCCAAGCGCTGGGCCCAGCACCAAACGGTGGGCCAAGCGGTGGACCAAGCACCAAACGGCGCGCGAGCCCGGACGCCAGCGCGCCACGGCAACCTCCGGCCCGCGCAACGCGAGGTGTCCGAGTGGACCTGCGTGCACACTGTGGCGCCCGTGCGACAGGGCGCAGGCACGCCTCGGCAACCGACACGCACCCGACGCGACCGGAGCGAGTCTTCAGAACTCGTAGGGCACCAGCGAAAGCCCGGTGTACTCCGCGCTGAAGGCCTCACCCGGTGTGTTGGTGATGAGGATCTCCGTCACCGCGGTCAGATCGAAGTCCGCATCGCAGTTGCCCCGGGCGAAGGCGTGGCCATCGATGGCCGCGACCGACCGCGTCTGGACCGGCTCTGTCGCTACCTCGCGAGACCCCCCATCTCCCAAGACCGCCTTGAGCTCTCCGCGATGACGGGCGCGTCGAGTACACCATGAAGAAGGTCTGGCGCGATGGCACCCGAGCGATCGTCCTCGAGCCGCTCGACCTCATCGCACGCCTCTGCGCGATGATCCCACCTCTTCGCTTCAACATGATCCGCTACCACGGTGCGCTCGCTCCGAACGCGCGCCTGCGGT
>JBNKGC010000375.1:0-3480 GCA_050289625.1 Polyangiaceae bacterium | reverse complement strand
CGTCCATCTTCAGCCAACGGAGTTGGCAGAGCTCCGATGGGGGCTTTCGCGGTGGAGCTGAGCCCCGCGGAGCTCGAGTTCCAGGAGCCGTTCCGTCCGCGAAACACCTCTCCTGTTTGGTCAGACCTCACGAAAATCAAGTCGTCGGAAGTGCTCTGTTCTGGAGTGAAGTCCGTTGTCTCCAGCCTAGTGATTTGCTTGCCAAACGACGGCTCCTCCTGATGAATGGAGCGCTGGAACTCGACGGACCCGAAGGTGTTGGCAGCGAAGTACCAAACGTTCTGGTAGAAGCTGAACCGACCCAGCGTGGGATTCCACTGGCGCGTCCAGACCAAGAGCGCAGTGTCGCCATATCCGTCGCCGTTGAAGTCTCCGGGGACCATTTGAGAAGGAATCGACAGCTGGACGATATCGGCGCTGTTGGTGCTGGCGATGTAGCGAGTCCCGTTGTCTCTGTAGTACCGGACGAGAGCTTCACCAGGATGAGCTTGCTCACGCCCGAAGACTGCTAGGTCATCCAGGCCGTTCCTGTCGATGTCGGCGCGAGCAAAAGATCGAGCCTCAAACTGGACCGGGATATCGGGGTGTTCGGCCTGCCCGACCTGCATGTGAAGGCGGATGCCGGCTTTAGCGCCGACGTCGTGTTCGACCTGCTGGGCGGTGGGGACTTCACGATCATCGACGCTTCCGCGACTCTCGAGGCTGACGAATGCGGCATCGCGCAGGCGGAAGTCGTTTTCAAGGTGTTGGATAGCGACATTTTCGGCCTCGTCGGGATGGAGGAGCTTCCCGGAGACCTGGTCGACGAGGAAACCCGCGAGGATTGCGCGGCAGCGTTCGGCACCGTGCAGACGGCCGCGAATCGAACCAAGAAGGCCTACCGCGATGCTGTCGAGCTTCTGCGGCAGTATCACGAGCGGGTCGCCAACGACGACGGCACCCCGGAGTCCTTCGCGGACAACTTCCCAGGCGGTCTCTGCCACCAGATCGCCGCCCAGCCCCCGCGCGGATTTCCGAGTGGCTTCTGTTCGCAGGCCGCCGAGTCGCCCGAGGCGACCATCAATCGCTTCATCGGGTACTACGAGCGCTCGGCCACCAGCTTTGATAGTGCGGATGGTGCGGTCGGTCTGATCGATGCGGTGGACCAATTGGCCGACCAGATCCCTTCGGGGCACATTCCGCTGGAGTTCTTCAGTTACGAGGACAAGTCCCGGCAGACGTTGTTTGCGGCCCAGTTCTTGATCGGTCCGATTCCGGTGGTGCTCGAGGTCGAGGCAACGGCGGACTACGGGGTCGATTTCTCGGGAACCCTCGACTTCAATGCGGGAAGCGTGCTCCGGTCGATTGTCACGAGCACGGCTGACAACGCCGTCGACTCGCTGCTCTTCGCGAAAGTCGAGGGTGCTCCCCATGCGGGCGCGGGTCTCGCGGCATTTGCCGGTGTCGGCTTCGGCGTCCCCGGGTTCGAGGCGAAGATCGGGATGGAGACGTCGTTGATGCTCGCCGAGGTCTGGGTGCCGGCCCACGCTGGCGCGGGTGTTGGCCTGGGCGCTGTTCGAGATGAGCGACCGCCGGCGGCGGACGTCGAAGACTTCGTCGTTCCGGGAGCTTCCATCATTCCGCCGAAGCGCTTCGTGGCCGACGTGCGCTACTCGGCGGGTCTCGGCGGCATGCTTCGCAACGTGCTCAGCGGAAGCATCGCCGGAAAACTGAAGATCTCCGTACTCTTCTTCAGCAAGACGTGGCGGAAGACGATCTTCAACTTCGACGGGATCTGCCCGTCGACACCGGGTCAGCGCCCCTCACCGAACGCAGACTGCGACTTCGACCTGATCAAGGCGGAGGGCTCTCTCACGGGCGCCAGCGGTCCCTTCGAATGGGGTCAGATCCGGATGCCGTTCAGCTTCCCGAAACTGCAGCGCTTGGCCAACGGAGCCCACCCAGTGGGCACCGGTGAGGTGGACGCCAATCGCGTCGACGAGCTGTTCTTTGACAGCCTCTGCACCTGCATCGACCCGAACGACCCCGACGAGACCCGCGAGTGCTTCCGCAACGACGACTGTTGCGACGCAACCCCGAACTGCTTCAAAGACCCGAACTCGCAGGTCAGTGAGTGCATCGAATGCCGGGCGGAGAAGGAAACCTGCAATACGAATAGTGACTGCTGTGACGGCAACGTCTGCACTCTCGACAAGACCTGTCAGGTTGGTGAATGCTACAGCCCGTGCAAGGTGAACTCCGATTGCCAGGAGGGGTACACTTGCTTGGGCGACGTCGGCTCCAAGAGATGCCATCTGCCGAACTCCGGATGCGTAATCGTCGAATGATGGCACGGTCCCGCCGCAGGCGTCTCGCCGGCGGGTGTGTCGGCCTGGCACTTCTCGTCTCCGCTGGGTGCGACTCCCCGGCGGAGCGGCAGCAGGAGACCGTCGTTCAGAATGCGGCTCCAAGCCGGACCGACGCTGGGCGCTTGCGCTGGGCCCAGAGCGAGGAGCATTTCACCTTCTCGCTGTCGAGCTCTGCCGGGTTGCCCGGTGGGGGGGAGGGGTTTTCGCTGTCGGTAGAGGGACGCCTTCAGGTCCTGCCAACATTGACGAAGGCCGGGCACGCGAGGTTGCTGTTGCGCCTCCCTGATCCCTCGGTGCGGCTCGAGGGAGCCCAGGATGAAGGACTGAGGAGCCTCCGCTCGGAACTCAGCCAGCCGGTCTTGCTGGAGTACGACGGGGGGCGCCTCGTGAGCGGGTGGTATCCCGAGAACGCGTCAGTCGTCGCTATCGGAGCGTGGCGCAGTCTTGCCAATGCGCTGCAGCTAATCCCCTCCGAGAGGGGCGAGACCCGCTGGGAGACGACGGAGTACGACGGGACGGGGCGCTACCACGCGCGCTATACTGCCACGAGCGAACCCGGCTCGCGGAAGACGCGCATCACCCGAGAGAAGCTCCGCTACGAGTCGCTCGTCGGTTCAGGAGAGCAGGCAGGAGCGCTCGTGAACTTGCTCCCGAAGCTGACGAGTTCGAAGGCGACTTTCGATCTCGCCGGCGGCGAAGTGCAGGCTGTCACCAGCCGGGACGAGGTGGAGACCGAGATGGGTCCTGGCGCAGCACTCACGGCGCGCGTCGTCGTCTCCGTGCGACGAACCGAACTCTCTGGCGATCCCAGTCTGGATGAAGTCGATCTTGCCGCGCTCAGGGCATCGGCTCGTCAGCTGCCGCCCGAGCGAGCCCTGACGTTCGTGGGAGCCCGCGCGCGGGCGAGTTTCGATCGGGAGCTGATTCGGGGCAAAGACTTCGATGTCATTCTGCGCGAGCTCGAGTCGGGGGCTTCGCGCACCGCCGAGCAGGTCTGGACAGCGGACGATGATGGCGAGCTGTCCTCGGAGCAGAAAGAGATGGCCCGGGGCCGCCTGGGCTCACACGGTACTCTCGCCGCCTTCTTTCGCTCGGAGCCTTCGACGATCGGGAAGGCGCTTTCTGAAATCAA
>JBNKGC010000374.1:0-3526 GCA_050289625.1 Polyangiaceae bacterium | reverse complement strand
AGGTGATCTTGGACCGTGAAGCCCCCTGCGGATTCATCGAGCCAAAACTCGCGGCGCAGCTCGAGGCGATTTTCCGGCACGAGCTCCTGACCGCGCCGTGTCGTCGTCAGCGTGAGCACCGAACCAGGAATGGCGACGTACGCCCCATCGGCGCGCCAGGCGGCGGGCATCTCGGTGCACGACGCATCGATGCCGGAGAGCCCCGCGAGCTCCACGGAGCGCAGCTCGGGATCGGGACGGAAGGTCCAGATTTCCCGCTCGGGCCAGGGCGCCGCGCGCTCTCGGTTCTTGAACGGCGCGTCCATCGCGGTGCGCCGCGCCAGGAGCGAGACTTCGTGTTTTCCCGGTTCCAGTTGGACTCGCAGCGCTCCCGTGGGTTCGAGAGCGATGGCCAAGTCCGCTCGGACCGAACCTCTCCAGTGGCAGTGCTCACTCCTGCTTCCGTCGGACGACGGCCCAAGGCGGAGGGGTCTTTTGCTGGGGCTCGAGCCTGCCCCCGTCGTGGGCCTCACCATGGCAGTGACGGCACTGTTTGCTGGCGATCGGCACTTCTGTGCGCTGCTGGCGAACGGTGATCTCGCTTGTTGGGGAGAGCACCAGGCGGGAGGGTCGGCGACGGCCAGCGCCACGACTCCCGAGGTCGTCGCTCGCGGTGTCGAGAGCGCGAGCCTCGGCGATGGGCTGAGCTTCGCCTTGCTGGAGAGTGGCGAGGTGAGGAGCTGGGGATCGGCAAACCCGGAGCTGCTCTACCGCACTCCGTATCCGCGGTTTTCTCCGACTCCTTGCTGCAGTCTGACTCCTTGAACTGACATCGGCGTGTCAGACGGCGGGCCGTCGCGATTCGAAATCGGGACTGTCGGTGTCGGTCCGTTCTCGGGCGAGTGCGTGTTCCAAGCGCAGAAGCGGTGTTCCGCGGTGCCTCGCTTCGAGAGCTTTTCGGCGAAGCGCTTCGAGCTGCTTGAGGCGAACTCGAGCGCGACCTCCGACGCTCGACCAAAGCGCGTCCACCTCCGGGTCCGTCAGGCGACGCACCTCCCCCAAGGGGAGGCCTTCGAGGGCGATGGGGCCGATGGAACGCCGGTGCAAGTGCAGGAGGCGGAAGTCGGAGGCTCGAGCCATCCGTCGGATCTGCCGGTTCTTGCCTTCCGACAGGGTGACGAGGAGCTCAGTCATGTCCGGGGTCTGGCGAAGCACCTCCGTGCGTACGGCTCGCGCCGTGGAGCCGAGCATCGGCATGCCCTGCTCCCATTTTCGCAGGCGGGGATCGTCCTTCGAGATGCTCTCGTTCAGCCAAAGCCAGTAGACCTTTTCGGTGGCATGGTCGGGGCGCAGCACGGCCGTGGCCAAGTCTCCGTCATTGGTGAACAGGAGCGCTCCCGTCGTATCCCGATCGAGCCTGCCGACGGGAAAGACCCCAGGAGGCATTGTCGCGAGCCAGCTTTGGAGATCACGCTTGCCTCGAGGATCGCGCGTGGTGGTCGTCACGCTCGGCGGCTTGTTCAGCAGGAAGGTGTCGAAGCAGAGCCTGGGCTGAATGCGCTCGCCGTCGAGGCGGACGACGTCGTCGTCGTACACGAGTTCGTTGCCCTGGAGAGGGGAACCCGCAGTAGCCACGGGGAGGCAATGCACGCGCCCAGCTGCCAGTGCCTCGGTGATCACCGCGCGCGGTAGATCGGTGGCGTCGCGGATGAACTTGTCGAGACGCCGAGGGAGAGCCACGGGGTGAGGGTAATCAGCCTACGGCACGGTGCAATTGGGTCGCGGATCGCCGATGCCTTCGAGCGCGTCGTTTCCGGCGAAGCAATCCGTGTCCGCTTGCAGCTCCAGGCGGACCCCCTCAGGCGAATCGATGTGAATCGGTCCTGATGTCTCGCCCGGAGCCAAATTGAGGGAGAGCCAAGCAAAGGGGGTGGGGCTGTCTTCCCACTCGTACTGCCGTGACAGTATCACCTCGCCCGTCAAGGGGGCGTTGCCCACGTTGCCGAGCTTCACGAAGGTGATCGTGTCATCCAGGTTGGGGCAGCCCAGGCAGAATTCGATTTCGGAGAGCCAGGTCAGGTCCGGTCCCGTACAGTTTCCGGCGAGGGGCACCGTCCCCGAAAGGACGGCGCCGCAGGTGCAGTCGTCGTCGGGCGTGCACAGGGGGTCGAGCTTGCCGTCGCAATCCGAGTCGACCGCATCAGCCCATTGTTCGGGGAAGTTCGGGGCGCGACGTGGATCGGTGTCGTCGCAATCGTCGTCGAAGGTCGCGGTGCCCGGCGTGTCTTGCTCGGGGGCGCAGATCTCGACCTCACTGCCTCGGCCGTCCCCATCCGAGTCCTCGAACACCGGATAGGCGATTGTCGGATCGTCGTCGTCGCAGTCGGGAGGCCAGGTGCTCGCAGTCCACGCGATGTGTTCGGCCGGCAGCTCCCCGACACAACTCCGTTCGTGGCTTGCGCAGTGTTTGTCTCCGTCGTGGTCGAGACAGGACTCGAAGTGAACGGTTGGATCGGTGTCATCGCAGTCGTTGTGCTCGGAGTCGACGGGGTACCAACCGGCGGGCACTGGGTCCGTCTCGCACAGGAGCTGGTATCTCTTTTCGGGGTCCTGCGGGTGGTACGTTCCGACTCCGTCTCCATCGCCATCGAAGCCGTATGCGGACCGCTCGCACGGCGGATCGCTCGTGCCGCCCGCGCCAGAGGAGTCCGCTCCCGTGCCCATGGAGGACGTTCCTCCCGCGGGGGAACTGCCCCCAGAGCCCGACGGAGAGGAAGCGCCCCCGGAGCTCGTTGGATCGGTCGCTTCGCTGTCGTCGCTCAACGTCCCGCACCCCAGACCCAGAAGCGCGGTCATGGTTGCTGTGAGGAGCAGGCCTGACGCGACCGTGTCTCCATTGATGAAGCGACGCGAGAACACCAGCATGGAAACTACAGTAGGGCCGCCGTGGAGCGCGGGACAACTGGGGACGGATGTGTCCAGCCGTCCGCCGCCGAGGATCGCCAGGAATCTCGCCAGTGGCGGCGTGGGCCTGCGCTGGAAATGGCGTCCCGATCACTCGACTGACCAACCGTGCGGCTTCCGAGCATCGCAAGCGATGCTCGCCCGGATACGTGTCCCTGGAGTCGCTATCGTTTGGTGGAGCGCAGTTGTCTCCTCACGGTGGCGCGGTCGACACCGAGCCTGCGAGCCGCCTCGGAGTAGTTCCCGTCGGCGAGGTTCAACACGCGACGAAAGTACCAAGCGGTCAGTTCGTCGTAGTCGGCCGTACCCGCGGCGATGGGTTCAGGTACGGAGAACTCGCCCGAGTCCGTCGTCATGGTCTCGAACTCCCCTTGGCCGGACAGCGCGGGAGAGAGGCCGAGCAGGAGACTTCTGAGGGCGTTCTGCACCTCGCGAACGTTGCCGGGCCACGTGTAGCCGCGTGACTCTAGACCGGTCAGATAGCGGCGCGCCCGGTCCATCTGTTCCCGCCAGGCGCACACGGGCGGCATCACCATCTGCCAACGCTTCGACTCGGCGCTGCGGCTCAACGTGCACTTCCACT
>JBNKGC010000373.1:0-3567 GCA_050289625.1 Polyangiaceae bacterium | reverse complement strand
CCGAGTCACGTTGGGGTGCCCTTCCCTGCATTCGAATCTCCCAAGGAGTCGGGACCATCAGGTCGTTCCGTAGACACCTCGTATCCGAGTTCCGCACGGAGCGAGGAGAGGGTGAGCGCCTCTTGGCGCGCTTGTTCCGGTCCGAGCGCGGGAAGGCGTCGTCTCACCGACTGCCTCAGAAAATCGAGCGCCATGCGTTCTCCTTCCCGGGCGGGTTGATCGGTCGCTTCCGCGACGATTCGGCCGCAACGCGCCGCGCATCGCATTCCCCCGCAAGCCCCGAGTCCGAGGCGCGTGCGGCGAGCAACGTCGTCCACGGAGCGTGCCCACTCGCGTTCGACGACGTAACGGATCTCGGCTTCGGTCACGGGCTCACACGGACAGACCACCGCAGCCTCGCGCGGTTTGCGGCGCATCCGTTCGACGATGCGCTCGCTGCGTGAGCCGTGGCGGTACTCGAGCCGGGTCGCGGTGACGGCCTCCATGCCTCCGTCCTCGACGAGCCGCATCGGATCGATCTGTTCGTCGCCTCCGGGAAGCGAAAGCTCGTGCGTTTGGCATCGCGCATCGACGCCGAGCCGAGCACAAAGCACGTCCGTCATTTCCTGCGCGAAAAGCCGGTAGCTGGCCAGCTTGCCGCCGATCATCGAATACAGACCCGCGGCTCCTTCCGAAGCGTGATCGACAATGCGGTGCTCCCGCGAAAGCTCGTCCTCACCGGGCCCCCAATCGTAGAGGGTCGGGCGGACGCCGCCCCAAGTTCCGATGGCGCGCGCCTCGAGGACGGGCGGAAAGACACGAGCCACCGCTTCGAGGAGGTAGCTCACCTCGTCCCGGGTCGCAACGACGTCGTCCAGATCGCCGTAGTAGTCGTCGTCCGTGGTTCCCAGCACGCTCATGTTCTGCCACGGCATGAGAAACACCTGCCTGCCGTCGATGGCGCTGGAGACGATCGCGTAGTTCGTCAGGCGTCGATCGAGGAACACGTGAATCCCCTTTCCGGGGCGGACGCGCGCCGAGGTGGGACCCAGG
Organism: Polyangiaceae bacterium; assembly: GCA_050289625.1. GTDB lineage: Bacteria > Myxococcota_A > Polyangia > Polyangiales > Polyangiaceae > NIC37A-2. The sequence goes on along the minus strand of JBNKGC010000373.1, from coordinate 2,535 downwards.
CCGCCGAGGGTGGCCGTGATGGGAGCCCAAGCACCGGTCGCGTTGACTACCGCACGCGACGTCACCGAGCCGAAGGCGCCCGTCCGTCGGTCTCGGTAGCGGACCCCGCACGCGCGATCCTCTTCGCCTCGAAGAATTTCCGTTACGGTGCAGTGCACGTACGCCGTCGTGCCACGCTCCACCGCGTCGACGAGGCTTCCCATGCAAAGACGCACGCCGTCGATCCCCCATTCGTCGAAGCTCACGCCGCCCGCCGTGGGCACGAGACCGGGCTCGAGCCGACGAAGCTCTCCTGGACTGAAACGCACGTGACGCTTGCCTCGCTTGAGGGCCTGGTAGCGATCGTAGACGTCGAAGAAGGCGTCGTAACTCGCGAGCTTCACCCGCGTGAGCGCGCTGGTCTTCTCGTAGATGGGGACGAGAAAGGGGATCCGAAACAGGAGGTGCGGCGCGATCCGCTGGATGTGCCCGGAATCGAGGCAGGACGTGTACGTCACATCGGGGTTGTGAGTGAGGTAGCGCGGACCGCCGTGGATCATCCCGCTCGAGTTGCCACTGGCCCCGAACCCGACGTCGTTGCGCTCGAACAAAGCGACGCTGAGCCCCCGGAGTGCGCAGTCCCGAGCGACCCCCGTCCCATTGACCCCACCGCCGATGACGATCACGTCGACGTCGGGGCCTTCCACGGTGATGGTCACGAATCGAAGCTACCACCCGCACCGGGCGACGCGGAGAGCCGAAAGGTCCCCTTTCTTGGCCGAGCGCCCGACAGTCCGTAATTTCCGGCGCATGGGCCCCCGAAACCACCGACTCCGCCACCTCCCGGCGTGGCTCACCGTGCTGACGCTGGGCGCTTCGGCGAGCGCCTCCCCGACGGAGGCAGGTGCGGGGCTTTCGTTTCATGAAGTCCTGGCCAGCGCCGGAGCCAAGACCGCCGAAGGGCGGCCCACCGTCGTTCTGAATCGCCTCGATTTTCCCGAGGATGTACCCGGAGCCAAACGGCTCGAAAAGCACCTACGCCGCACTCTCAAGCGCGAAGCGCGACGCGCGGAGTGGGGAGCGGGCCGAGACAACCGCATCGAATATCGCTTCGCCATCACTCGACTCGATCTTCGCGAGAAAGATGGCGTCCTCGAAGTGACGTGCACGGCGGTCGGTCGCCTCCCAAAGAACAAGGTCGCCAAGAGTCACCTGACCTTCGGTGGAGATCCGAAGAAGCGCTCCGAGGTCATCCGCCAGGTCCTCGACATCGTGAGCCGAGGGGTCATCACGCGGCTCGCAGAGCTCGAGCGCCGCCGCCGAGGACTGACCTGACACTGCACAGGTGTCTTGTAAGACTTCAGTTTCTCTGCGCGACTGCAGCCAAACCATCCGCTTCCGTAAGCCGTCGGCCCCGGGGCCAAGGCGCGCAACCCCGCGACCTCCGGGGCGAATCGCTAGCCGGCGCTGGGGCCGTCTGCCAAGATAGCGGTCATGCAGTTGCCTCCCCCTCAGGTCACCCGGGCGGTGATCCAGCGATACGCGCGAATCATCGCGCGGTATCAGGCGGAACTGGGGAAGCGACCGCTCGTCTTGCCGAATTCGACGTTCTTTCCCGACGAGTTCATGGGCGACGAGCGCTCGCTGGGTCGCCTGGTGCAGCGGATGCAGGAACACGCCGGCATGGGGGACATCCCCATGGTGGCCACGGTCGTTCCGCGGGACGCCGATCGAACGTCGTTCTCCAGTTGCGGTAGTGGAGCGTGCGGCGTCCCGGAGACTGCGGGCACGGGAGTGCCTCGTCTCGTCGACGAGGGAGAGCGCTGGCGACTGCAGGTACCCGAAGCTGAGCTCGCCCATTCCGTTGCGCTCACGACCAATCTGGCGCGATCGCTCGCCTTCGTCTTCCTCGTCGAGACGCAGCACGACGGGGAAATCCTCGAACCGCCGGTCGACGTCACGGCGGACCTCGTGGCAGTCGCCCTCGGTTTTGGCGCACTGATGCTGCAAGGTTCGTACATCTACGCAAAAAGCTGCGGCGGCCCCTCGGTGGCGAGTGTGACAAAGGTGAGCGTGGGAGAGCTCGCGGTCGCGTGTGCTCTGTTCACCGTCCGACAGAACCACTCCTTCCGACCGGTCATGCGCGAGCTCGACACGACCCAGCGCTCCGTACTCGAAGAGGCCCGTGTGCTCATCGAGTCGAACCGCGAGATCGTCTCGAAGCTCGACACGACTCCCGAGGCCATCGCTCGCGGAAAGTTCAACCTCGCGGAACCGACCAGTTTCCTGGCGAGGTTCTTTGGTCGCCGAAAAGCGCCGTCCGCCGCTCCGACCCTAGACGATTTGGATCCCAACCTGGCCATCGAAGACCTCGAGTCCTTGCTCATCGAGATGCCGCCGGCGTCGAGTGCAGGACGAGCAAGCCGTCCCCCGCCGGACCCGGACCGCGACGAATTGAAGGCTCTCGTGAGCGAATCCCTCCAAACGTCACGCGCGGACGCCTGACGCCGTCGCACCGGTCAGGGGCCCGCGACGACCGGAGTCCATTTCGCGCTG
>JBNKGC010000372.1:0-3578 GCA_050289625.1 Polyangiaceae bacterium | reverse complement strand
GGCTGCATGCACGTTGATGCCGCCGACCACGGCGGCTGGCTCCCGGGGCTGGACCCGGTCCTGCTCGGTGAGGCGGAGCGAGGCCGCCTGCTCGGGAGAAGGCTCGGGCAGCTCATGGAACTCGACCGCGCCGTCGTCGAGCTCGACGTAGACGCCGTCGAGAAAGAGCGAGTGGAAGTGCACGTTGAGCCGCAGCGCCGAGTCGAAGCGTTGGCAGATGGTGATGCCGCCCGTGTGCGCCTGGCGCACGCTATCGAGACCGAGCGCCTTCTTCGCGCGGCGGCGCAGGGACCGCTGCACCTCGTCCGTGAATGCTCGCAGCACGGCTGAGCAGAGCAACTTGTCGTAACCGAGCAAGGCGCGCAGCCCAACTTCAGGGCCAGGACGAGCACGCCGACGAGGGCAGCCGCGACGAGTCCCATCAACCAGAGCTGTGAAATGAAATACGGGGGAGACCATCATCACCAAGCCGATGAGCATTTGGGGGCCGCGGGTCATCTTCTTGCCGTAGCTGAGCAGCACGAAGCCGACCCCCGAGATGAGGAAGGAGAGGATGAGGGAACCGGCGTCGAACTCGATGGGCTTCAGTAATGAATCCATGGGCGCGAGGTTCAAGGGCCGATGGTCCGATTCGAGCTTTCCCCTTGCGCGAAGGTTGCAACGGGCAGCGGTCGTGGGGCGCGACGCGGTTCAAGCGTTGCTCTACGGGGATTCGGCCCTGGCCTGGCCCTCTCGGGGTGAGGACCGAGTCGGCTACGTCGTTCTTTCGAGCGTTTCGACAGCAGCACTTCCACGGACCGGCGAGCAGTCTGCACCTACCGTTCCTGTTCACGGAGAATACCGCAAGCGGTGATCGCTGTAGTCATTGCACAAGACTCCTGGATGAAACGAGGCGCAAAGCTTTTCGTGCGTTCGTCGCCCTCGAGCACTTCCTGTTCTTGGGCCTCGAAATTGTTTCTCTGGACCACCCTGACGGGATGAACGCGTTGAGCCTCACGCCAGAGTCTGCTGAACCTTCCGCTTTGGCGATCAACAGGGGGGGCTTTACCAGTGCTTTTGGGCACTAGACTGATCTTTGGTTTGTTACAAAGAGATAACGGAAAAACCACGCCGGATGCTCGAGATACCGGGCAAGGGACATCGAGCCGAGCGTGAGCCGGCGAGTCGATCAATCGACTCCACCCAAACGCTGCCTCTGTCCGCGGAGCCGACGGGTCGGTTTTTGAGAGCATTGTTGGGTTGACAATCCGCCATCAAATCGGGTTAGCTCGCTTTGGACGATCAACGGTGACCTGCTCACCTATGACTTTACATAAGGGACCCTAGAATGCTTACACGTCGCAACGTGCTTGCCGGCCTTGGGGCCGTGACTGTCTTGGGATTTGACACCACCGCCCGCGCATGGGTCGGGCCCTCCCATTGCGGAAGTCTCGACCACCTGCCGGATTTGGACGGTGAAGTCGTCACCAGCCCCGAAGGCGTCGCTCCATACGCGCACGACTTCGGGAACATGATCAACCACACGCCGATCGCGGTTCTCTATCCGGGCTCGGTGAGTGACGTCCAGAAGATGGTGCGCTTCTGCCGGCGCCGCAGGATCAAGGTGGCGGCACGCGGCCAAGGGCACACGACGTTCGGTCAGTCGATGACCGAAGGGGGGCTCGTCGTGGATATGCGGTCGCTCAACCAGATCCACTCGATTGGACCTGACGGCGCCGACGTGGACGCTGGGTGCACTTGGCGGACGCTCGTCGAGACGTCCGTACCCATGGGGTACTCGCCGCCGGTGCTCACCGGCTTCATCGACCTCAGTATCGGCGGCACCCTGTCGGTGGGCGGCATTTCGATCTCGAACCGCCGCGGCGCCCAGGTCGACAACGTCCAGGCGATGCAGGTGGTGACGGGACGCGGCGACGTGGTGTGGTGCTCGGAAACGCACCACCGCGATCTGTTCGAGGCGTGCCTCGCGGGTCTCGGCCAGTGTGGGCTCATCACTCGCGTGGTGACCAACATGATCGAGACGACGACGTCGACGCGGACCTACCTGCTCGGGTACACGGACAACGCGACCTACTTCCAGGACCTCCGCACCCTGCTCAATCGGGGCGAATTCGAAGGCATCTACACTCTCTGGTTCCCGGATGGGGCGGGCGGCTGGATCTACCAGATCAACGCTATCTACTACTTCAATGACTTCGAGGGAGAGCCGGACGGCGACTACCTGCTGCGGGACCTCAATCTGCCCCCGAGTGCGGCGACCATTCAGGACCAGAGCTATTTGGCGAATGCGCTCAAGGTCGACACCATCATCGACTACCTGACCGCGGTGGTGCCCGGCTACAAGGACCTCATCCGTCCTTGGTTCGACGTCTGGCTTCCCGACGAAGCGGTGGAGGACTACGTTGGCAACGTGCTCAGCCAGCTTAGTCCGGACGACGTCGGCCCGACCGGGTTCTTGTTGATGCTTCCTCAGAAGCGCTCACAGTTCACGCGACCGAACCTGCGCGTCCCGTGCGACACGGAGTGGGTCTACTTGTTCGACATCCTCACCTCCAGCGCCACACCCGGACCGGACGAGGCCTACGAGGAGCAGATGCTGGAGCGCAATCGCCGCTTGTTTGACGAGGCTCGGGCGGTCGGCGGCACGAGGTATCCCATTGGCAGTTTGGAGTTCGACCAGCAGGACTGGGTCCTCCAGTACGCCGAGGTCTATCCGAAGCTGCTTTTGAACAAGCAACGCTTCGACCCTCAGCACATCTTGACGCCTGGTCCCGGCATTTTCTGAGAGTCACGGTCGACTCGGCGAAGCGCCATTCGCCGACGCCATTCCGGGGGGATTGAGGGGGGCCAGGGAGGCCCCAGAGGGCCACTGGGGCCTGATACCGCCCAGGCGGACCGGTAGGTCGGCGCGGGGCGCGACGACGAACTGCACCAACTGACTTTCGGGCGGGCCAGAGCTCGTCCCCGGGAAGACCCGGCACGAGCCCTACCGGCTCAGCAGTCCGTCAGAAGCATTCGCTCTTGTATCGCTTCACCCCGCGACCGTCGATGTAGTAGGGCGGGTCGCAATTGGGTTTCGGTTTCGCGGGTTGCGAGGCAGGTTTGGCTGCCGGCTTTGGTCGGTACACGCGATGCGGCTTCGGGTGAGGAGTTGCGGCTTCCTCGTTGGAATCCTCGGCGTCGGCCTCTTCTCCGTTCCCCGGCTCCGTCGGCGGGAGCTTGCTCAGGGTGATGACGATGTCCGCGTCCTGATCGAGCGGAACTTCGCGGGTTTCGTCCCGAAATCCGGGGGCTTTGGCGACGACGGTCAGCATGCCGCTTTCGTCCTGCGGGTAGCTCCGTGCAAACGGGTTTGACGGGAGGAGTTCGTAGCCGGCGTAGAGCTGCGCAGTGGCCGGGAAGGCAGTGACCCGGAGGCGAACCTCTTCCGGGACGTCCGCTGTGACCGGAGGCGGTGCAGGTGGTGCCGCTTGCGCGGATTCGTCGCATTGTAGGGCCCCAGCACCCCTCCAGGTGGTTCATTCAGGTTCATCCCCGCCCCGACTCCCCAGTAGGTCGAGTAGTCGCAATCGTCCGGG
>JBNKGC010000371.1:0-3596 GCA_050289625.1 Polyangiaceae bacterium | reverse complement strand
GGCGCCTCGGCGCCGCGGGACGCTCGTACCTCAAGCAGCCGGCGCACTCTCGCGGATGAGGAACTCGAAGGCTCCCAAGGCCGCCCTTGCACCATCTCCGGCGGCGATGATGATCTGCTTGAAAGGTACCGTGGTGCAGTCACCAGCGGCGAACACCCCCGGCACCGAAGTCTGACCGCGGGGGTCCACGACCACTTCGCCGTGCTTCGACAGTTCCACGGTGCCCTCGAGCCAGTTCGTGTTCGGCAGAAGGCCAATCTGAACGAAGATCCCGGCCACCGCGAGGTCGTGCAGCTCGCCAGTTTTCCGGGCTTCGTATTTCAAGCCTGTCACCTGACGACCGTCTCCCACGACCTCCGTCGTCCGCGCGCTCGTAATGATCTCGACATTGTCGAGGCTCTTCAGCTTTCGCTGCAGGACGTCGTCCGCTTTCAACTGATCGGCAAACTCCAGCAAGGTGACGTGCGCAACGACCCCAGCGAGATCGATCGCGGCCTCGACTCCGGAGTTTCCACCGCCAATCACCGCGACTCTCTTTCCCTTGAACAGAGGACCGTCGCAGTGCGGGCAATAGGTCACCCCACGGGTTCGGTATTCGTGCTCTCCGGGAACGTTCATGTCCCGCCAGCGCGCACCAGTCGAGATGATCACGCTTCGAGCCGACAAGCGCGCCCCACTCTCGAGCTCCAATTGAAGCGTGTCGCCGACGTTCAGTCGCTTGGCCCGCTCGTGCTTCATCACGTCGACCGGGTAGTCGCCGACGTGCTCTTCGAGTGCCGCCACCAGCCTCGGGCCTTCGGTGGCACTGATCGAGATGAAGTTTTCGATAGCGAGCGTGTCGAGCACCTGCCCGCCAAATCGGTCGGTTACGATGCCCGTCTTGATGCCCTTGCGAGCAGAATAGATCGCCGCGGCCGCTCCAGCCGGCCCTCCACCAACGACGAGCAAATCGAAGACGCCCTTGTCGTTCAACTGCTCGGCGCGCTTGTCGACGGCTGAAGTGTCGATTTTGGCGAGCAGCTCTTCGAGATCCATACGGCCCTGCCCGAGTTTCTCTCCGTTCAGATAGATCGTAGGAACTGCCATCACCTGGCGCTCCTCGACCTCACTCTGGAACACGGCTCCGTCGATGGCTGCGTGGGTCACCGCCGGATTTCGAGCGGCCATGAGGTTCAGAGCCTGCACGACGTCCGGACAGTTCTGGCAGGACTGCGAGAAGTAGGTCTCGAAGCGAAACTCACCTTTCAATCCTTCGAGCTGAGCGAGGACTTCGTCGGTGATCTTCGGCGGATGCCCACCGACGTGTAGGAGCGCCAGCACCAGAGACGTGAACTCGTGTCCGAGCGGCAACCCGGCGAACACCACACGTGGCGACTCCTCGGAGCGGTGAATACCGAAGGCGGGCATGCGCTTCCCTAGCGCTTCCGCCGTGCCTTCTCGTACCGTGACGAGCGGCGACACCTCGCTGATGTCGGCGAGCAGACCCCTCATCTGGGTTGCGGTTTCCGACTCGTCGTAGGCCGCCGTGATCTGCACGGGGTGCTTCAAGTATCCCAGGTAGGACTGGAGTTGGGATTTCAGGGATTCGTCGAGCATGGATTTCGTCTTTCTCGAAAGATATCGCGCGCAGAGGAACGAACACGCGCCCGGCGGGAGAGAACCGGGCGCGGTTCGTTGGGCAGTAGGCTCAGATCTTTCCGACCAGATCGAGAGAAGGCTTCAGCGTCTTCTCCCCTTCTTGCCACTTTGCAGGGCAGACTTCGCCGGGGTGACTAGCAACATATTGCGCGGCCCTCACCTTGCGCAGGAGCTCCTTTGCGTCGCGGCCGATGCCGTTGTCGTGAATCTCGTACAGCTTGATCTTCCCTTCGGGGTCGACGAGGAACGTGCCGCGCAGGGCGAGACCTTCTTCCTCGATGAGCACCTCGAAGTTGCGCGCCAAGGTAGCCGTGGGATCGCCAACGAGGGGGTACTTCACTTTCTTGATGGCTTCGGAGGTATCGTGCCAAGCCTTGTGGCAGAAGTGCGTGTCGCAGGACACGCCGTAGATCTCCACGCCGAGCTTCTTGAACTCCTCGTAGTGGTCGGCGAGGTCTTCGAGCTCCGTCGGACACACGAACGTGAAGTCCGCCGGGTAGAAGACGAAGACGGACCACTTACCCGCAACGGTCTCGTTCGAGATGTCGACGAACTTGCCGTCGTGAAACGCGGTCGCCTTGAAGGGCAGAAGGTCGGTGTTGATGAGTGACATATGCAGAATTCCTCAGGTTTTCGTTTGAATCATCGTGGCTCGGGGGCGGCTTTCCGCCTACCGCCATTGCCTTCGATCCACAACATGGGTCAGTTTCGCCGCGCAATCCAATCGAACGTTTTTATGTTGCGTTCACTTGAATCGATTGCAGGATCGGTCCATGGATCTCAGCCAGGTCACCCTAACCCAGATGCGGTACGCGATCGCCGTCGAGGAAGCGCAGAACTTCCGCATCGCGGCCGAAAGCTGCCGAGTTTCCCAGTCCGGGCTGAGCATGCAGGTCCAGAAGCTCGAAGAGCTCCTCGGAATCACGCTCTTCGACCGCCGGAAGAAGCCCGTCCTACTCACGGAAGAGGGGAAGGGGGCTCTTCGACAGATGCGCGTGGTTCTTCGCGAGATGGAGCGCCTCGGGCAGGTCGTCAGTGAAGGCGAGGAACCCGCTGGGCGGTTTCGGCTGGGCGTCATCCCCACCCTCTCTCCCACCGTCATCCCGCTCTTCCTCGCCGATTTCGTGGACCGCTACCCCCGGGTGGACCTGGTCGTCGAGGAGCTGAAGACGGAAGACATCATCTCGGAACTTCACGCGGATACCCTAGACGCCGGCCTCGCGGCGACACCCCTCGACGTCCCCGGGCTCCACGAGACACCCCTCGGAGTCGAAAAGATGCTCGCCTACCTTCCGGTGGGTGATCCGCTGCTGAAAAAGAAGACGGTGACCCAGGAGAGCCTGCGCTCTCGCCAACTCTGGGTCATGCCCGAGGGACACTGCTTTCGCAGCCAAGTGCTTTCGTACTGCGGCACCGGCGCGGGAGCTCGACCGAGTCCCGTGCACTTCGAGAGCGGCAGTTTCCAGACCCTGATCCGGCTGGTCGACGAAGGGCTCGGGGCCACGGTGCTCCCCGATTTGGTCGCCCAAGGCCTGCCGGCGAAAAAACGGCGCGAGCAGGTGAGACCCTTGGTCTCTCCGATACCGGCCCGCGAGATCGGTCTCGTCACCGCGCGCACGGATCTTCGACGCAAGGTGACCGACGCCCTCGTCGAGCTGATTCGACAGGGCCTAGCCGAAGCGCTCGAGCCGACTTCCCCGCGCGCCACGGTGCTGGATCCGCTCGAATGAAACGGCGGAAGGTGGGTTTTCAACCGACACCCGCGCACGAGGCATAGCAGCCTACCCCGCTCGCCCGGTGGTCATCGACGGGTCTTTCGGGATAAGCCTGGGGCCCTCCCGTGCGGTGGTCCAACCCCCGGCGAGTTGGGAAGGCCTGAATCGTCGGGCCTGGATTCGAGAGTGAAGTGAGCGCGCACGGCGAAGTGAGCAGGAGGGACGACGAGGACCAAGCCTCGT
>JBNKGC010000370.1:0-3598 GCA_050289625.1 Polyangiaceae bacterium | reverse complement strand
GGCGTCTAATTGGACAAGGGGTGTGAGAGATAATTGGCATGACATCTTTCAGGGAAAATACTTTATGTGTGAGGAGCGTTGGCATAGCGGTAAAACTGTTGTCTTGTGACCATGAATGATTGGATCATTTCTCGGACCCTGCGGGAGCAACGCTGCACACGGTGCTCGGCGTCGAGCCCCCGGCGAAGGGCGAGCCTGGTGATCTGCCCGGCGACGAGGAACTCCTTCCTCTTCCGACGCCCGTGCCCGGGCTGATGCTGCTGCCGCAGCAGTACACCCACGGCACGACCGTACCCACCCGCCCCGGTCGCAAGCCCCGATGGGCCAGAGGCTTGCGCCAGCTCGACGCCGACTACGTCATCTTGGACCTGGGGGCGGGCACGGCTCCGGCGACCCTCGATCTGTTCCTGGGCGCGGACCTCGGACTTTCGGTTGCCACTCCGGATCCACCGAGTGTGGAGGCCACTTACCGCTTCGCACGCGCCTTGTTCCAACGGTGCGTACGACGCCTGCTCCTGCCCGACCGCTTCAAGCTGCGCCTCGTCGAGCGCGCCCTCGCCGAGCTCGACCCCCTGCCCTCGCCGCAAGATCTGGTTCGAGCCATCGCTCGATACGACCGCGCCACGAGCCAGCTCGCCGCCGAGGAGCTGAGCAAGCTTCGGGTGCGGCTCGTCATCAACGGCACGCGGCTTCGACAGGACACCGAGCTCGGTGCGGCAATGGTGGACATGGCGGCGCGCTACCTCGGATCGCAGTTCGACTACCTCGGCCACGTCGAGCACGACGACGCGGTGTGGCTCAGCGTCGTGCGCCGCAGGCCCCTGCTCATCGACGGCCCCACCAGCAAGAGCGCGCGCAATCTCGAGCGTATCGCGCGACGGGTCCTCGCGGTGATGACTGCACGGGAGCAGTCACGCCAGGTGGAGCCCATCTCCCTCGCCCCCGAGGAGCCGAGCCTCTACGACGTCCTGTGGACGCACCGAGGCGCCACCGACGACGAGGTGCGGCGCGCCTACAAGCGTCAGCGCGAGATCTACGAGCCAAACAGCCTCCCGCTGACGTCGCTCTTGAGTGGTGCCCAGCTCGAGCGCGAACGAGCGCGCGTGGAAGAGGCCCATGACACGCTGCTCGATCCGGTGCGGCGCCGGGCCTACGACATTTCCTTTTTTCCTGAGGAGGAAGAAGCAGCCCGAAGCGCCCGCCCCGAGGCAGACACCGCGATTTTGGCCGAACGCGCGATGCTCCAGCAGGAGCTCGCACGCGAAATCCATGCCGAGACGGAGTTCACCGGGCGCCTTCTGCAACGAGTGCGTGAATCGCAGGGCGTCGAGATCGAAGAAATCGTTCAGCGCACCAAGATCGCCTCGTCCCATCTTCGCGCCATCGAAGCCGAAGATTTCGAGAAGCTGCCTGCGCAAGTGTACACGCGCGGCTTCGTGCAGCAGCTCGCCAAGCTCCTGGGTCTCGACGCGACCCAGGTTACCCGAACGTATCTTCGCCGCATGCGCAACTGGCAGAAAGGTCGAGCCGCGGCGCCTCGCTGAGTGAGGCAGTCACACCGACCCTTCACGTCATGCAGGATCCGACCCCAGCCCAGTTCGGCGCGCGCCGAGCCTCGCTGCGCGGCACCGATCTCGCCTTCACCTGGGCGCTGGTTGTCGTGGCGCTCGCTCCACGCCTGTTCGTCGCCTTGGCATGGGCGCGCGAGCCGGTGTGGGACGGGCACTACTACCACTTCGGAGCCGAGCGCATCGCCGAAGGGCTCGGCTATTCGGAGGACGTCGTCATCGACGGACAGACCGTGTGGAAGCCCTGGACCCACTACCCGGTGGGCTACAGCGCATTTCTCGGGTTCGTCTACCGGCTGTTCGACTCCGGCATCGAGGTGGCTCCCCTCGCCAACGCGCTCGTCGGCACGCTGACCGTCGTCGCCATCTACCGCCTCGCCCGGTATTACCTGAGCGAAACTCGCGCTCGCTGGGCCGGGGCACTCTGCGCACTGCATCCGGGTTTGATCGCGTACTCGGCCGTGGTGATGACCGAGCCCCTCGCGGCATTTCTCCTCGTCTGCTCCGGGCTGCTCGCCGTCCGCTTCCGAGGCAACTGGCGAGCGCTTTTGAGCGCGGGCCTGGTGCTCGGTCTCGCGGCCCTGGTCCGTCCGGCGTCTCTGCTTGCCGCCCCGCTTCTCGCGCTGACGCAACCGAAACCATGGTGGTCGGCACTGCTCAGAGGCGCAGCCATCGGCGCCATCGCACTGGTCACCCTGTCGCCTTGGACCATTCGGAACTGCCGCGTGATGGATGGGTGCGCGGTGGTGTCGACCAACGGAGGATGGAACCTGGCCATCGGGGCCCTCACCACGACGGGGCGCTTCCGCACCCTTCGCGCAGAAGACGGCTGCCCCATCGTCACGGGTCAGGTGCAGCAAGATCGTTGCTGGGCCGAGGTGGGGGCTCGCACCATTTCGGCCGATTTCGGCAAGTGGCTCAGCCTGATGCCGAAGAAGCTCGCCCAGACCTACGACCACGAGTCGTTCGCGGTGGAATATCTCCACGAAGCGGCGCCCCAAGATTGGCCCGAGCCCAGGCGCCAAGCAGGGCGGCACCTCTTGTCGGGCTTCCACTGGCTGCTCATGGTCCTCGCCTCCCTGAGCCCGGTGGCGCTGGTTCGATCGGCAAAGCGAAAGACCGCATTTTTCACCCAGGCGGCGCTCCTCTTCGCGGTCGCCGCCTACGGTGCCCATTGTTTCGCTTCACCCGACCACCCGTTTTTTGCCTTGATGGTGATGACGCCGCTCGTGGCTGCGCTTCCATTCCCTGGCAGACCCACGCAAGGCCCCGTCGGTCACTACCTTCTCGGTTTGATCGCGGTAACGACACTGACCCATGCAGTTTTCTTCGGCGATGACCGCTACCACCTCGTAGTGTCCCCAGCGCTGTGCATCCTAGCAGCGGCGGCGTTGCGTGCGCCGCGACCCCGGCGGCTCGCGTGAGTGCGGCATCTCCCCAACTTCATTCGATGAACCCTTCCCCCGAACCCTCGGGCAGGAGTTATCATCCGCCGGCATGGGGTTGAAGCGGAGGGCACTCGCGGTCGCGCGCGGCGGTAGGGAAGAGTTGAGAGCTTCGCTCTTGCGCCCCTACTTGTTGCGCGTCGAATCCGAGCGGGGCGAAAGCGCCGTGCGTGAGCTCCTTGATGCGGTCGGCGTGCGAGTCGCCGAGGTCGACCACGAAGCAGCGTGGATTCCGGTGACCAGTGCGCGGCGCGCGCTCGCGGCCATCGCCGACTTGCTCGGAGCCGACTCCATCGGCAGTCGCGGTGCATGGGCCACTCATCCGGAGGTGCTCGGAATGTACGTTCGCTTGCTGCGCGCTTCGGGCAAGCCCCTCCACGCGTATCGCTACTTGGCAGAAAACTCGGGTGAGCAAACTCGCGTCGGAAAGTACGAGCTCGGCGAGCACGGGCATTCGAGTGCGACGCTGATCTACAGGCCCCATTCGGACGCCGACGCCACTCAGGCCGACTCCCTTCTGTGCGACATGCGCAAGGCCGAGCTTCGCGCCCTGCCGAAGCTGTGGGGGCTTCGTGAGGCGGAGGT
>JBNKGC010000369.1:0-3611 GCA_050289625.1 Polyangiaceae bacterium | reverse complement strand
GGCACCGTAGGCAGCCACACCGATGGCCTGCACGCCGAAGCTCTTGCCCTCGGCGAAGATGCCGACAGCCAGGGTGCCCCAGATACCGCAAACGAGGTGGACCGAGATGGCACCGACCGGGTCGTCGATCTTGATCTTGTCGAAGAAGATGACCGAGCCGACGACGAGGAAGCCGGCAATGACACCGATGAGGACGGCGGCACCGGGCGACACCGAGTCGGCGCCGGCGGTGATGCCGACGAGACCGGCGAGGATACCGTTCAGGGCCATCGAGAGGTCGGGCTTACGGCTGACGAAGTTGTACGCCACCATGGCGCCGACTCCGCCGGCTGCAGCGGCCAGGGACGTGGTCACGAGGGTGAGCGAGGTCGCCGCGGCGTCAGCCGACAGCACCGAGCCACCGTTGAACCCGAACCAACCGAGCCAAAGGACGAGGACGCCGATGGCTGCGAGCGGCATGTTGCTGCCCGGGATGGGCGTCATCTTGCCGTCTTTGCCGTACTTGCCGAGGCGCGGTCCGAGGACTGCGGCGCCGACGAGGGCACCCCAGCCGCCCACCGAGTGAACGAGGGTGGAACCAGCGAAGTCGTAGAAGCCCATGGCGTCGAGCCATCCAGCGCCCCACTTCCAGGAGCCGGCAATCGGGTAGACAAAGCCCACGAACAAGGTCGCGAAGACCATGAAGCTCGGGAGCTTGATGCGCTCGGCGACGGCGCCGGACACGATGGTCGCAGCGGTCGCAGCGAACATTCCCTGGAACAGGAAGTCCGTCCAGTACGGATACCCGGTGTTGTAGGCGATCGTCTGATCGACATCCCCGGCTGAGGCCACCTGGAAGAAGGGCCCGAGGATGCCGTCGGCAATCCATCCGTCTCCGGGATACATCAGGTTGAAGCCCACCACGTAATAGGTGAGCAGACCGATGCAGACGATGAAGGTGTTCTTGAACAGGATGTTGACCGTGTTCTTGGCGCGCGCCAGGCCGGACTCGAGAGTCGCGAAGCCCAGGTGCATGAAGAACACGAGACCCGTGCAGATCATCATCCACACGTTGTTCGTGGTCCAAAGGGTGTTGGCGTCCGACACGGCGATGTCGAGAATGGCGCCTGACTCGGTCAGGAACCTCGCGAGCTCAGCCTTGATGGGGGCTTCCGCGCCACCCGCCCAAGCAGCGAGCTTCTGAGGGTCGCCGGCGATGGCGCCGAAGACTTCGGCCTTGACCTCGGCGGACGCGCCGCTGAGAGCGGACGTCAAGGGGGCTCCCAGATCCTCGACCTCGAGAATCTTGGTCGCGGCCTCGCTCAGCTGTTCCGCAGCGGCGGCGACGGCCGACCACAAGGCGGCGGCTCCGCCGGCCATGAGTGCAGCTAGTTTTTTCATTGCTCAAGTACTCCGTGATGCGCTGGCCGGCCGGCACTGAGTGGCCCTGATCCGGTCCGTTCGGTGTGTGGGATGGATAAGGGGCCGTCCGTTTCACCCCTGTTTCCAACCGGGCACCGCAGGATAAAACTCACACCAGCATCGGGCTTTGTGGCCCAAACCCTGCAATCGCTGCTGTTTCGCGCTTGTGACAGACCGTCTGCCGCGTTACCCATCCGAAACAAAGCGCCGCCAACCGGGTCACAAGACCCTGGAATCACTGGAAAAACCGTCCGCACACCCGAACCAATTTCCCCACCACCGACGAACCGTACCCACCGGAAACCGGCGCCTCTAGAGCGACAAACGGTAAGCCTTTGTTCCTCGAAGGAGTACGATTCGCGCGCCGAGGCCATGAGAGTACGCGCAACAGCATGCGCCACCGCGCGGAGCAACGCGGTAGGCGCAGTGGAACTCGAGTGCACCCCGCACGGGTTGGTGCTGGGGTTTTTCGGCGTTGGCTCGTTCAGTGACGGCTATGCCCCGGGTGCTCTGACCACGGGGACCCAGGTTGTCGTTCCCTGGTCGGGGGTCCAGCAGGCGCGTCTCGAAGGCGAGCAGCTCTTTCTCCAGTTGGAAGCGGAAGGCCTGCCCCACGATCGCCTGACGCTCACGCGCTTTTCCACCGGAGATCCGCTCCATCCCATCGAGTTGCGACGCCAGCGCCTGCTCCTGCGGCTGGCGGCCCTCGGGGCCGCCCTGGTCGGAAGCATCCTCGCGACCGCGATCATCCCGCGTCTCTCCGTTCAGTCGGGAGCGCTGATCGCTCTTGGCGTGGGGGCGGCGGCCGCGGGGTCCGTCTTGGGCCTCGGTTTTATGATCGAACCCAGGCTGCTCGGCTCTGGCCCTGGCGAAGCACAGATCCGGCGGCTCCTCGCGGGAGAGCTCGAGAGCTACCTCCCGCACCTCGTACGCTCACCCTTCGCTCCAGCGCCCGCGCGACGTCCCTTCCCGATCCCGAATCTCGCAGGCCTCTTGCCCCGGACAGTCGCTGCGGTCGCTGTCACCCTGGCCGCCGGGGTCATCACGGCCCTCGTGTCGACCGACCATCTTCTGCGAGATCCCGAACGCCGACCCGCTCTGGCCCGGGAAAGCGCCACCGGTGGAGAAACCGAGCCGCCGGCCCCTGCGCTTCCGGGGCCGGCTCCCGTTGCGGCCCCGACGGAGCCGAACCCGCCACCTTCTGACGCGGCGCTTCCCAGGGAGGAACCGAGCGACGCGCAAGCGGCCGCGGGGCTGTCCATTCTCCGTCGGTGTCTCTGCGACCGAGCGAGCTCAGCGCTGTGGGCGGAGCCCATCCCCACCCTGAGCGTTCTTCTGCTCGAAGCGAAGAAACTCGAGCGGCGCAACCGCACGCGTACGAGCCTCGAGGTGGCCGTAGTGAACAACGGGGACAAATCCCTCGAAAACATCACGGTGCGGGCCGTCTTCTTCGAGGGAGAGGGGAAGAACAAGCGCGAAGTCGCCCAGCGCCCCCTGTACTTCGAAGGCCCTCTCGGACCTGGTCGTGCCGTGAAGTGGCGCACGGAGGCGCGGGGAACGTCGTGGCGCCTCGAGGAGCCATACGTCGGAGAAATTGAGCTCGACGGGATTGGCGCCGCGGCGCCTGCCACATTCCGAGAGCTCCTGAATGCCAATCACCGCCCCGTCCGCCTTCACGCAGCTCGCATGCTCGCCTTCCTCGGCGATCCAACCGCTCGGGAAGCTGCTCTCCAGCTCAAGGACGCGCTGCGCTCGTCAGAGGCTCCCTACTTGCGTCGGCTGCTCGCGGCCCTGGGAGACATCCGAGTGTGCGACGTACGCGTCACCGGAAACGGACCAGAGCGCAGGGCGGAAGCCTGCGTGTTCAATGGATCGGACGAGGACCGAGACCATCTCGGAGTGCAATTCATGGCGCTCGAGCGAGGCATCACCCCCAACCGCCCCGTATCCAGCCCCCCGTCGATCCTCGGGGAAAAGAAATGGCCAATCCCCGGCACGCTCGAAGCGCACGCCGGCGTCATGGTCCACCTCCAGGTCGATCTGGGCGAGGTGGACGCCACCAAAGCGCAGGCGTTCGAGGTGGCGGCAGATCGCTTTGATCTGCTTGAATAGTAGGGGGGCGGACTGTTTCAGTAGGGGGGCGGACCCGCCCCCCTCGTCGCGGCGAGTGAATCGCCGCTCCTCACCCCACTGTCCCGCTGCGCTCCGGC
>JBNKGC010000368.1:0-3646 GCA_050289625.1 Polyangiaceae bacterium | reverse complement strand
CCCCTCGGGGGTGCGCGACGCTCGAAGCGCCATTTCGCGCCGGGATCTAGCTAGGCGCCGGCGCCGGATTCGAGCACAAGCTTGAGTCGTCCGAGGGCTGACGCGATCTCGTCTGAGACCTTCGACGAAACGTGGCCTCCCCAGTGGGACCAGGCCACCGCCACCAAACGATCGGTGTGCGACAGCGGCGACGGCAACGTTCGAAAGACGAGAGCGGAGTCGTCTTGCTCGCGCCAAGTGACGGCGACGTCTCGTCCCACGTGGCGGGCGAGCACGGCCCCGCCGAGGGGGCTTCCCCACTGGCTGGTGCAGTCGAACTGCTCACCCTCCGCGCCGATCCCACCGTCGCCCCGGGTCAGCCAAGATCCCAACGCCGTTTGATCGGTGAAGAACACGTGAGCCACGTCGGCGCGCGTACGCATGGGTCGAAGGGCCCACGAGACCGCCCGGTCGCGACCGGGGTGGCGTTCCAGGTAGTGGCCCAAGAGGCTCAGTGCCACGTTCCACGAGCCGGCGAGGCCCTCGTGGTCGTCATCGGGGGCGAGTCCGCGGTGCCACAGGTGTACCCGGTCATCGACGATTCGGACTTCGACTGAAGCTGCCCCGTTGCGCACGAGAAGGCGGTCGTTTTCTCGAGCCTCGACGACATCGAGTTCGAGTCTTGCTCCGAGGCTCGGCCACGACAGCGCGAATCCGCCCTCCTCGAGGCCACCGCTCACGGCGTCGGCCTGCCAGCGCGCCATCTCTTCGCACCTGGTAAGAGCCCGCCAGATTTTCTCCGGCGAGGCCGCGATGGTTCGTTCGACGTGAATGGCTTCCCGCATGGCCGATCCTCCCGGGAAGGGTGGCGAGAGCTCACCGTTCTGGCAACCGGCTGCTCGACGGCAACTGCATCGACTTGGCCCTGCCGAGTGGACCCTCGGGGTGGAGGCCGGGTCCGGGGGCCTCAACTGACCGGGGACCGAGCGATTGCGGCGGCACTCGACTGACGCTCGGCCAAGTCCCCAACACCACTTACCTTGAACCCGCGAGCTCCCCCGTCTCGGTCAAACCGGAGGGGACTGACTCCGCAAGGTCGCGGCGATTTGTGTTCGTCGAGCGCCGGTCGAAGGGAAAATCTCGGTTCATGCTTCCGGACGGGAACGCGAAAGCGGGCGCTGCGGTACGCGGTGCCGCGTCGCGGAACGGGTCGAGGGAGGACGGGTATGGCGCGTTGCCTGAGGACGGGTCTGGGACTCGCGCTCCTTCTCATCGGAGGAGTGTTCGGTGCGTGCGCCGGAGCGGACGACGGTTCCGAGGACCTTTCACGTACGGCACAACCCATCGTGGAGGGCGAAGTCTCGGAGGCGGACGCCGCCGTATTCGCGATGGCCGTTCAGCGGGAGGATGGTCGAGTCAGCCTGTGTACGGCGACGCTGATCGCTCCGAATCTGCTGATCACGGCACGGCACTGTTTGTTCGAAGTGGATCAGCTCGTCGACTGCAGTGAGGACGACTTCGAGGGGGCACCGGCCCCGGCGGGGATCCTTTTCACCAATCTCACGGTCCTCGACGCGGCGGACCGGGAATCGGACTTCCTCTACGAAGGCGCGGTGATCTTCGTTCCTGAACTGGCTCCGGTCTGTGGGGCGGACATCGCCCTCGTTCAGACGAACCAAAACGTGCCCGGGGACGTGGCCCAGCCCATCGAGCCCACTCTGGAGGCGCTTCCCACCCAGGGGGACCAGTATACTGCCGTTGGCTACGGAGTTTCCGCCGAGGAAGAGATCGACTCCGGTGTCCGACGGGCTCGGGCAGAGCTCGAGGTCACTTGTGCCGGTGTGGAATGTCCTCCGGGGATCGCTCAGACGGAATTCCTTGGCGAGACGGGAACCTGTCGGGGTGATTCCGGAGGGCCCGCACTGGATTCCGAGGGGCGCCTCATCGGCGTCCTTTCGCGCGGAGGCGCTGATTGCTCTCGACCCGTCTACGGTCTCGTTGCAGCCTGGCGCCAGCTGCTCATCGACGTGGTGCTGCTTGCGGCGGACGAGGGGGGCTACGATCCCCCGGGTTGGGTGGAGGTCACACAGCCAGCCTCCACTTCGGAGCCGGTGCAGACCGGGGGCGCGGGAGGGGCCTCACCCGGCGCCGCTGGATCCGGGGCAGGAGGTGCCGTGCCGCCACCTTCGCCCGGAGGCGTCGAAGGGGACGCATGCAATTCGGATGCTCCGTGCTCTCCGGGCTACCTGTGCCTGTTCGGAGCGGAGGTGTCTCGAGCGCGCTGCGTTCGAGAGTGCGAGGAGACCGCCGATTGCTCGGAGGCCCAGAGCTGTGACGCCGAGCTCCGCGTCTGTCTCGAGGCGGAGAGCACCTTGGCGGACGACGGATGTGCGCTGGTCGGTGGGCGCCGCGTTGCTGCGCTGGCGAACCCAGCGGACCTTGGCTGGGGCGGATGGCTCTTGGGTGTTTCGGTGCTCGCGGTTTGGGCGCGTCGTCGCCGCGGCTACAGCGGTGATCAGTTGCCTTGAATGCCGTCCGCCCTGCGCCCGAGCGAAAATGCGCTGTACACTGGGTCATGCGCCTGGTGTACCTGGCTCAGAATCTGCCGGACGCCGAGTTCGTGCGCGTGATCCTGCGCGATCGGGGCATCGAGACGGTTCTCCGCAACGAGTACCTGCAGGGGGCACTCGGCGAGTTGCCCCTGACGCTTCAGCCCGAGGTATGGATCGTTCACGACGCGGACTTCGAGCTCGCCCGCCGCTGGGTCGGGGAGTACGAGGCTCGCCGCGCGGCTCCCGTTGGTCCCCCGTGGACGTGTCATCACTGCGGCGAGACGAATCCTGGCAACTTCGAAGGTTGCTGGAAGTGTCGGCGAGATCGCCCTTCGGCTGCTTCGTGAGGAAAGCACGAGTTGGTCGCCGCTTGTCCCCCGCGCGAGCTTGCGGCATGGCGTGACCATGTGCCGCAACATCAAGCCGTTGTTCAACTTCGACCCACCGGCCACCGATGAAGAGATTCGCGCGGCCGCGCTGCAATTCGTTCGAAAACTCGGCGGGTTCACGAAGCCATCGAAGGTCAACCTGAAGGCGTTCGATCAGGCCGTTGACCAGGTGAGCCTGGTGGCTCGGGAGTTGATCGACTCGCTCGTCACGACCGCGCCTCCCCGGGACCGGGAGGTCGAAGTGGAAAAGCGTCGCGAGCGAAGCGCGAAGCGCTTCGCGGGGCCTGGTTCAGCGCCAGCTCTCACCGATTGAATCGAGGTTCGACTTTGCGAGCTCTTGAGGGGTCATGGCGACCCGGAGCTCGACCTTGGCGTCGAAGGTCAAAAACCACGGTTCTGCAAGGCGAGGAATTTCGGTGCTGTCTTTGACGTCCACCACCAACACTCCGGCTCGTAGTCCGTTGGCCTCGCTGAAGTACACGGACTCGGGATGAACGGTCTCGAGGATTCGTTGGAGTTTCTCCCCCGCCGTCCCTTCGCGCACCGCGGCATTGAATGGTTCGGGCGGAAAACTGACGTGCATGAGCATGCGCATGACACCCTCCCGTGGTTTGCGCTCGCTGCAGTCTGACACGAGCCGTCCCGCCCCTCACGACAGGCCCCCTTCCGCCAACCCACCGCACGTCGGTGGAGCCGGGCCGCCGTCGCTGCGCGACGGTGGCGAAC
>JBNKGC010000367.1:0-3660 GCA_050289625.1 Polyangiaceae bacterium | reverse complement strand
TACGACTTCACCCAGCCAACCAAGTAGCCTGAGTCCATCGCTTGTTTTGGCATCACTGGCATGAGTGACGGCACTTGTAGGTGGGTCAACAGCGACGGGAACAAGACGGGCGGGAAGTACTGCGTCCTCACGCACGCTGAGGACAATGGCTGCACCCTTCCCGGGGACATCCAGACGGCGACGAACGGCAGCAAGGACTACCTCTGCTACGATTTCGAAGGCTGCGACGAAGGGTATCCCGTCAAAGTGTGCACCTTCGACGGTGCGCACACCCCAGCGAGCGTGAACGACGGCAACTCGAATAGCGACGACGGACTCAACGCCTTCATCCCACCGCTCGCCTGGGAATTCATTTCACAGCTCTGAAAGGCTGCCGGGCCGCGCCGGGGAAACGAACGCGTCCACAGAGCAAACCCCTCGAAAGTGAGGGGTTTGCTTTTCTTCCCGGCTGCGGCGCTCGGCGCGGGCACCGGTGTTGCTCGTGGGCAGGCTGGCGCCCCCGCATCCGAGCCAGCACGAGCGCGCCGACCCCACGAAGACGATGGCTGTCGGTGCCGGGTCACTTCAGGCTGCGCCGGTCGTTCCGTTCGACGCGGTGCTCGAGCGTCATTCGGACGGCAAGTTCCTTCGGCGCAGCCGCGCGGAAGCTTTCCTCGAGCCAAGCAAGTAGGAGCGCCATGTCGACGTCCTCGTTCGTCACCGAGGCTTCGATCCAGCCGCGACCCGCCAAGCCCAGCGGCGCCGGGCGCGTGAAGGGCAGAAGCAAGGCGTCGCCCACGGAAGCCGGCAAGCGCACCAACAGGCGCACCTCACCGGGTTCGCACGCGAGCAGGGCGAAGGGCTTCTTTCCGATCTTGAAGGCGGTGTACCCCCAGGGGTGATCCTCTCGCGCGGCGGGGTAGGCGAGGGCGGCGCTGCGGAGCCGGGTCGCGAGTTCCTGCAGGGAGGGCACGGCCAAACGCTAGACCAACGATTCATTTGCCGCCACGGAGCGATGGCCGACGAACCGTTGAAAGGACAGAGCCCAGAGTGCCTAGCCGCAGTTCGTCGGGTTGAGAACGGGTCGGCCCCGTGGGTCCCGCGGCGAGACGTGCGGTCCTCGTGCGGTCAACGAGGATTCCCGGTCGCCGTTCAGCGTTGGCGATGGCGCACGATCAAGGACCACCGAGCAGCGCGGCCCTGGACCCGTCGGGAGGTCCGAGCGGGTCCGTCCCCGAGCCGTCCGAGATGCAGATCTCGCACGCGGAGCACAAGCCCGTCTTGATCGTCGACAGCCAGGCATTTTTTGCTCAGCAGATCGAACGGCGTCTCGACCGCGTGGGTCTCTTGCACGTCACGCCGGTTCACGTCACCACGCTCGAGCAGGCTCGGCGCTGGATCACCGACCGCGGGTCTCCCGAGCTCCTGCTGGTCGATCTAACGCTCAGCGACTCGTGTGGGATCGAAACCCTTCGGGTGCTCCGCGAGTGCGCGAAAGACACCCCCATCATTCTGTTGGTGCGCACTCAGGACGAGGAACTTGCGCGACGCGCAGTCCGCGGTTGGGCGCAGGACTATCTCATCAAGGAGCGCCTGGACGATGGGCAGCTGGTTCGTGCGGTCCGTTACGCGGCGGATCGCAAGCGTGCGGAGCGTCGGCTCAGCTATCTCGACCATCACGACGCGGTCACGGGGCTCGCCAACGCGCGCAGCACGACCCGCCGTCTCGGGAAGGCGCTGCTCCAGGCGCGTCGGGACGGAAGCCAGGGTGGGCTGCTTCTCGTTTCGGTGGCGCGTCCTGACAATCGCGGGCTGACCGACGACGAGCAGCGCCGCGCGGGACAGGTCATCCTCGCGGCGACACGGCAGGGGGATCTGGTTGCGCGCCTCGACGGCTCCACTTTTGCGATTCTGGCGTGTCGCATCGCCGGTCGGAATGACGCACGCATCGTAGCCGAGCGCATCCTGCAGAGTGTGCGGGAGCGGTCGGAGGGATGGCGGTTGTCTTCGGGGATTGCCCTCTTTCCAAACGTCGGGTCTTCGGTCGACGCTGTCCTGTCGGCTGCTCGCGGAGCGGTCGTGCGCGCCTCCGCCGCGGGCGATGGGGAGCTGTGTTGGGCGCCGGATAGGCGTGAGTTTCAGGCCCCGCCATCCGAGTGAGGCCCCATCGCGGGCTACCTGCCTGGCCCCACTTTCGGGGAGCCCCGGCCCTGCTATGGTCCGCGCCCCATGGGTCACGTTCTGGACGAGCTACAGTGGCGCGGGCAAGTGCACCAGAGCACGAACCTGCAAGGACTCCACGACCACCTGCGGGAGCCGAGGAGGGTCTACTGCGGCTTCGACCCCACGAAGGACTCGCTGACCATCGGCAATCTGGTGTCCATCATGCTCCTCAAGCGGTTTCAGCTGGCGGGGCACAAGCCGGTGGTGGTGATGGGCGGAGGCACGGGGCTGATTGGTGATCCGTCGGGCAAGGACAGCGAACGACAGCTTCTAAGCGCCGAGCAGATCGATGCGAACGTTGCGGGGCAGCGTGTGATCTTCGAGCGGCTTTTGGACTTCGATGGCGAGGCGGCCGCGGTCATCGTGAACAACGCCGACTGGATCGGCAAGTTGAGCTACGTCGACGTGCTGCGCGACGTGGGTAAGCACTTCGCTGTGAACATGATGATCCAGAAGGACTCGGTGAGGACTCGACTCGAAGGACGCGAGCAGGGGATCAGTTACACGGAGTTCAGCTACATGATCCTCCAAGCGCTCGACTTCGCGCACCTATTCCGTGAGCTCGCCGTGACCGTCGAGGTCGGCGGCTCGGACCAGTGGGGAAACATCGTTGCCGGTGTCGATCTCACCCGACGCACCGAACGCGAGGAGGTCTTCGGCATGACGGCGCCCCTCCTCACCAAGGCGGACGGTGGCAAGTTCGGTAAGACCGAGAGCGGCGCCGTGTGGCTCACGTCCGATTACACGAGCCCGTATGCGTTCTACCAGTTTTGGATCAACGCGAGTGACGCGGATGTGGAGCGGTTCTTGAAGGTGTTTTCCCTCGCGAGTCGCGAGGAAATCCAGGCGCTCTTGAGCGAGCACCAGGAGAACCCGGCACGCCGGACTGCGCAACGGGCCCTGGCGCGGGAGCTCACCGAGATGCTGCATGGTCCCGTGGGGCTTTCCGATGCTGAAGCGGCCACCGAGGCGCTGTTCTCCGGGAACGTCTCTGGTCTCGACCTGCCGCTTCTCGAGGAAGCCTTCGCGAGCGCTCCTGCGAGCACCCATCCCGTGTCCGCCCTGGAGGGCGAGGGGGTGAACGTCGTCGACTTGCTCGTCGAATCGGGGGTGGCCAAGAGCAAGAGGGAGGCGCGGCAGCACGTTTCCAACGGTGCCGTGAGCGTCAACGGACAGCGCGTTGATGCCGAGTTTCAGCTGACCAGGAGTGGGCTCCTCCACGATCGAGTGGCACTTCTGCGTCGAGGGAAGAAGACTTGGCATGTGACCCGCTGGGAGTGAGAACCCGCCGGGATGCGGCATCGAGGCCGCGGCGCGCAGCCATAACTCGGGGTGAGCGAAGGCAACCGCAAAAAACGAGGCCAAGGAACAAACCGAGGCAAGCGAGGCCAAAGGCCGAGGAGTGACGAGGCGCGGAAAACCGCCGGTGAGCAAGCCCCATTGCGAGCCGCCGGATTT
>JBNKGC010000366.1:0-3668 GCA_050289625.1 Polyangiaceae bacterium | reverse complement strand
ATACCGCCCATGCCACCGGAGCCGCCAGTACCGCCGGTACCTCCAGTGCTTCCGCCGGTACCTCCAGTGCCTCCGGAACCACCGGCGCCTCCGGTGCCCCCGGTACCTCCGGAACCACCGGCGCCTCCGGTGCCGCCGGTCGCCCCGCTGCCGCCGCCGCCCCCGCCGCCTCCGCCGTCCTCGTCATCGCCGCAGGCAGCGAGAGGCAGAGCCGCTGCCAAGAGTGAGCCGTAGATTACGAACTGTCGTCGCTTCAATGTTCCCTCCCATCAGGTGACGAGCTCGTCACTTCGGAGCAGGATCACGTGGCCCCGTCACGCGGCAAGTGAAATCGAGAACGATTTTTCGACCCTCGACGTTCCGCTTTCCTTTCGCTCACCTTCGGGCGATCCGCTGGACACGCGACGAGTGACCCAATCTGCGACGCGGGCAAGGCCGCTCTCTCGCTTGCTTCCCGAAGGCGCCTTGGTCCTCCCCGACGCCGGTCGAAGCGACTGAGTTGGCGGACTGGTGCGGCTCCCGAGCCAGGGGAGCAGCGTCACCTGGACACGAGACTCGGCCACACGGCGAATGCCACGCAGCAAACCTCGATCAGAACCCGCCGTCGCAGTTTCTCGCGTGCTGGCACATGCCGTCGCGGGATCGATCTCGAGACGTTCCGCTCAAGACAGAACGATGACACCCGTGACCTAGGCGTGAAGAGTCGATGACGGGTCCCCAGGTTCTCCCCAGCACGGGTCGCGCGACCGGAAGAACTTTTGGTGGCGTATCGGCCCAATGTCGTGGACTCTGGACGTTCGCGCTCGGCGGCGCGATCTCGTTTCTCTATTTTCGCGTCTGGGCTCTCTGCGCCCTCGACATCGCCGAGGTTTCCTGGCGCAAGTGGGCGCTCGGTTTGGTGCACGACTTGACGGCCCTCGGTGTGTTCCTGGCCCTCGCGCGAGCCAGTCTGGGTCGCGTGCACAGCGCCCTCGTACGCAGCGTCGCAGTCGCCCTGGTGTTCTTGAACTGGGGGAATTTCGAGCTCCGCGAGCACGTCGGGCAGCCCTTTCTCCCGCAGATCTTGGGCGTCATCCCCCTGGAAGAAGCCACCACTCGGTACGGGATGAGTCTCATCTGGGGCTTGCTGCACCCACGCGACATCGCGCTCTGCTTTCTCCTCCCCGCAACCCTCGTTGTTGCCGCACGCCTCGACGCGCCAGCCGTGCCGCTCCGGACCTGTGCCAAACCCCTGGCTCTGACTCTCGCGCTCGGCACTGCTGCCGTGGCCGGTATGCGAGCGGTCTGCCCCAACGTGACCGGGTTTCCTCGCACGCTCACTTGGTGTTTCTACCGCCACGGTGGTCCCGAGTGGCTTGCCTACTTCCTCGATGACGACGACGTCGTCATCGGTGACTACGACGTCAGCGCACTCGCTGCGGTCGAGCGGAGTCGTCTCCAAGACATCCTCGAAACGCGTCGAGGAAGATCGACGCAACCGTCCGACGGTCGTTCCCACCCGGACCGCCTCGTCGCGCTCCCCAGCCCGCAGCGACGCAAGAACCTCGTCATGATTCACCTCGAATCGTTTCGGGGGGCGAGCTTCGACGGTTTGGGCGACGTGTGGACGGGGATCACTCCGCGACTCTCGAACCTGATGAGAGAAGGTGCGTACTTCACCCGTGCGTTCACCAACGCCATCCCGTCCGACCGATCCATCACCTCGATGTTTTGCTCGGTGCTCGTGCCGGACTCGTCCCTGGCAAAAATGCACCGTCCGCGCCCTCGATTGAAATGCCTCCCCGACCTGCTTTCGGACGTGGGCTACCGGAGCGCTCGAATGACGGGGATCCCAGAGAGTTTCCAGCGCCTTGGGGAGTTCTTCACTTCCCATGGCGTGCGGGAATCCTACGGCTCTCACGAGCTCGACCAAACCTTCCCGCACCCTCGTCACGGGCGCTTGCCATCGTCGGGCTACGACCCGAAACATCGCTACGACGAGCGCCTGTTCCACGCCGCCAGGTCGTGGCTTGCGGATCACGCGAAGACCGACGAGCGCCCCTTCTTCCTCGCTCTCGAGACGATGACCAATCATCTCCCGTGGAAGCTGCCAGAAAACGCGGAACACCCACTGCACCAGGTGCACGCCATGAAGGTCGGTGCAGGCGACACGGGAACGGACGAAACGACGCTCATGCACCGCACCATGCGCCTCACGGACGCCTACGTCGCCGACTTCATCGAATGGCTTCGGCAGCTCGACAGCGGGAAGGTGATGGAGGAGACCATCGTCGTCGTCTACTCCGACCACCCGCCCTGGTTCGCAGAGCCCGACTTCACGCGCTACGACACCACCATCAAAGAAAGCTGGATCCCCCTCTTCTTTCTCGGAGTTCCTCCCGAGTTGAAAGGTCAGCGCGACTACCCCGTGTCGTTGCTCGACGTCGCTCCAACTTTGGTGGAGCTACTGGGTCTGTCCGACGACCATGCCTTCGTCGGTGCGCCGCTCTTCGACGCCGATCATCCTCGCTGGTTCACCTTCTCCCGTCCGGGCGACGGACGCATTTTCTTCGCAGACGGTGAGGACCTCACGTTCCAGAACGGGCAACGTTTCCGCTTGAAGGGCGACATGAGGCTCGAGCCGCTTCCGGCTGCGTCGCCCTCCACCATCGACGACTGGTTCCTTCTCGAGCGCTTCCTGATGCGACGCGTCGCCATCGAGCGAGAGCTCCTCTCCGAGCACCTTCGTCCCCTCGGTACGCCCTTCACCAGTCGGTGATCAGCGCGACGGATCACCGCTGGAAGCCTCGAAACAGCTGGTGGAGACCGCTCTCGTGCGTGCACCGCACCCGCTGTCTGCGCCATCTCGCGCGATGGTCGCTCTGGCGAGCTCTCTGAGCTATGAGACGCGCCCATGGGCGCTCAGTGGAAAGCCAAGGGCCGCGCGCAACACGCCGACGCGAAGGGTCGACTGTTCACCAAGCTAGCGAAGGAGATCATCATCGCTGCCAAGGGCGGGGCCGATCCCACCGCCAACGCAAAGCTGCGAATGGCCGTCGAAGCTGCCAAGAAGCAGTCGATGCCGCGCGAGACCCTGGAGCGGGCCATCAAGAAAGGCTCCGGGCAATTGGGTGATTCAGCGAACTACGAGACCGTCGTCTACGAGGGCTTCGCGCCCCATCAGGTACCGGTGATCGTCGAATGCCTCACCGACAACAAGAACCGCACTGCCCCGAACATGCGCATGCTCTTTCGCAAGGGCCAGCTGGGAACGAGCGGTTCGGTCAGCTGGGACTTCGACCACTGTGGCGCGATCGAGGCGACGCCCCCCGAAAGCGGCGACGATCCCGAAGAAGCCGCCATCGAAGCCGGCGCCCAGGACGTCGGGCCGGCAGAAGAAAGCAATGAGTCGCGTTTCCTTACCGAACCGACCGATTTGGACGCGGTGACCAAAGCGCTCGAAGCCCGCGGCTGGAGCGTCTCGTCTTCCCAGCTCGAGTGGATCGCCAAGAACCCGGTCAAGCTCGAGGGGGATGCTCGCGCCGAAGTGGAAGCCTTCCTGGCGGCGCTCGACGACGACGACGACGTGCAAAAGCTCTACGTCGGCCTCAGCTAGAGCGACAAACGGTTTACCGTTTGTCGCGACCAAACAAGCAACTAGAGCGCCGATTCGTGCAGCGCGCCGAAGC
>JBNKGC010000365.1:0-3666 GCA_050289625.1 Polyangiaceae bacterium | reverse complement strand
AGAGTGACCAGGCGTCGAGCACCGCCGTCGAGCGTCGAGCACCGCCGCCGAGCGACTAGCGACCACCGCGCACCCACCCAGCCTCACTGCAAGCCCACCCCGAAGCACGCAAGCCCGAACGCGCAGGAATGACGAGGCGCCCCGCCCCCCTGAAAACCGAGAGGCGCCGCGTCCCCGCCGGCGAGCGAGCCCCTTCGCGACCCGCCGGAGACCCGGCGGAAGCGAACGCCCGCGGAACCGACCAGCACCTCGATGGCCCAACCCGAGGCACGCGAAGGCACAGCCCGAAGGGCGAAGCCTGAGGAGTGACGAGGCGTCGAGCACCGCCGCCGACCCAGCGAGGCGCCGGAGCGCAGACGGGAGTTGGGGGTGAGGAGCGGCGATTCACTCGCCGCGACGAGGGGGGCTGGGAAAGCCCCCCTAGAAAGCAGAGGCGAGGACCGGATTCGAACCGGCGTGTGACGGTTTTGCAAACCGTTGCCTAACCACTTGGCTACCTCGCCGCGCGTCCGAGAGGTCTCCCGGACGACGGGGCGGGAAAGTGGCACGCTCGGTTGCGATAATCAAGACGCGGAAGACGCGCCGAACGCCGGATCACGCACCGGAAGTAGCGCGTGGCCTCGGGGGAGGTCCTGCGGGCCCCATCCACGAGCGAGCGACCGCAGACCAGCATTGAGCAACCCGCTTCCGACGCCCGCCCGCGGTCGGTCGGTCACCGGCGGGGCAACGAAAGCCGCGCGGATACGCGGCGGGGACAAGCGGCAGCGCACCTACCTTGTGCGCGGCCGCCCTTCGAGCCCACACCCCACGCGGTTTCGCCGGCACTGAATCCACCCTTCCGGCGAAGGAAAGCGAGCCCATTTCCCCATAGGCAAGACAGGCTAGCCACGGGTAACATGACTGATCCAGGTTCGACGCGACGGACCCCAGCCATCAGTGCCTCCGTCCAGGTCACGCCCCTCTCATGAACGACACGGCAGAAACCACCGCGACCTCGGTCCAGCCGGGGAACGTTCTCGCCGGCAAGTACCGACTCGAACACGAGATTGGACGCGGGGCGATGGGCACCGTCTGGGTGGCGCTGCACCTTTCCCTCGACCAGAAGGTTGCCATCAAGGTCATCTCGGGTGAGCACGCCGCGTCGGATGACCTCCGGCGCCGATTCAGCACCGAGGCCAAAGCCGCGGCCAAGCTCCGCTCCCGCTACGTGGTGGGCGTCTACGACGACGGGGAAACTCCCGAAGGGCTCCCTTACATCGTCATGGAATACCTCGAGGGGGAGTGCCTCGAGGACCGGATCGCTCGAAACGGAACCATCCCCCTTCCCGAGGCCGCACGCATCGCCAAGCACATTGGGCGCGCGCTCACGCGCGCCCACTCTCGCGCAATCGTGCACCGCGACCTGAAGCCGGGCAACGTCTTCATCACCAAGAACGAGGACGACGACGAGGGTTGGCTCGCCAAGGTCCTCGACTTTGGCATCGCCAAGATGGACGACTTCGGTGAGAAGTCGACCACCAAGACCGGAACGGTGCTCGGCACGCCTCTGTTCATGAGCCCTGAGCAGGTACGGGGGGCCAGCTCCGTGGACCACCGAGCGGATCTCTATTCCCTCGGGATGGTCGTCTACAACATGCTGACAGGGGGCTACGCCTTCGACGGAGAGTCGTTCGGCGACCTCCTCGTTTCCATTTGCACCGAACGCCTCCCCCGACTCTGCGACGCCGCACCTTGGCTTCCCGAGGCTCTGGACCCCTGGTTTCAAAAAGCCTGCGCTCGCAACCCAGCCGAGCGCTTCCGGAGCGCCGACGAAATGGTCGAAGCCCTGCACCAGGCAGCGAACCTTCCGACTTCGGGAAACGGGCTCACCATGGTCGAGGACAGCTCGGTCTTTTCGAGTCCGGCCCGGATCGCCAAGACCCAGCCCGGGCTCATGAGCCCGGGTGCCGAGGACGCGGCGAGTCGCAAGGCTGCCCTGTCCAGTTCGAGCCCCGCTACGGTCACCATCTACGACCTTCCCAAGAGACGGTCGCTCTGGTGGGTTCTCGCCGCAGCGCTCGTCGTCGTTGGTACGGGGGCATTTTTCGTCGCCAAAGGTGCGTGGACCGATGCGCCTTCGCCCCCGACCGCCCAGGCCGCCCAGGAACCATCACCCGACCCAATGCCGACCGTCGACGAACCAAGAGGCGACGATCGAAACGATGGAGAGACGGTGCCGTCTCCCACCCCCGCTCCGGAAACCGAAACCAAGGACGAAACCCTCGACGAGCCCGGCGAGACGGACGAGAGCGACCCGGAACCCGAGCAGGTCCCTGAAGTAGCCCCCACCCCGCAAGCAAAGAAGGCCACCACCAAGACGTGGAGGCCGCCAGCGAAGAAGGCCAAGGCGCCGCCGGCTGCGCCGGGACAGCCCTCACCTCCCCCATCGGAAGAACCCGACGTCGATCTCGGGTTCTGAGCCCCACGTACCTCGGACGTGAGCCGTCTCGACTGATGGCTCCTTTTTGCCCAAGGCGTCACGATGCTCGATCTCTCGATCTCCGTTCGCACCCTGAGAGCGACCGCTTTCGCCGCAGCCATCACCTGGGCTGCTCCGAACGCCATCGGTGCTTCGGCAGAGAACAAGGCAGCGGCTCGAGAGCTCGGGACCCAGGGCATTCAACTCGCACGAGAGGGCAAGTGCGACGAAGCACTGCCGCTGCTCGAGCGGGCGGAAAAGCTTTACCACGCGCCGACGATCCTGGGGTGGGTCGGTGAGTGCCAAGTCGAGTTGGGCCGCCTCGTCCAAGGCACGGAGAACCTGAACCGCGTCGTGCGCGAACAGCTCGGTCCCAATCCCCCCACGGCGTTCGTGCGAGCACAGGAGCGGGCCCGAACGGTGCTCGAGGAGGCACGACCCAAGATCGGAAAGCTCACCATCGTCGTGGAACCCGGCGATCTCGACGGCGTCGCGGTGAGCGTGGACGGCAGTCCGGTCGCCGGCGCGCTGCTCGGAGCCCCGCGCCCGACCGACCCGGGCAGCCACGAGGTGGTGGCTCGAGCGACCGGCTATGTGCCGGCGTCCACCTCGGTCGAGCTCTCCGACGGAGCGTCCGAAACCATCACCCTGACTCTGGAAGTCGACCCCAATGCGGTGCAGCAATCCACCACCGCTATGAGCCCAACTGCCCGGACCGACCCTGCAGCCGATTCGGGGGGCAGCACCGAGAGCACCGTCGGCTGGGTCGGCGTGGGCGTCGGTGGCGCGCTGCTCGCGGGTGGTGGGATCACGGGCCTCCTCGCCCTCGGCAAGAAGAGCGCGCTGGAAGACAGCTGCCCGTCGGGTGCCTGCCCTCGCTCCGAACAGGAGACTCTCGACTCGGCCAACTCCCTGGCAACCCTCTCCACCGTCCTGTTCGGTGCGGGTGGCGCCATCGGCATTGCCGGCCTCGTCTTGCTCCTCACGGACGACGCACCCGACGAGCACGCGGAGGCACCGGAGCCCACGACCCAGGCGTTCTTCGGTCCTGGAACGGTCGGCATCCAGGGCAGTTTCTAGCTCTAGCCAGGGGGGCGGACCCGCCCCCCTCGTCGCCCGAAGTGAATTCGGGTTTCCTCACCCCACGGTCCGCCGGGTCTCCGACGCCTCCCACTTGGTCGGCGGCGGGGACGCGGCGCCTCGTCACG
>JBNKGC010000364.1:0-3681 GCA_050289625.1 Polyangiaceae bacterium | reverse complement strand
CTTCACGCTGGGGGCAAACGAATGACGCACGCTCCCCGTGGGCGTCGGCCACTCCGGTCACGCGCCTTACCCGCTGCTGCTGGGCTCTCGATGTTCGCCCTCGTGCGGTTCGCTGGGGCGCAGCCGTCGTCCGAAGAGGCGCCGGAAAAGCCCCCGGAAGAATCAGCGGTAAACCCATCTCCCCCGAACGGCGAAGCGCCCGCTCCGGCGGCGCCGAGCGCCTCGGAGCTCACACCGCCGAAGCTCAAGCACGACGTGCAACCACGGTACCCGGAAGCAGCCCAGAAGGACGGGATCGCAGCCGTCGTCCTGATGGAAATCGACATTGATGCGCTCGGACGCGTCGAAGACGCGCGAATCGTCGAGTCCGCGACACCTGCCGGGTACGGCTTCGACGAGGCAGCTTTGGAGGCTGCCCGACTCCTCGAGTTCGAGCCCGCGCACGAGGGCGCGGCCGCGGTGGCTGTGACAATCAATTACCGCTTCCGCTTCGTTCCGGACGTAACTGCCCAAGTAGAGCCCGACCCCTTGAAAACGCCTGCCGAGGCCGCCGAGCCCAGGGCGACACCACCCAACGGTCAGCTGTGGGGCGTCCTTCAGGAACGCGGAACGCGGCAGCCGCTCGCCGGCGTCAAGGTGACGGTCTTCCGTGGCGAAGGAGCGACCGCCGAGGGCTACGAGACGGAGACCGACGCCGAAGGAAGGTTTCGCCTCGATGCGCTGGGCGTCGGCAACTGGCGCGTGCTTGCCGATCCGGACGGCTACTATCCTCTGAGAACGACCGAAGCGATCGCGAAAGACTCACGCACCAACGTATCCTATTCGATCGAGCGCAGCTCCTATAACCCCTACGACGTCTTGGTCGATACCCAGCGCGTCAAGCGCGAAGTAAGCCAGACCAGCATCGATGCTCGGCAAGCCGAGCGCATCCCGGGGACCTTCGGGGACGTGCTCGCGGTGGTCCAGAACTTCCCGGGCGTGGCGCGGACCGGTGGGTTCGATCCAGATGGGGGCGGCGTGGTGATCCGCGGTTCAGCGCCGGAGGATTCACGGGTGCTCGTCGACAGCATCGACGTCCCCTTGCTCTACCACTTTGGCAACATACGCAGCGTTCCGCCGGTCGGCATGATCGACCGCGTGGAGTTCTACCCCGGCAATTTTTCGGTCAAATACGGCCGCGCCACCGGTGGAATCATCGACGTCGAGCTGAAGGACTTGAAGCCGAAAAAGTTCGGCGGGTACGCCGACATCAACCTATTCGACTCCAGTGTCTACCTGGAAGCACCGATCACGGACGAGCTGTCCATCGCCGTGGGCGGCCGGCGCAGCTACATCGACTTCGTTCTGGGAAATGCCTTACCAGACAACGGGTCCACGGTCGCGCCGCGCTACTACGACTGGCAAGCGTTGGCCAGCTATCGACCGTCGCCGGCACATCAGTTGCAGGCTTTCTTCTTTGCGTCCGATGACCGCTTCGAAGTCCTCTTCGAAGATCCGATCGCCGCGGGCGCCGAGACCGTCATCAACGACTTCGGGCTCAGCGTGAACTTCTACCGAGGCATCTTCGAGTACAAATACGTACCGAACGACAAATTCGAGAGCGAGCTCAAGCTCTCGTTTGGACGCGACCACCAGAGCCTCAATCTCGGAACACAACTCCACAACGACACGAAGCTCCAGCAGGGGCAGGTGCGAGAGACCGCTCGTTACGAGTTCACTGATGCCATCGCGCTGCGAGGGGGCGTCGACTTTCTGTTCCAGGAGTACCAGCAAGACGCGCAATTGCCCCAACTAGCCCAGGAAGGGGACGGCAACGACGGCAATGATTTCTCGGAATCCCAGGCCACCAGCACGTCGGATACGTACCAATCGAGCGCTGGGTTTGCAGAGCTCGAGCTGCGGCCCTGGCGGGGCGTTTTGCTCGTGCCGGGCGTACGCTTCGATCACTTCTCTCGGACGAATGAGTCGGCAGTTTCGCCGCGCTTCACCGCCCGGCAACGGCTGAACGACCAGTGGACGATCAAGGGCGGGGTCGGGTTCTTCGCGCAGGAGCCACCGTTCGACGAAACGGCGGAGCGAGTCGGCAATCCGGACCTCGGTCTGGAGCACGCGGTGCACTACTCCGCCGGGTTCGAGTACCAGCCTCTGCGGAACGTGAACCTCGACGTGACCGGGTTCTACAAGACGCTCCACAACTTGGTGAGCCGTACCGACGAGGTCACCGCTCGGGACGGGGAAGTCCAACCGTTGAACTTCAACAACGGTGGTGAAGGCCGAGTGATCGGGCTCGAGGTTTCTGCCCGCCATGAGGTCACTGACAACTTCTTCGGTTGGGCTACGTACACGCTGTCACGGGCGGAACGCAGGGACTACGGAGCAAGCGACTATCGCCTGTTCGACTACGACCAGACGCACATTCTGACGCTCATCGGCAGCTATCGGTTGCCTCGCAACTGGGAAATCAGCGCGAGGTTCCGCTACGTCAGCGGCAATCTGTACACCCCCACCACCGGCGCTGTGTACGACGCGGACGCCGACGAATACGTGGGAATCGACGGACCGGTGAATTCGGCCAGAGCCGACGCCTTTCACCAGCTCGACGTGCGCATCGACAAGCGTTGGATCTTCGAGAGCTGGATGCTCAACGCCTATCTCGATGTTCAGAATGTCTACAACCGGCCCAACGCCGACGGCGTATCGTACAACTACGACTTTTCCGAGAGCGAAAGTCAAACGGGTCTGCCCATCATCCCAGTGGTGGGTCTGCGAGGAGAGTTTTGAAAATGCCTCGGACGAAGATTTCCTTGGCCCTAGCGCTCGCGCTCACGGGAACCTGGGCAACGACGGCGGCGGCTCAACAGACTACCGATCCGCAGAGCGCGGAGCCACGCGACACGGCGCCGCTGAGCACCGCACCGCAAAACACCGTGCCGCTGAGCACCGCGCCGCAAAACACCGCGCCGCAGGAGAAGGTTCCGCAGCAAGCGGATGACGCCCAACCTCTGCTCGAGCTCGAGCTGCCAAAGCCCAACCAAGGGTATTACCTGGCGCTCGGCATCCACATGCTCGGTGCCACCGCGTTCGACGAGGACCGAGGCACGCGGCAGCCCACCTTCGGGACTGGTTACAGTTTACGCCTGGGCGAAGCCGTCACGGACTGGCTCGATCTAGGGCTCGCGTTTGCCATCGGCTCCACTCAGGGGAAGGAGGAGAACGCCTTGTCCCTCGGTCGCTTGACGATGCACGGCCAGTGGTACGTGAGTAGCCGCTGGTTCGTTCAGGCAGGCTTCGGGGCAACCTATGGCCAAGGAGCAGACCCCGACGATCCGGAGAAGAACCGTGGCCGCTACGGCGACGTCTACCTCGCGGGCCTCGGCGCCAACCTGTATCTGTCCGACGCTGCCCGGAGCGGCGGCTGGGTGATCTCCCCCGTCTTGACGGTCGAGGTCGGTCCCGACCGGAACTTCACGACGACAGCCATGTGGTTGGGCATGGAGGTCAGCTGGTGGTCGGGACTCCCGCGAGACAAGCTGGAGCTACCCATCGGCGAAGCCTACGAGTGAGGCTTCGCTCGCGCCACGCCTCAGGCTTGGCGGCGCGAGCACGCTGAACACCACCGATTACCCACCAAGAACGCACCCCCGCCTTCCGCGCTGCGCCGGCAGCGCGCCGAAGTCCCCG
>JBNKGC010000363.1:0-3707 GCA_050289625.1 Polyangiaceae bacterium | reverse complement strand
GTTTTCGCCCACTCGGCTTCGTCGCGCTGCTCGAATCGGCGCTCTAGTTGCTGGTTTGGTCGCGACAAACGGTAAACGGTTTGTCGCTCTAGGCCCTCGGACCGTGACCCCTGGAAGCGCCTTCTAGACCTGCTTGTGGTGACCGCGCTCGGGCGGATACGCTTCGAACGGCTCCCGGAGACGACCGAGACACGACGGAGCGGAAGAGGAATTTCAGTGATGGCAAATCACCTCGGACGGAACGTCCTGCGCTTCGCACTGCTGACGACGCTGACGACGTTCCCGTTGCAGACCGCCTGCCAGCGCGACGAGCCGCCCGCTACGCCTCCTCCGGCTCCACCGCCTCCGCCTCCACCACCTCCGCCGGAACACGTCCCTCCGCCTCTGGAAGAAGCTGCGGGTCCCTCCTCCGCGACCGACCCCCGGACGAAGATCATCGCGGACGTCGGCTTCGCGACACCCGAGAACGTGTATTACGACGCCGATCAGGACGTGTACTTCGTGAGCAACATCAACGGCTCTCCGACGGACACGACTGACGACAACGGCTTCATCTCACGCCTAACTCCGGACGGCGGGGTCGATCTCAAGTTCATCGACGGGGCGGAGGAAGACGTTACCCTGAACGCACCCAAGGGAATGCTCGTCCACGAGGGCACGCTGCTCGTCGCCGACGTGGACACGGTGCGCCTTTTCGACGCCGTGACCGGAGATCCGAAGGGCGACATCCCCGTGAAGGGGACGACATTTTTGAATGCCCTCGACGTGGGACCCGACAAGAAGACCATCTATCTGACCGACAGCGGGCTCACACCGGAATTCAAGCCCTCGGGCACGGACGCGCTCTACAAGATCGTCGATGGCAAGGTGAAGAAGGTGATCGCCGAAAAGGACATCGGCGGACCGAACGGCGTGCTCGCCGACGTAGGCGGTGCGTGGGTCGTCACCTTCCGCTCGAACAAGCTCTACTTCGTCGACGAAAAGGGCAAGAGGAGCAAGGTGACGAAGCTTCCTCAGGGCGGACTCGACGGCATCGTCAAAACCGCCGACGGCACCTTTTACGTCTCGAGCTGGGATGGCTCGGCGGTGTACGCCGGCAAGCCCGAAGGTGAATTCGTGCAGGTAGTGGGGGGCGTCGAATCACCAGCCGCCATTGGCTACGACTCGGAGCGCAATCGCCTTCTGATTCCGCTGTTCAAGAAGGACGCGGTGGTGATTCACCAGCTCGGGGAGTAGGCGTCTGCCCGAATCGTCGATGGGTTCTGCTCTGGCAGCCGCCACGAGGAGGCCGCGGGAGCGGAATTTCGGGCAGAAGCGACACTCCGCACTCTTCGGTGGGCACAGGAGCTCCGGATCTGCCACAGTGTGCGGCGCCCGGCGCGGTCCGCCCGCCCCGGTGCCTTGCGCTTTCTTCGTTCGGCCCCACATCGGAAACTTCCGAGCGGCTCGACCCGTAGGTTTTTTCGACGCCCGTGACTCGATCAGCTTTCTCACCCGCCCTTCGACTCGTATCGGTCTTCCTGGCGGTGGCGTCTCTCGGCGGCTGCACCAAAGCCACGGCGGGTGGTGAATCCCATCGGAAGCCGCCCACGACCGCAGCGTCTGACACCTCGGCTCGACCGCACCCCGCAGCTGGAGTCAACGAGGCTCGCGCCAACGCGGCGACTGGCCCGACGATCGCGGCATCCGATACCGCCACCCCTAGCCCGGGAGCCCCCACCTCGGTCAAGCGTATCAAGGCCGAGGGGCAGCTTGGACCGGGAACGGGCACCGTGGTGGTCGATCTGAAAGCGCCGCGTGGAGGCAAGCTCACCGAGGGCGCCCCACTCCGGCTCTCTGCGACCGGGGAGCACCTGCGCTTTCCCGAAAAGGTCCAGACGAAGCTCGATCCGACGAAGCTGCCCGTGCGCCTGCCCATCGTCGTGACCGATGGCGCCACGGGGCCCGCCCAGATGGATCTCACGTACTACTGGTGCACCGAAGGCGACTCGGCATCCTGTCGACCGGAGCGCGCGAAGCTCGTGGTGGAGCTGGACCTGTCTGGCAGCGGTGAAGGCGGCGAAGTCCACTTCACTCACGAGCCGGAAAGCTGATCCGCGCTCTCCCGCCGGAGTCTTTGGGCTGAATTGCGGAAAGGGTTTCTCACGAAGGCCTTTGCTCCCCCGAAGCGTGCAAGTACGCTCCGCCGCGGTATGGGGATTCAGTTGCCTTCGGGACGGATGAGCGGGGCCACCCTGCGCGGTATCGTGCGGGCGGTGCGGCACACGCCGGCCAAACACGTGATCGCCAGGGTGCTCCGCGCACAACTCGGCATCGACGCGCTTGCGCAGTTTCGCGACGCAGCCTGCGCGCCGCTCCCACAAAACTGTTATCCACAGAGGGCGCGAACCTCACTCGAAAGACCGTCGGCGAACCTGGCCCTTCCGCCTGAAGCAGCGACGCTGTCGTCGCGCGCCCTGCGCGAAGCCTACGCATCCGGACGCACGACCCCCGAACAGGTGACGGCTCACGTGCTGGAAGCCGCAGCGCTTCTCGAAGACCGCACCCCTTCGATGAACCCGTTCGTGGCGACCCTCGCCGAGCAGGCGCTCGCGGACGCGCAGAGCAGCACCGAGCGGCATCAAGGTGGACGGACCCGGGGTCCTCTCGACGGAATCATCGTTCCCATCAAGGAGGAGCTCGACGTCGCGGGCCTTCCAACGCGCCTCGGCACACGCTGGCTGCCCACGACACCGGTCCGCGAGGATTCGGTGGTCGTCAGAAGGCTTCGTGCCGCCGGGGCCATCGTGGTCGGCCACACGGTAATGACCGAATACGGGATGTCTCCCCTCGGGGCGAACCCCTACCGGGACATGCCGCGCAACCCATGGGACCCCACACGCCTGCCGGGAGGGAGCTCCACCGGTGCGGCAGTCGCGGTTGCTCTCGGGCTCAGTCCGGTGGCCCTGGGCACCGACGGCGGTGGCTCGATTCGGGTGCCCGCCGCGTTTTGTGGAATCTTCGGCTTGAAACCCACCTACGGTCGGATCCCCCTCACCGGACACGGTGCGGTCGCCGGCTCGAGCGTGGTGCACACGGGGCCCCTCGCTTCGAACACGGAAGACCTGGCGCATTTCCTCCAGATCACCGCGGGCGCTGACCGCGGCGACGTGGCCTCGGAGCAGCAACCGGAGCTCGCTTCGGGGGAGCTCGTCGCGGCTCTCGGACGCGGCGTGAGGGGTCTGCGCATCGGCATCGACGAAGAGCAGTGGGCGCGCTGTCCAGAGGACATCGCTGCACCGGCACGGGCGGCCCTGGCGGCACTCGCCAAAGAGGGCGCCGAGCTCGTCAGCGTGCAAACTCGTCTGGCCCATCACGCGACGGCCATCGGTTATCTGACGATCGGGATCGAGGCGTACGCGGCCCTGTGCGAGGTCCGCACCCATCTCAACGATGTGGCGCCCGACCTCCAGCTGACCCTCGCAGGACTCGATACGTTCAAGGCCGACGATTACGTCATCGGGCAACGCATGCGCGGCGCGCTGCGCCGTGAGGTCGCCGGGTTGCTCGAAGAGGTGGACGTGTTGGCCCTTCCAAGCACCGCGTGCATCGCACCGACGGTGACCGATGGTGAAGCGGCGTCGTCTTTCGTCGATCCTCCCGCGCTCGACGCCACGAGCCGGTACGTCTACCTCGGAAACCTGCTCGGGCTCCCCGCGGGCTCCGCG
>JBNKGC010000362.1:0-3745 GCA_050289625.1 Polyangiaceae bacterium | reverse complement strand
CCCGCCTCGCGGCTGCGCAGCGAGGCGCCCCAAAACCGCGTCGCGGGAAGTTACCGGCGAGTTTTTCGCCGGGAACTAGTTCGTCGTGTTAGGTCCGGTTCGTGAGGCGCCTGGCGGCAAGATGGACCGTTCTGCGGGAGCCAGGGTTGTCGCTTGCTCCACGCCGGTGCGGATCGGGCGAGGGCACCGAGGTCGACGAAAGACCGCTCGTCCGTGCTAGCGCCTTTCGGCCACGGCGCTTCTCACCGGTGCTGGTCGCTTTCGCGACGACCCTTCCGCTCGGAGCCAGCGCTTGCCGGGGAGCCGAGGTGCGACCGGCACCAACGGCTCCGAGCCGAGGTGACTCCCTGACCTATGCGTTTGGAACGGTGGACGGAGGCGTCGTCAGCTCTGCTACCTTGAGGGGGCGTGCGACGGCACTCTTGTTCGTCACGACGTTCGATTTGGCGTCCCAGGTTCAGGCCAAGCGGCTCGAAGATCTCTATCGAACCCAAAAGCCGCGAGTGAACGCCGTGGCGATCGTCTTGGAGCCGCCGAAGTACGCCGTGCTGGCACGTTCGTTCGGCGAGGTCTTAGGCCTCAGTTACCCGGTTGCTCTAGCGGATGACGCCACGATTCACGGTGTGGGGCCGTTCGGCCCAATTAGCTCGGTCCCCAGTTGGGTGATCTTGGATCGTGAGAGTCGCCCCGTCCTCGTGCATGCCGGTCCCGTCGAGCTGCGGGAGCTCGAAGACGTTCTTCAACGCGCGAGTCGGTAGCGTCAGACCCGGGAGCCGGGGTGCCGCGGCGTCCCGTCGCCCTGGCGACGACGGCTTGGCATCGACCCTGGAAAGACGGGCAAATCAGAGCAACCGATGACCGCTCGGGGTAGGGTGGGGGGCGTCATGAAGGGTGGCGAGCAACTGGATCTCTTCGGTACGGGTCGGACCCCAACGTCGGAAGTGCCGAAACTTCGCTTTGAGGCGGAAGATGCGGCGCTCGCGGCGCGCTTGCCGGGGCACCTGCGTCTTGGAACTTCGTCCTGGTCATTTCCCGGATGGGCCGAGTGAGGGGAGTGAAGACCGACGACTCGGAATCGCCGGCTCCGGAGGTGACTCTGCGCTACCAGGAGGCGCGAGGCCTGGCAGCAGGCGCTCCGGAGCCGGCACGCGTCGGTCGCGTGGTGATGGGTACGGCTGGCTGGACCGACCCCACGCTGCTTCGCAGCGGAGCCTTTTACCCTTCGGGCTCCCTGTCGGCGCAGGCTCGACTCGAGTTTTACGCTCGGCACTTCGACATGGTCGAAGTCGATGCGACATATTACGCACTCATCGATCCGAAGACGACTCGACGATGGGCCGAGTGGACGCCCGAAACCTTTCGCTTCGTCGTCAAAGCACACCCGGTGATCACGGGGCATCCCATCGACCTGTCCCGGCTCCCCGCGGACCTTCGAGCGGCATTCGAAAGCTCGGTCAGCGAAAGGGGCAACGCCGAGGCCGGTGGAGCTCGACGAGTGCGTGCCGACCGCCTTCCGGAAGAACTCCGACACGAACTCGAACGGCGCTTCTTCGATTCGCTTCGGCCGCTCGAGGAGTCGGGGAAGCTGAGCGCTGTCCTGGCACAGTTTCCTCCGTGGTTCGGGGCCACCCGAGGCAACGCGAGGCGCGTCGAGTCACTCCGCACGCGCTTTCCGAGCACGCTGTTCTGCGTCGAGTTTCGACAGCGAAGTTGGATGGACGAAGGGCGCCGGGACAAGGTGTTCGCCCTCCTCCGAGACCACCACTTCGCTCACGTCGTCGTCGACGAGCCTCCGACGCGGATTGGCGGTCTGCCCGCAGTCCCCGTCGTCACCGATGAACGCCTGGCGGTGGTTCGCTTTCATGGCCGGAACGCGAGCGGTTGGACCAAGAAAGGAGCGACCGTTCACGAGCGCTTCGACTATCTCTACGCAGCGGCGGAACTTCGAGAATGGCTCCCGCGCGTTCGCGAGCTCGGTCGTCGCGCAGAGAGCGTCCACGTGGTCTTCAACAACTGCGTGCGCGATTTTGCCGTTGTGGGAGCGAAGGGACTTGCGGCACTCCTTTCGGAGGAAGGAGCATGAGGCACCTCCTTCGCGTTGACCCCCCTCCGCTCGACCGGTGTGGGTGTGGGTCCGAGGAAACCGTCGCGCGAGTGCGAAGCCCCTTTCGCGCCGTCGTGGTGACGCTCGCGATGATCGCAGGCGGGGAGCTTCAGGCACATCGCAGAAGTCCCCTCTGGCTCAACGGGTAGCTGGAGAGCCACTTCGTTTTCGGTAGAAGACGACCCGGGAGTAGCCCCACCGGGTTCTGTGTTTGCTCGAGGCAATGCGGTAAATGTCCATGCATGACGGCTCCGGTAGACACTGCCGACGAGATGCGATCCCGAGGCCTTTGGGTTCACGACCCACCTCCGTCGCGCCGCGCCGCGCTCAAAGCCGTGGGACGTGAGGCGCTTGCGATGCTGCGTCAGGCTGGGCTGCTTCATCGAGACGTTCTGCCAACCGGACCGTGGGGAAGGCCCTTCTCCGGTGAAAGTGCGGACGGCCGCCGCGACGTCGTCTTTCTCCTGCACGGATTATTTGCCACCGCTGGTGTGTTGCGTCCGATGCGCGAGAAAATCGAGGCACTCACGGGTGCCGAGGCGGCGAGTTTTACTTACGCACCGGGGCTCGGAGTCGAGGGGCTCGCGCGGCGGTTGGGGGAGCTCGTCGACACGCTCCCTGGGCGGCCGCGTGTGCACCTCGTGGGGCACAGCTTGGGAGGCCTTGTGGTCCGTTACTACGTTCAGGAGCTCGCGCGCCGAGGCGCTGTGGCGCAGACGATCTCCCTGGCGAGCCCGTTCGGTGGTTCGCGACACGCGCGCTTGATGCCTGGACCCGCAGGTCGTGAGATTGCTCCGGGTAGTCCCATGCTCCTTAGGGTCTGCGAGGGAGCGAAGCGTGTGACCGACATCCCGCACCTATCCATTGCAGCGGCTCACGACCTGATGGTCGAGCGACAAGGTCTTGGTGTTGGCGATCATCTGACCGTCGATGCGGTCGGTCACAACGGGCTCTTATACCATCCCGCCGTGATCGACGAGGTCGTTCGGCGGATTCGCGCGGTCCAAGCGCGTGGCTCCACGAGTTGCGCGGGGACGCGCCCGGAAGCGTTCTGCGAAGGCGACGAAACGCCCGCTTGAGCGTGCGGGGCGCCCGCCTTTGGCGCCCCCGATTGTCAGGTCGGGGCGGCTCGTGTTAGCTCGCGAGGGTGACCTACATTTCCGGAAGAATCGGCGCCATCAAGAGCGCTGCTTTCCTGGCCACCGCGCTGTCCACTTTGTCGGCAAGAGCCGACGTTTCTTCTTGGATGTTCGTGGGCGGAGGCGCGTCCCAAACCGACGATGGCAACGAGACCGATCAGTTTGGGGCGATGCAGGTGGACGCTGGCATCGGAACGCCGGCAACGTCGCCTTTGGTCTTCGGTACGGTGTTCACAGCCATGCCGCATTTTGGTCTCGGGACGGATTTGGGTGGCGCGCTCCGTGTGACGACCGGCGGCTATTCCCGGGGCTCTTGGGGTGTTGGCCTCGACGGTGGTGCCTTCTATCGCTTCGGGGACGAAGCCACTCCCGGCGGCATGGCGCGTATTCTGGTCGGGGGGCCCTGGGGCGTCAGTCTCTGCGTCGCCGGGGCCTACGACGGAAACGAGCTCCAGACGTACACCGCCACCCTGGGGATCGACTTGGCCCGGTTTTCCGTCCA
>JBNKGC010000361.1:0-3747 GCA_050289625.1 Polyangiaceae bacterium | reverse complement strand
CGTCCTGACCAGGCTCGACATGACCTCCCCCGCCCCCCGCGTTGCCGTCCTGGACGCAGCCCGACGTCGTTTGATCGCCCAGGCCTCCGCCGCCCCCTCCAAAATTGGGCCCCGTCTCGCCCGCACCAAGGCCCGCGATCGATTCGCCTTGGATGCCGTGGCCGAGCTCCTCGTCAACGCTGGGTCCGCCGTGGAATCCTCGAGCGGACATGGTCACCGTTCCATCCACGACCGCATCACCCAGCACGCGAACGGCGAGCACGCCTCCCCCCTCGCCCGTCGACCAAGCATCGGCCGTGAGCTGAGCGCCCTCGCGCACCAGGAGACGCGAATAGGTGGGGACTCGCTGCAAGATCACCGTGGCACCGTCGAGGGTCTCCGCGTCGACGCCTCCATAGTCTCGAACCACCGGTGAGACGAAGGTCACGCGTTCGTCGGCGACGGAGAGCACCCGCAGGAGCTCGTGTTGACCTACGGAGTCGATCTGATCCCGAGTGCCTTGCAAGTGGATCAGGAGGACCTCGTCTCCGGGTCCGAGGCAGCCAGCGCCTGGTGACGAATGAAGTCGCGCGGACTCGGCTCCAACGCCGCGAACCCGATAGAAGACTCCGTCACCTCCGTCGGAACACGACCTCTCTGAGGAGTTGTCGCGCGTGATGTTGAAGGTCCCGTCCACGGTGAGAACGTGCGCCCTAGGAGGTTCGGGGACGTCGGGCGGTGCGCCCGCCCCTCCGGGTGCTCCGACGTCCTCCGTAGCGGAGAAGTCGAGCACCACGGGGTCACACCCCGAAAGCAGCGCCCACAGTGCGCCCACCACGGGTACCGCCCAGGGGAACTCGCTTCGCGTCACACCCCACACCATGGCTCAGCGGAGGTGCAGGCGTAAATCAGCGATTTTCAATCCGCCGGAGGCCGGCGCGCGCATCGGGAGCGAAGGGGGAATCCGGATGACGGCGCAGAAGCTCTCGAAAGTTGCGCTCCGCGCGCTCGAAATCTCCGCGCCTCTC
The DNA here is from genome assembly GCA_050289625.1 of Polyangiaceae bacterium. Lineage (GTDB taxonomy): Bacteria > Myxococcota_A > Polyangia > Polyangiales > Polyangiaceae > NIC37A-2. Next base: position 2,740 of record JBNKGC010000361.1, on the reverse strand, counting down.
CGCAGCGAGGGCTGTCGACAGCAGTTCGTTCTGCTTGCCCAGCGTACCCGACGGGGTCGACCCCCGCCGATCTTTCGGTGGACGGACCTCGGGCGCGATGGGGCGGCTTCCAATGTCGTCTCGAGCCACCGGGCGACACCCGGAGCTCTGCCCTGGATCAAGCACCTCACGACCACCACCCGCGCGGATCACCTCCACGCGTCCCTCCTCGACTCGAACACATGTGCTCACCTCGGCGCCGTCGTCTTCGAGACGCACCAGGAAGCGCGTTCCAATCACCCGAACGGTCGCATCCGGGGTGCGCACCGCCAGAGAACGTTCCGGAGCCAGCTTTGGCACCGCGAGGGAGATCTCCCCCCCTGTCATGCGCAGCGACAGTTCTCGATGATCCTCCACGGGCCGCTCGGGAAGAAACGCTATCTCGGTGTTCGCGGAGAGGGTCACGTCGTAACCGGCGCTCGCGCGGAGTGTGGCCCTTTCATCCTCACCGGTTCGCACGCGGCTCGATAGACCGATCCGAGAACCTGGCAGCACTTCGAGCGAGCCGCTATCGACGCGTCCCGACACCAGGGTCGCGAATTCGTGCAGCGGGGCCGCCGCATCCGTCGCCTCTCCCGCCGCTCCAGGTTCCGACCGAAAGTACTTCCAGGGCCTCAGTCCCCAGACCGCGAAGCAAACTGCCGCCGCCGCGATGGCGACGCCGCCGACCGACACCATTCGCTTCCGGTGACGAGCGCGCTGTCGCGCCGCCGGTAGGGCACGGACTCGCTCCTCGAGCCACGGCAGGATGCGTTTCCGTTCGTGAGTCACCTCGTCCGGCGACCGCACGCTGATGGGCGCGGCGCGGAGGGGCGCGAGGAGATCCCGCGAGCTCGTGTCTTGCTCGCTCATGCTTCTTTCCTCCCGATGGAGCTCGCCGCCCGTCGACGCAGCTCGATCCGACCTCGATGCAGGCGCGACTGGGTCGCGCTCATAGTTGCCCCCCGGAGCTCGGAGATGTCTTTCAGCGAGTGGCCCAGAACGTCGTAGAGCACGAGCGTCTCGGCGAGATCTGGCTTCATGCGGGCCAGGATGCCGTGCAGTCGCCTGAGCTCCGCCAGGGCCTCGAGTCGCGCGTCTGTCCGCCCTCGAGCTGGAACTTCGGCGTCCTCGGGGAGAGGGGCGAGTCGCCGCTCCTCTCGGATCGATGCGCGCAGGGCATCGAGCGCCACGTGACCAGCGATAGCGGACGCCCAAGTCTTCAGGCTGCTTCGCCCTTCGAACCGGTCGTCGGCGAGAGCGCGCAACACCCGCTCGAAGGTCGCCTGGGTGAGGTCCTCGAAATCACGATGGCGATGATGCAGAACGCGACGCACTGCGTGATCGATGGCAGGGCGGAGCCTCTCGTAGAGGACCGCGGCGCCCCGCGCGTCTCCCCGAAGCAAGGCGGCAACCAGCTCCTGGTCACCCCATTCGGCGGGCTCCCCCGGCGGATGCAGACTCGCCGCCTTCCGAGCCGTAGGCTCTTCTCGGCGAGAAGAAGTCGCCACCCGCGACGGAGCCTCCGCGGAAGGGGGCTCGTCGGTGGACTTTCTTCCAACGGAGGAAGCCGCGATGCGGAGGTGTGCCGCCATGTCTCAGGGGGATCTGTCGCCAGAGGCGAGCCTCATCATGCAAAAACTCCGGATTTTGGACACGATTGCACTCCTACTCGAAGATACGAGCCCGCGCGCCCAAAAGGAAAGCCACGGACCAGGGATCCGTTTCACCCACATCGTCTCCGTTCACCCGAACGACGATCTCCGGAGCTTTCAGGGCGGCCGAAACCCCAAGCCACGGTACGAGATCGCCGGACCCCAAGGACAGGCGGGTGTCCACACCGAGCCCGAAGCGATAGGCCGAGCGCGCACCGGGTTCGCTCCCATCGCCTGGGGCAATCTCGACGATTTCCGCAACTCCTTCGAGTGCGACCCACCACTCGAAAGGGCGCCCCGTCGGGGTGAGCCGAACCATGGGACCGATCCCCACGCCGAGCAGCAAGAGGCTCGGCTCGGCATCGACCGCATTTGCTCCGCGGACCATTCCAGCGACGCCCCAGCCGCTGCTTCCGAGGATCGTTTGACGCAGTTCGGCACCGGCGCACCACTGCCCCCACGAGAGCGCTTGCGTTCCCAAGAGTCCGACGTCCATCGCATAGGCGAACCGCCTCGAGTCTGCTTTGGGAGGCTCGGGCGGTGGCGTCGTCGCGCGCTCTGCCAAAGCCGGTGCCTTCGCTTCCACGGGGGGCTCGGGCACCTTCGGCTCTGCCACCGGCGGTTCCTCGACAGGCTCCTCCTTTCGCGGCACCGCGGCGATCATCGCAGCCACCAGGAGGCCGGAGGCGACCCATCGCTGCTCCACACCATCGGCCTCGGTGAAGGCGAGCTCGCGCTCGAGCGTCACTCCGTCGTCGGTCGAAAGCACCGCCCGGACCCCCTCGGGCTCGAGAAAGACCTGAGCCGCAAAGGGACTGGGCGCGTCGGACGCAGCCAGGGCACAGGCCCCCGCGCCGAGGGCCGCCGCGCAACTCTCGACAACTCGGTCCTCGGCGTCCACGGCCCTCGGACCCGTCACGGTGATCGCGACGACGCTGAGAAGGCCCGGGACGGCAAGCGGCACGCGAGTGTTATCGGCTAGATCGCGCCATCAGCCAAACGGGTATTGGGAGAGGCACCTCGACTTTTTCGCATGGTTCGAAGTCAGTGTATCGACTGATCGACGT
>JBNKGC010000360.1:0-3764 GCA_050289625.1 Polyangiaceae bacterium | reverse complement strand
GCAGCGGGACCGTGGGGTGAGGAGCGCGAATTCACTTCGGGCGACGAGGGGGGCGGGTCCGCCCCCCTGCTAGCTAAGCTAGCAACGGGCGGGTCCGCCCCCAACCGCGCCGCTCTACTGAAAGCACTTGGCCATGCACGCCCGGTACTCGCCGTCGCAGGGGCAGGCGCCCGCTTCGTCGTCCGGAGTGCACTCGGGGAGGCAGCGCAGCCGCTCCTCGTGGCAGACCTTGGTGCACGTCTCGCCCGGGGGGGTGGTGCTCGCGGCTCCTAGGCCCCTCTCCGCCGGCGGGACGTCGCGCGCGGTGACACCGTCCGTTGGCTGGGCCATCCGTGGTGGAGGGGCATGCGCGTCGACGGGTCCCTCGTCGAGCTCGGGCGCTGTGGCGGGCTGCACATCGAGGGCAAGCCCGGGCGGGGGTTCTCCGCGACGGATTTGAGCGAGGCGTCGTTCAGCGTACTCGAGCCGGTCGCGGGACTGGCCGACGCTGTACCGTTCCTTCCACGCCTGCCAGCAGGCCGCGCGATGGGACGGGGCAATCTTGGGATCCAGGTCGAGGCGGTAGCAGTGCTCGAACCGCACACTGCCCTCGTGAATCACCTGAACGCTCGGACCGCAGCTCACCAAAACGCATCCGACGAGGCCGAGAGCGACAAACCGCCGCGCTCGTTCGAACGGTCGTGACTCGGAGTGCGCATCCCAGCGAAAGTGGCGTCTCATCCCTCGCGTTGCGTCGAGCCTGCCGCTCGGACCGACCTACCGCAAGCCCTGGCTTGGTTGTGCTATGGGACCCACCATGTTCACAGGCCTCGTGGAAGCCGTTGGCGCGGTGCAGGAGCTTCGCCCGATCTCCGCTTCGAGTTCCCCGGGCACTTCCGGCCAACCCCCAGGTGAGGTGCCGGGCGTGCGACTGACGCTTCGGCACGAGCTCGGTCCGCTCGAGCTGGGTGAATCGATCGCCGTCGACGGGGCGTGTCTCACGGTGGTCGCGTTCGGCGAGAACACCTTTTCCGTGGAGGTCTCCAGCGAGACCCTGGAGCGGACCGCCCTCGGGCAGCTCGAACCAGGTGCCCGAGTGAACCTGGAGCGCTCCCTGCGCATGGGGGACCGCTTGGGCGGGCACTTGGTTTCGGGTCACGTCGACGGTCTCGCTCGGGTCGTCGCGCTCGATCCCGAGGGCGAAATGATGCGCGTGCGGTTTGCCGCGCCGCCTCACCTCGCGCGCTTCCTGGCCGAGAAGGGCTCCGTCACGGTTTCGGGGGTTTCCTTGACCGTGAACTCGGCCGAGGGAGCTGAATTTTCCCTCCTTTTGATCCCTCACACCCGAGCCGTCACCAATCTCGGGGAGCTCGCTCCCGAAAAGCTGGTGAACCTCGAGGTCGACATGATTGCGCGCTACGTCGAGAGCCTCTTGAGCGCGTCATCGCTGGAGCGCTGACGTCTAGCGTCATCGGACGCTCCCATCGGACGTAGTTCCGACCCGAGCCCTGCCCTCCCTTGCGTTTCTGCCTGCTCCCCGCCATGACCCCCCCCGGGGGGACCGCCTCGCTGCCAATCGTCGTGCCCGAGAACATGCGCAAACAACCTTCCAACGCCCCACCGACTCTCGACATCGCCCCCGAGCACCTCGAGCGTGTCCAGGCCGCGCTGAACGACATCCGGGCGGGCAAGATGGTCATCCTCGTGGATGACGAGGACCGCGAGAACGAAGGCGATCTTTGCCTCGCGGCGGATCGGGTGACTCCCGAGGCGATCAACTTCATGGCGGTGCACGGCAGAGGCCTCATCTGTCTGACCCTCACGGACGCACAGGTACGGCAGCTCGAGCTTCCAATGATGGCAGCGCCCGGTCGCGGCGGTCCTCCCTTGGGAACTGCATTCACCGTCAGCATCGAGGCCAAGCGCGGCGTTTCGACCGGGATCAGTGCCAAGGATCGCGCCCACACCGTGCGGGTGGCGAGCCATCCCGATGCACGTCCGGAGGACATCGTGGTGCCGGGGCACGTCTTCCCCTTGCAGGCGCGCCCCGGCGGCGTGCTCGTACGCGCGGGGCAAACCGAAGGCTCCGTGGATTTGGCGCGGCTTGCAGGTCTGCACCCCGCGGGTGTCATCTGCGAGATCATCAAGGACGACGGCTCGATGGCGCGGATGCCGGATCTCGAGTCGTTCGCGGAGACACACGGCCTCCGCATCCTGACCATCGCCGATCTGATTTCCTACCGACTCCAGACCGAGCGTCTCGTGCGCTGCGTGGACGAGTCGGAGATCATTCTCGATGAAACGGGCACGAAGTGGCGTGCGCTCGTGTACGAGACCACCGTCGAGCAGCGGCAGTTCTTGGCGCTCGTCCGCGGGGAGCTCGACGGCGAGGGGCCCTTGCTCTGCCGGATGCACTCGGGGTCGACCATCGGAGACACCTTCAGCTCCACGCGCAGCGAGGGGCGCGAGAATCTCCGGGAAGCCATCGAAGCCATCGAGGCCGAGGGGCGCGGTGTGGTCGTCTATCTACCGCCTCGGGGCGATCTCGTCGCGGAACTGCAGCGGCTCGAAACCCACGGTCCTGGGTCCCGCCCAACGGACGAGGAGGTTTCGTCCAGCAAACCCGAACCGTCCAGGCCGCACGGCGGAACTCTGCGCGAGTACGGTCTCGGGGCTCAGGTGCTGAGAGACCTGGGCGTTCGCCAGATCCGCTTGCTCACGAACAGTCCACGCAAGATCGCGGGCATCCACGGCTACGGGCTCAGTGTGGTCGAGAGCGTGCCCCTCTTGTCGATGCAGAAGTGACAGTGCGTGGCGGCGCGCTTCGGCGGCGGCGCCCCGCTTTGGAAGTGGAAGCTTGCGACTTCGATAACGGGCCATGGTCGCGTCTCCTATCGAAGTCGCCTCGCGCGGTCTCGATCCGCTGCTATCCAGCGAAAGGCCCTGCTATCGTTGGGCCGGAGTCCTCTCCTCCCGTCGCAAAAGCCATGCGGTTTCCGGGAGCGAAGGCTCATCGACCCCGACTGGCTACCGCCGCAAACGAAGCCCCGCCCGATAGGAAACGAGCATGAGCGACGCACCTCTCCCCGAACACATCGAAGGCCGCCTCGTGGCGCCCGAGGGGGCGCGCTTCGCCATCGTTGCTTCCCGGTTCAACGAGTTCGTGGTCGACCGCTTGGTCGATGGGGCTCGCGAGGGGTTGATGCGGCACGGGGTCGAATCGGACCACATCACGGTGGTGCGGGTGCCCGGCGCGTGGGAGATCTCCCCGGTCTGCGGGCGGCTCGCCAAGAGCGGTCGCTTCGATGCGGTCATCGCTTGTGGCGCGGTCATCCGCGGTTCGACGGCTCACTTCGATTACGTTGCCGGGGAAGCGGCGCGTGGGGTCGCCGCCGCTACGGCCGAGACGGGGGTTCCCGTGCTGTTCGGCGTGATCACCACCGACACCATCGAGCAAGCGATCGAGCGCGCGGGTACCAAGGCCGGTAACAAGGGCTTTGACGCGGCCCTGGGCGCCATCGAGATGGTCGACTTGGGTCGTCGGCTGGGCGCGCTCGGTTTGTAGGGGGGCGGCCCCGCCCCCCTCGTCGCCCGAAGTGAATTCGGGCTCCTCACCCCACGGTCCGCCGGGTCTCCGGCGCCTCCCACCTGGTCGGCGGCGGGGACGCGGCGCCTCGTCACTCCTCAGGCTGCGCCCTGCGGGCTTCGCCCTGCGGGCTTCGCCTTCGCGTGCCTCGGTTGGTTCCGAGCTGTGAGGTATGTTGTGACTTGGGGGGGCGGCCCTG
>JBNKGC010000359.1:0-3819 GCA_050289625.1 Polyangiaceae bacterium | reverse complement strand
CGGTGGCGGCGACGCGGCGCCTCGTCACTCCGCAGGCTTCGCCTTCACTTGCCTCGGTTTGTTCCGAGCTGTGGGGTCTGACGTCTCTTGGGAGGTGGACCTGCGGGACCCGCCCCCGTGGTCGGTCGAAGTCGCAATAGGCTAGTCAATTCATCTGGTTGGGTGCTTTGCGGGCGCGGCTGCTGGATGGAAGGCCGGCCGGGCGAATGGCACCCAGCGTGCGTGCGTTGTATGGGGTGGACCCAGCTGGCAGAGACGGCGCGCTCCGGCCCGGGTTCCCCCGCGGGTCCGATTTTTTGTCCGACGGCGAGCGCACGCGTTAACCCAAAATACCAATGACCATCCACCAACCTGGCTTCGGCAAGCCCGGCGAGTCCCTGGGAGACTCCCTCGGTGCGAGCTTGCCCCGGGTCTTTCGCCCCGGCCGCGCCGTCCCCGCTGACGCCGTGCGACCCACCCGGGCGGAAGTGAACCTCGCCAACTTGAGGCACAACCTGCGTGTGCTCCGACGCGTGGCGGGCCCCACCCCGATCTGGGCGGTGCTGAAGGCCGACGGTTACGGACACGGCGCCAAGGCGGTTGCTCGAACCCTGGAGCGCGCGGGCGCTGATGGCATCTGTGTGGCTTTGGTCGAGGAGGCCATCGAGCTACGTGAAGCCGGAGTCCGGAGCCCCATCTTGGTCATGGGCGGCTACTACGGCCGCGCCTGGGGTGAGCTGATTCGCCACGAGCTGACACCCGTGCTGCACGACGCGGGACAAGTCGAGGCGCTCGCCGAAGAGATTCGCTGGGGAGCAGGCCAACCGATCCGCGTCCACTTCAAAGTGGACACGGGGATGAGTCGCCTCGGAGTGACGATGCACGACCTTCGTCGCACGGCGCAGCTCTTCGCCGATCACCCGGAAGTCGTTCTCGACGGCTTGATGACTCATTTTGCCTGCGCCGACGAGCTCGGCTCTCCCAAACTCGACGATCAGCTCCAGCGTTTCGAGGACGCCACGCAGACCCTGGCCAGCCTGGGGATCCATCCGCGCGTGCGGCACGCAGCCAACAGCGCGGCCCTGCTCAGAACACCCGGCGCCCACTTCGATCTGGTTCGCCCCGGCGTGGCATTGTTCGGTGTGAACCCCCTCGGAACGCCGCCGGTCACCCGCGACTGCGGCTCCGACGAAACGCCGCCTTCGAGTGCCGGCGAGCTCAGGCCTGTCATGACGGTGCAGAGCCGCGTCGTCGCGCTGCGCGACGTCCCTCCCGGCGAAACCGTGGGCTACGGGGCCACGTGGGTGAGCCCGCGCGAGAGCCGGATAGCCACCATCCCCATCGGCTACGCCGATGGGCTGAGCCGCGCCCTGTCCAACCGAGGACAAGTGTTGATTCGCGGCACCCGCGCACCTCTGGTGGGCATCGTCAGCATGGACATGGCGATGATCGACGTGACCGACGTGCCCGGCGCGAGCCTGGGTGACGAAGTGGTGGTGCTCGGTACCCAGCGCGGTCCTTTGGGCACCGAGACGATCACCCCCGAGGAGATCGCCGGGCACATGGACACCATCGCGTGGGAAGTCCTCACGCACATTTCACGGCGAGTGCCGCGCTTCTACCGCGAGCCGTAAGGCCGCGTGCACCCTCGCGGCGAGTGCCCGCGCTTCTGCCGCGAGCCGTAGGGCGGCCCGCACCCTCGGGACGTACCCTCAGCTCTCTCGAGCCTCGTTGGGCGGGTCCGTCGGTGCGACGACCCCCGAGTCGACTGCGTCACTGGCCGAAAGCGTGAGGCGTGCTTCGTTCATCTTCGCCGCCACGGGGGCGACTCGATCGTCGGAGCGCGCGAGGGCGATGAGCCCCTGGATGGCTGCCAGGTAGCGCTCTCGATCGATCTCGCCGCGAAGGAGCTGCACCCGCAGGAACACCGCGGCTGTCTGCACGACGTCGCACAAGCAGTAGTCGCGCACTTCGCCAATGCGGCCGGCATGCACAAGCGGCCCGACGTCCTTGCCATCGACCCCGACCTTGCCCGGCATCCCGCAGAGCTTGGCGATGATGTCGAGCCGGCAAGGCTTCGACGCGCCATAGTCCGAGACGAAGTCCATCAGATCGAGATGCCCCTCGGCGGAGAAGCGGTAGCGAACGTCGCGACTCTGGTAGTAGTGCCGAAACGGAACACCGTGCCGCAGACAGCGCATCGCGATCACGGGCAAGTCGAAGCTTCTGCCGTTGTAGGTGACGAGCGTGGGCCGATGCTCGTCGAGGATGGTGGCGAACTCGCTCAGGATCTGGTGCTCGTCTTCGGCGTCGCGGCCCACGATGCCGAGCTTGCGGCATTCGTAGTCGCGCCCCCCGAGTTGGAGTGCCCCAATCGCGACGACTCGGTGATGCGGAGGTGCGGGGAGTCGGTCGGTTTGCGATTCGTCGATGGGCAGCTCCGGATCGAGCACGGTTTCGATGTCCACGACGAGAAAGGAGCCAGCCACTGCCGGAGCATCGAAAGCGCAACCGACCAGGTCAACGGGCTACGGACGCGAAGTGGCGCTCGGCCTTCACGCGCCCAACTCGCTTCGCGGCGGGGCCCCACCCCAGAACCGAATAGCGGGAGCCCAAGGCACGCTCTGAGCGGTCGCGGGAGCGCCCCCTCCTTCGGGTCGACTCGACCCGTCTGTCCTGGGGCCGCGGGTGACCCGGGCACATAACCACTTGGAACTACTGGATATTTCACGCAACCACGCTCTATTGACAGCCCCGTCGCCCCGTGGTCACAGTGACTCTCAGGTTCCGGATTCCGCCCGCAATGCGCGGCTCATCCGGGGCTGCCCATTTTTTTCATGCTCACCGCACGCATGACCATTTCCAAGAGTCGCCCCTCCAGGCGAGCCGACCGCTGGGTAGCCATCGTAGCGCCCAAGCCGTCGCCCTCGTGCGCGCGTGAGCCCCGTCCCCGGCATGGATCCGGGTCGACCCAAAGAGGACTTTCGTGGCTCAGAACACCCTGGTCATCAATTGCGATCTGCGTGAGACGCGCGTCGCCCTCATCGAGGACGGCGTCATCGTGGAACTTCAGATCGAACGCGCCAATCAGCGCGGCACCGTTGGCAACATCGTTTTAGGCAAGGTCTCCCGGGTTCTTCCCGGGATGCAGGCCGCATTCATCGACGTGGGAATGGAACGCGCCGCGTTTCTCCACGTCGAGGATTTGATTCGGCCCGACGACTTCGAGGCCTACCTCGCCGGCGACTTCGAGGAGGAGCTCGACAAGGCTCCCGGCAAGAAGAAAGAGGGCGAAGAAGCCGACGAGGACGAGGATCACGGCGAAGACGTCGGCGACGAAGACGTGGAGGACGTCGGCGAAGGCGAGGAGGACCTCGACGACGAGGACGAAGACCTCGACGAAGATCACGAGGACGACGAGGACGAAGACCTCGACGAAGATCACGAGGACGAAGACCTCGACGAAGATCACGAGGACGACGAGGACGAAGACCTCGACGAAGATCACGAGGACGACGAGGACGAAGACCTCGACGACGAGGACGAAGACCTCGACGAAGATCCCGACGAGGACGAAGACCTCGACGAGGACGAGGACGAAGACCTCGACGAAGATCACGAGGACGACGAGGACGAAGACCTCGACGAAGATCACGACGGGGACGAAGATCTCGACGACTCTGGAGCGCCCCAACTCTCCTCCCAGGAGGCGGAAGCGACCGACGCGACGGCCGATGACGCAGATGCATCGACCGGTTCAGCTCGACCGGTCGAGCGTGAACCGCGCGAGGGCATTACGCGCCGACCGCGCCGGGGCACGACCGGGCGCTACCCGAAAAC
>JBNKGC010000358.1:0-3840 GCA_050289625.1 Polyangiaceae bacterium | reverse complement strand
AGCGGTTTCGGCGGTGATGGTGGGATCGGCGGCGGGCAAGTCTTCGACGAGCTTGCAGCCCGTGACCTCGGTGATCGCCGCCGGGCAGGCCACGCGCTTGGCGTAGACTTCCCAGTTGAGGTGATAGAGCGAATCGACCTGATTGCCCTGAATGCAGGAGCGGCGCGCGCTCTCGGTGATCGAGCTTTGGTCGTGGGTGAGCTGGTTGCAGGCGTCCTCAACCCAGCTCTGACAGCCCGCCGAACCCAAGGTCTCCGCAGTCACCAAACCGTACTGGTTCTTGCAGTCCGTGCCTTCACCCGGCTGCCCCACCGGCTTGACGCCACCGCCGAAGTCTTGCCCCACCATGGTCGGATAGGCCGAATAGAACGGCTGCCCATTGGGCTCGTCGAAGCAGCCCTTGACCGCGCCCGTTCCGCCAGCGGCCATGTAGATGTCGAAGCTGTCCGGCGTCGCCCCCGTGTTGAAGGCTTGCACCACGAGGGGCTTCGGGAGTGGAACGCTGGGCGTCATGCCGTCGCCTTCGACCGTGAGCTGTTGCTCGGGCAGGTAGGGAATGAGCTGGTAGCACTGGCAGCACACGCTCTGATAGTTCGGCCCGTCGAGGACGCCGCCATCGTTGTCGTGGCCCACCACCGCGTAGGTGAAAGGACTGGTGCTGCCATCGGACCAGCCGGAAGCCCCCGCATCATCAAGCGCGGCCTGCTCCATCTCGTCGGAAAAGAGCATCGTGCGCGGGCACATGTAGCCGAGATCGCCCGTCTTCCCTTCGTTGTGCCCGGCGGACGGCGGCTCACAAACGCCCCCACAAGTGCTGCCCGCATCACCCGGCATGCAGCCTTCTTGCTGCAGGTTGTATTTGTTCGTGCATTGATTGGGGGGCGGAAGCGCGTAACTCCCGGGGGTGACGTCCATGGTGCCGCCTGTCCCCATCACCCCGCCACCGGTCCCTGAAGCACCGCCCGTCCCGACGCCGCCGCCGCCGCCCGTCGAGGCTCCACCGCCGCCCGTCCCCACTCCACCGCCCGTGGCCACGCCGCCGCCTGTTGCCACGCCATCGCCTCCGGTCCCCACGCCACCGCCGCTGGCCACATCGCCGCCGCCTGTCCCGTTGGCGGCACCGCCGGTGAGCGCGCCGTCTCCATCGCCTCCCGGTTCGTTTTCGCCGGAAGCGCTGCAACCGATGGCAAGCGAGGTCACCGTCGAGGAGAAGAGTGCCAAAAGAAGTGAAGATCGAAGTCGTGCAGTCATCAGTGCTCCAAGGAAGAAGGGCAGCTCGTCAGGCCCCGGGGGATCTAACAACAACGAGTGCGCGAGCAACAGCGCTATGTTCCGCCGATGACTTGGCGACGCCCCACCCCGAGCGAGACGCTCCTCCCACTGCTCGTGGGGTGCACGACCGTGCTCTTTGCGTGCGAACGACCACGGTCCGTTTCACCTGTGGGGTCAGGGGTAGACGGCGCAGCGCGCGAAGAGTCGAAGCGCCCCAGCCCCGACCCCGTGCAGGAGGGAGCTTTTTCGGTAGGGGAGAGCCAAGAGCGGCGTCCTTCGAGCGATCTGAGCCCAGCCTGTCGCCCTGTGCGTACGTTGGAGACAGCCTGTCGCCGCATGTTGGAAGGTGAGAAGGGAGAATGCGCCGCGCAGGATTGTGCTGTGGAGGTGCTGCGCGAGGGCCACGGGATCCGCGTGATCGAGGTGACCACCTTTCAGCAGCATTGCGAGGACGACTGCTCGCCGGTGGGGATCTTCGGCAAGCCCTTGTTCTTCCCATATGGAAGTGGTGGGTGCGCGCTTCCGAGCGGTCGGTCCCAACAAAGCACGGTGTACATCGAGTCCTTCCGGCGTCTGTGGCCGACGCTCACCCTTTCGAGCTGGTACCAAACCTGGAGTCAGCACGACGAGCGCCTGGTCGACATCCAAATCCCCGATGGACGGCACGTGGAGTGGACCGAAACCTTGGAGTCGACCGAGATCGTCGAGCCGGACGGGGGAGCCGGAGGCGACGTGCACAAGAGCCAGGCATTGAGACGCTACCTGCTCGTCGGCGAGAGCGGTCCGCGCACGATCCACGAGCGCCTCCTCGCCGATTCGGTCGAAGACAACGTGACCCTCGTTCCCTACGAGGGGGAAGACGACGCCTCGTACGCCGAGAGGGAAGCAGCCTTCGAAGCAGAGCAAGAGGCCCGCGGCGAGGAACCACCCTTCGAGCCCGATCCGCTTCCCGAACCCATGCCGGTTTGCGAGCCCGAAGAGAGCTGCCCCGCAGCATGCCGCAAGTGACGCAGCGCCGAACCCGGGCCCACCGAACCGCCACGATTCCAAGTCGCCATGCGCCCATCGCCCACAAAAACGAAGCCTCCGAGCCCCAACCATACGCCATCGCATAACTGCGAGACTGGAACCGGCCCCACCATATGCCCTCGTATGGCTACCGAAAGCACTCAACAAGCTTTCAGGTGACCAAAACTCGAAACGCAAAATCGAACATCACAGCCCCAATCGGCACTGGATCATTCTGCCGTTCCGCTCGTTTTCGTGATACCTCGCCCGCCATGTCACAGATTCTAGAGGTCAACGCACGAGAGATTTTGGATTCCCGCGGGAACCCGACCATCGAGGTCGAGGTGCAGACGGAGCTTGGCTTCGGTCGCGCAGCAGTTCCCAGCGGCGCATCGACGGGTGAGTACGAAGCCGTCGAACTGCGAGATGGCGACAAAGGTCGTTACCTCGGCAAGGGCGTGACCCAGGCAGTAGAGAACGTCAACGAGAAGCTCGGACCAGCAATCATCGGTCTCGACGCTCTCGACCAGCCGGCAGTCGACGCACGACTCCTCGAGCTCGACGGCACCCCCAACAAGGGCAAGATGGGCGCCAACGCTATCCTCGGCATCTCGATGGCAGTGGCTCGCGCAGCAGCTGACTCGGTCGACCTCCCCTTGTGGCGCTACCTCGGTGGCATCCAGGCACGCGTCCTGCCCACCCCGATGATGAACGTCATCAACGGTGGCAAGCACGCGGACAGCGGCATGGAGATCCAGGAGTTCATGCTCGTGCCCCACGGCTTCGACAAGTTCGCCGACGCTCTGCGTTGCGGCGCTGAGGTGTTCCACAACCTCAAGAAGATCCTCACCAAGGGTGGCTACACCACGGCTGTGGGCGATGAGGGCGGTTTCGCTCCCAAGCTCAGCAAGAACGAGGACGCCCTCGGCAAGATCCTCGAGGCGATCGAAGCAGCTGGCTACAAGCCCGGCGAGCAGGTCAGCCTGGCGCTCGACTGCGCTATCAGCGAGTTTTACGACAAGAAGAGCAAGAAATACACGTTCGACGGCAAGGAGATCGACAATAAGCAGTTGGTCGAGGAATACGTGAAGATGTGTGACAAATATCCGGTTGTCAGCATTGAGGACGGTCTCGATGAAAACGACTGGGAGGGATGGGCTCTGCTCACCGAGAAGCTCGGCAAGAAGGTTCAGCTCGTGGGAGACGACCTCTTCGTCACCAACATCGAGCGCCTCGGCCGCGGCATCAAAGAAGGCGTCGGCAACTCGATCCTCATCAAGCTCAACCAGATCGGTTCCGTCACCGAGACCTTGGACACCATCCGTCTCGCTCACAAGAACCATTACACCTGCGTGATCTCACACCGTTCGGGTGAGACGGCTGACACGTTCATCGCGGACCTCGCGGTGGCTACGAATGCTGGTCAGATCAAGACCGGTTCTCTGTCACGTACGGACCGTATTGCTAAGTACAACCAGCTGCTTCGCATTGCGGACCAGCTGGACGCTGCTGCTGAGTACGCTGGGACTGGGGCTTTTAATCAGAAGCTCTGATTCCTCT
>JBNKGC010000357.1:0-3860 GCA_050289625.1 Polyangiaceae bacterium | reverse complement strand
GCTCGTGCGTCCGACTTTTCGCGTCGTCGACGAACGAGGCGAAGACCTTTCGAAGCTCGAGGTACCTCCCGTCGGCGTCCTCGCGGAGCTGGGCCTGACGTGGGGCTATCGCTGAAACCCGCGTTCGAAGACTAGCCGACGGGACGCGTGCGACCACGCCGGTCGCTCCGCACGTGACCACGCTGCTTCAGCTCGACCAGGTGCCGCAGGGTCTTCCGACGCGGCCAAGCGGACATATCCACTGCCTCTTCCACCATCATGCCCCCTTCGACCCGCGAGAGGAGATACGCAAGCTCGGGCGAGAGCGCTCCCCCGGTCGATGAAGTCCCATTCGGAACCAGCAAGGTCCCGGGGGGGCCGAGGTGACGCTCGAAGATCCGCTCGAACAAGCTCGCATCCGTTTCGACGAGCTCCTTCACCACGTCGTTTTCGCACGAAGCAGCGATCTTGAGAGCGGAGTCCGCGTAACTGAGGGCCAGAGACAAGTTGTCGAGCCCGAGTTCTTGTCGAGCACGCCGGATCAATTCCCGCACGGCTGTCTCGGGATCCTTCTTCCCCCAGGAGGTCGGCCTCTTCCGCATCCCCGACGGGAGGGGCGTGGATGCTGCTTGCCCCGTTGGTTCGCAAGCACCCCCGCCGGAGGCTCCTACGCCGCTCCTGGTCCGCCCCGATTCGATCGGGTCGGGGTACGACGGGGCAGGGGCCCGTACTGCGCCGGGTGTCGACTGCGAATGCGACGCCATCGTCGTGGCGTTCGCATGCGGAGTGCGGTCTCGCGGTGCAGGGGCAGCCAAGGACGTCGCCTCCTCCTTGGAGAGCGCCGGCAGGGTGTGGAAGAATCCGGTCCGGCTGGGCCGAAGAACCTCCAGCCCCGCCATTTCGAGAGCCTCGGCGAACGCACCGATGCTCTCGAAACGAGCTTCGGGCTCCTTCGCCAGACCCCTCAGGATGACTGCGTCGACCGCTTCGGGGATCTCGGGGTTGAGCGCGGATGGGGCGCACGGTGCGTCCCGGATCACCCGCTGGAGCACCTTCATTACGTCGTCAGCGGCGAATGGCAGCGAGCCTGTGAGCATCTCGAACGTGATCACCGCCAAGGCAAATTGATCGCCGCGATGGTCGACCAGTGCCGTACGCCCGAGGGCCTGCTCGGGCGCCATGTAATCCGGCGTGCCGAGGATGTCGAACTCGCCCGTTAACTTGCGGCTTTGCGGTCCCGCTCGCTTGCTGATGCCGAAGTCGAGCAGTTTCACGAAGACTTGGTCTCCCGCGTCGACGAGAAAGATGTTGGCTGGTTTGAGGTCGCGGTGGACGACCCCAGACCGATGGGCCGCGGCCAATCCCAAAGCCGCTTGCATCGAAATGCGAAGCGCCTCACCGGTGGCGAGGCGGCTCGACCGTTCGAGCCGGCGATCGAGGCTTTCCCCCCGGAGGTACTCCATGACGAGGTAGGGCTGTCCCTCGTCCGTCGTGTCGAAGTCGAGTACCTGGACGATGTGGGGGTGGTCGAGCTGGCTGATGATCTCCGCTTCTCGATGGAAGCGGGCGAGCGCCTGCTCGTCAGTAACGAGGTGGGCGGCCATGATTTTGACCGCCACGCGGCGCCTCAAACGGACGTGCTCGGCTTCGTAGACGAGGCCCATTCCGCCCGCGTCGAGCTGCGAAATCACGCGATAGGCCCGCCCCAGGATCTTGCCCTCCAAATTGGGCGCGCTCGTCTCCTCGTGAGTCGGGTGATCACTCGCCACGTTCACAGCGGACCGTAGACTGGCTGGATTCCACGGTCGAGTGACTTATTTAGTCAACCTGTCCGGTTGCAAAACAGGCGCAACACTGGGGACTCGCGAGGGAATCTCAAGTGACCCGTCTTCCGGGGTCATGCCGTACCGCCTTTCGAAAGGCGGATTGCGCGCGCGGACTCCAAGCGTCGGATCTCTGCGGCCTCCGGGATCCAGGGGAGGGAGAAATTCGCCCTTCGGAGACGGCCCGTGGGCCGACTCGTTGTGAACCGCCGCGCCCGGGAAGAGCACGGCCTTTTTTTGGGGCGGTTTCTCTCTTTCAGGGTGTTTCCACTCCCCCAAGCGAAGGAGAGATCCGGCATGCGCTGGAACAGGGCGCCGTGGCCCCGCCCTTTTTGCTCCATGCCCACGGAACGGGTTGCTCGCTTTCCGAGGATTCGACCGGTGCTAGCCCGGTGAACCGTCCACCGCACCTGGTGCCGAAAACTGCGGCCCCTCGCCATCGCCTGTACCGCTCGCTCGAACTCGTTGATACCGTCGCCGCCGGGTTCGCGGGTCGCGGGAACGGCTCGGCGGGCACTCGGAGGGATTACAAGTTGAAGATTCGCGCTACGGCAGGGGCGCTGGCGACGCTCCTCGTTTCACCACTCGTCTACGCTCAGGCTCCGCAGGAATCGGCCCCAGCGCCCGCTCCGCGGGAGCCGGTCGCGGTATCGCCTGCCGCGGATGCTACGTCGCCCGCCGCGGATGCTACGTCGCCCGCCACGGATGAAAGCGCGGGCATGCAGGTCTCGGCGGGCTTCTCCACGATGGAGGGCGCGGCGGGCGCGGTCGATGTCGCCGACCCGTACGATCCGAAAGCGCGCTGGGCCGCCGTACCTTACTTGGAAAGGTACAAGCCTGAAGGCAACCTTTGGGAGCTCGGTTTCTTCGGTGGGGTTCTGTTTCCTTCGTCGAAGCACAACCTCAAGGTGCAGACCCTCCCTCAGGAGCCGTACAACACCGCGGCGGTCGACGTCGGGATGCGAGGCGCCTATTTCCCCGTGTCCTTCGCCGGTCTCGAGGTAGAAGCCGCGGTCATGCCGACGGCGACTCGCGACACGAATCGGAGCGCTCTCTTGTACGCGGGACGCGCGCAGCTCATTTTGCAGCTCCCCTTCTGGAGCGTGACTCCATTCATCCTCGGTGGAGGCGGCGTGATGGGCGCATTCAGCCGGCCCATGGGTTACGACATCGACCCGCTCATCCTCTACGGCTTGGGCGTGAAGGTCCCTGTCAATCACCTCCTGTCGCTGCGCTTCGACGCTCGCGACAACCTCACTCAGAAGTTCGATGCTGATGACGGCTCCGCCACGCACAACATCGAGCTGCTCCTGGGGTTGACCGTTTCTCTCGAGCGGACGCCACCACCGGCTCCGTCGGCCGAGCGCGACTCCGATCGCGACGGACTGGTCGACTCCAAGGACCGATGCAAGGACGTTGCCGCGCTCACCCCCGACGGCTGCCCCGCGGATACGGACGGCGACGGGGTGTCCGACTCGGAGGATCATTGCCCGCGCGAAGCGGCGGCGACGCCGACGGGATGCCCCGAGCTGGACGCAGACGGAGATGGCGTGCCGGCCCCCTGCGACCGGTGTCCCGACGTGAAGGGAACGGAGGCCGATGGGTGTCCAACTCGGGATGCCGACGGGGATGGGATCACCGACGACGTCGACAAGTGCCCCGCGAAGGCGGAGGTGCGCAATGGCTTCGAAGACGACGATGGTTGCCCAGACGAGGTGCCCGAAGCGGTCCAGCGCTTCACCGGCGTCATTCAGGGCATCACGTTCGAGCAGGGGAGGGCGGACATCCGCCGAGAGTCGTTGCCGACACTCGATTCGGCCTACCTGGTTCTCACAGAGTTCCCGTCCATTCGTCTCGAGGTCTCCGGGCACACGAGCAGCGAGGGGGATGCCCAGACCAACCAGCAACTGTCACAGGACCGGGCTCAAGCCGTCAAAGACTACCTGGTGCAAAAAGGAGTCGACCCGGCCCGCATCCAAGTGCGGGGCGCAGGCAGCTCCGAACCCATCGCGGACAACGCCACGCCCGCCGGGCGCATGAAGAACCGGCGCATCGAGT
>JBNKGC010000356.1:0-3866 GCA_050289625.1 Polyangiaceae bacterium | reverse complement strand
GCTCGTGGCTCGGCACGACCTGAGACCGAAGGCGTTCGTTCGGAGCGAGCACTACGGCCGGTCAGTTGCTGCACGGAGTCGGTAATGCGCTCCGAGTAGCCGGCCTTGAAGTAGCCGAGGATCAGGATCAGAATTCGGCGTAGGGCCTCGGCAGGTCAGCGCCCAGCAGACCTTCGAGCATTGCCTCGGGCGTGATGTCCTGAAAGCGAATGTCTCGACCGGTCTCCTTGCTCAGGATCGCGGCGACCTCGTGATCCAGTGCCTCCAGACCAGTGAGGTCGAAATCCCGCCCATCGTATGTGTCGCTCGACAGCAACTCCGCTGCTACCGCGGCAATGTCCCGTGTGTCGATGAAGCTCCCCTTGGCCTGACCGACGGGCAAAAGATGCGCCCCTGCTGCTGGATGCCTTGCAGCCAGAACGTGTTGAAGTTCTGCATGAACCAGTTTGGACGGATCACGTTCCATGCGAGCCCCGAGCCTTCTAGGTGCAGCTCGGCCTTGCGCAGCGGAGCGTGGGGTCGGCGATGTCACCAACGAATCACCGGCGCCTCCCTTTGCGGGTTCCCTCGGAGCTGCTGGCTAACGTGCACTTCGCTCGCACGGACCCGTCGTATTGCAGGTGTTCCGCTCGCAGCTCGTCCATTCGCTTGGCCCACATACCCGGCCCGCCTTCTTGGATCTCGCGCAGGTGCTTGCGCGTAGCCCGGTCGAGCTTATTGGCGTCGGGAACCCAGCGCGATCCCCACGCGCCGATCTGCACGACGATTGGCAGCAGGGAGATGGATTTCTCGGTGAGCGAGTAGATCGCCTTCTGCTTGTGCGTCGGGTCATCAGACTTCGTCAACATGCCGTGCCCGACGAGGCGCGCGAGCCGGTCCGCCAGGATGTTCGACGAGATGCGCTCGTCGGACTGCAGCAGCTCGCGGAAGTGCCGCTTGCCCGAAAACATCATGTCGCGCAGCACGAGCAAGGTCCACGTGTCTCCGAAGATCTCGAGTGACAGGTTGATCGGACAGTAAGAGCGCGGCTCGGTCGAAGGCATTGATCGCTTGCTTGCATTTTACAACCGGTCTTGTAGAGTGCCAACCGGTTGCGAAACGCAAGCACAAAGAACAAGGAGCCGACCATGTCCATAGAGACCTACACCGGAAGCTGTCACTGTGGTGCGATCCGCTTCGAGGCCGACATCGACCTCAGCGAAGGATCGAACCGCTGCAACTGTTCATACTGCGCAAAGGCGCGCGCGTGGTTCGCGTTCGCGAAAGGGCCGCAGCGCTTTCGGCTGCTCGACGGCACCGGTGTGTCCGAGTACCGCTGGACGCCGCCCGGTGACCTCGAACCCCATCTGACGTTCACGTTCTGCCGCACCTGCGGCATCCGCACGTACGCGCGAGGCAATGTCGAATCGCTCGGCGGCACGTTCCACGCCATCTCCGTGCCCGCGCTCGACCTCTCGCCCGAACAGTTCGCGGCGATTCCGGTCCGCTACATCAATGGGCGCGACCGCCGCTACGATGAGGCGCCCGCCCATCCCGAGGCACTCTGAACCGTGGGACGAAGCCATGATTCCGCGGCAAGTCGCACCACCTCCACGCCAGCGAGCCCCAGTGGACTGGTCCTCACCGCGGCGCGTGGACCCATCGATGTGCCGCCGTTCTGGACCCGGAACCAGTCGCCGCCCCGAGTGCCGTGCCCGGTCTGAATCCCAGACTTGGGGCGGGAGGGCGCCTGTCCGTGTGGTTTATTCCGATCAGGAGGGCATGGGCACCCTGGTGATGCCCACGGTAGTGGTGCTCATCAAGGGCGGACCACACCCGGAGGCAGGCAAGAAGCTCATCGACTGTCTGCTCTCCGGCGACGTGGAGCGCCGCATGGCCAAAAGTGCTGCGCACATGCCGCTTCGAGCGGGAGTCGATGCTCCAGAGAACGTCCGCGCCGTATCGAGCCTCAAGGTGATGGAGGTCGACTACCGCGCCGCAGCACAGACGATGGAACGGGACTGCGATGTCCATCTCATAATAGACAACTACGCCACCCACTGGACTCCGAAGATTCTGAAGATTCAACGCTGGCTCAAGCGACACAAGCGCTTCCACTTCCACTTCGTCCCGACCTACAGCTCTCGGCTCAAACATGTCGAGCGTTAGTTCGCTCTGCTGACCGAACGCGCCCTGCGTCGAGGCGTCCATCGTAGCTCCCGCGAACTCGAAGCGGCCTTTCGTAACTTCATCAGCGAGCACAATCTCGACCCCAAGCCCTTCATTGGGACGAAATCGGCCGATGCGATCATTGCTGCCGTGACTCGCCACTGCCAGCGGACACTTGATCTGTGCCGGGACTGACTTCTTGTGGGAATTGCGGACTCAGGACACTAGCAGGCTGCTGAAAAGGTCTTTTCAGCAGCCTGCGGTGCTGATTCACGCATGGGAAGCGAACGTGTCTGGCTCGCAAGTCCCTTGAAAATGAGGGATTCGCCGTCCTCCCCGGTTGCACCCCTGTGCGCGGGCACCGGTGTTGGTCATGGGCAGGGTGCTTTTCAGCACCCTGCTAGATGTTCAGCTGAGTCACTTTGATCGTCTTATTCTGATTGGTGCTCGCCTCAGTAGTACGCAAATTGAGCACCGTCACCCCCGGAGGTGCAGAGGTGACTCCCAGCGAATCGAAGCTTCCCCAGCAACCGTTCCACGCAATCCCATCGGCGTCGGCTTCGTAGTAGCGCTGCAGACGCCCTGCGACGAGCGTGTAGGTACAGCCCGAAGCGCCACCTTCGGTTTCCAGTGTCACCTCACTGACTCCGGTGGCGCTCACGTCTACCCGGCTTGCCTCGATTTCGGAGTCGAACTTGAACTGCAAGATCCCGATCTGTGACGACTCCAGGTACCACTCGGCGGTCACTCCCTCGCTCGAAGGAGCGTAGTCCAGGTCCGTGGCTTCCACGGAGATATAGTCATCGCCCGTGTGCAACAACGTCACAGGCTGCACACGATTGCAGGTCGTGCTCGGCGAGATCAATTCGCAAGCGGTGCAATCCACGGCTTGCCAGGTGTCACCATCGCAGGCTTCCGCGTCGTCACTTGCGCAGGACCCACGCTCCCCGTCCGTGGCGGAACAAGGCGCGCCCGCGTCGCTATTGCCGCCGCCGTCGCCGTTGCCACCGCCACCGCCACCGCCACCGTTGCCACCGCCACCACTGGTGCTGGAAACGGTGCACTCGCTGACACATTCTGTCGCGAAGCAGGTGAAGTAGCTACTGATCACCGTCAGGTCGTTTGCCGTCACCTGGGAAGTGTCGCAAGCGCTCTGGCACGAGGCGTTCGTACCGCAGCCAAGCCAACATTCCAGTACGGTCCGACATCCCGCTGACGCATCGCAGGCATCATTTTCGGCGCTGCAAGACGATTCGCCACAAGCAAAGCAGTCATCAATGTCCACCCCATTGGAGGACGAGCCACCACCGGTATTGGAGACACCATTGCCCTGCACACATAGGTTACTCCTGCACTCCAGCCCCGCATTGCAGGTGCCATTCGCGTAGCAGCCTCCGCCCTCGACCCCGACTCCCTGGTTGTTATCGTCAGAACAGGCGGATGCCCCCAAGGCGAGCACTCCACTCAGCCCGAGTGTCGCCAACAGAGTCAAGATATTCGTCGTTCTCATGCGTTCTCTCCCAGTAGGGAGTCCGACTTCACAGAAGCCGAAGCCCCCTCCGTATATATTGCCTGGGACGTTGGCATGGCGCCTCTAGAGAAAGCAAGGGGCACTGGAAGCCTCGGTGGACGGCCTTCACACCTTGCCCCCGCTGTTTTCGGTGCAGCGGTGATTCGCGCGGCTCCGCGGACAGCGCAGACGGGGGCGCCTCGGCTCC
>JBNKGC010000355.1:0-3901 GCA_050289625.1 Polyangiaceae bacterium | reverse complement strand
CAGAGCCCCCGGAAACGCTCGAGACCGATCCCCTCGTGTACCAAGGCGGGTCGGGGCATCTCCTCGGGCCGTGTGACGACATCGAGCTCGTCGATGCTGGTTGGGGCCTCGATTACGAGGCCGAGTTGTGCGTCATCACCGATGACGTTCCCCGAGGCACGAAAGCCGCTCAGATGGGTGGGCACGTGCGCCTCTTGATGCTCGCGAACGACGTGACGCTCCGCAACCTCGTTCCCGACGAGCTGAAGAAGGGTTTCGGGTTCTTCGTGTCGAAACCCGCCACGGCGTTCTCGCCGTTCGCCGTGACGCCGGACGAGCTCGGCAGCGCGTGGCGGGACGGGCGCCTTCACTTGCCTCTCCGTTCCTTCGTCAACGGACAGCTGGCGGGGGATCCTGAGGCAGGACCGGAAATGCATTTTTCGTTCTTCGACCTGCTCGAGCACGTCACGCGCACCCGACACCTCGTGGCCGGAACGATCGTGGGAAGTGGAACCGTGTCCAATCACGACCCAGCGCGCGGCGTTTCCTGTCTGGCGGAACGGCGGGTGCGCGAAGTGCTCGAGTCGGGGGCAGCGCAAACGGCGTTCCTCGAAGCCGGGGACCGGGTGCGCATCGAGATGCTCGACTCGTCGGGTCGCAGCGTGTTCGGCGCGATCGATCAAGAGGTCGTTCAAGCGTGAAGCTTTACACGTACTTCCGCAGCTCGAGTGCGTGGCGTGTGAGGATCGCCCTTGCTTACAAGAACGTCCCCTTCGAGCCGGTGTTCGTGCATCTCTTGCGTGAGGGCGGCGAGCAGCATCTCGAGCAGTTTCGAGAACTGAACCCACAAGGCCAGCTGCCCGTTTTGGCCGTCGAACGAGAGGGGACGGAACGCCATCTCGCCCAGTCGATCGCCATCATCGAGTACCTCGAGGAAACGCATCCGCATCCGCCCCTGCTCCCAGCCGATCCTTGGGAACGAGCTCGCGCGAGACGCCTGGCCGAGATCGTGAACTCGGGCATGCAGCCGTTTCAGAACCTCGCGCTCAGATCTCTGCTTCGGGACGCGGGCTGTGATGGGGACGCGATTGCCCGGGAAATGTTGGTGCGAGGTCTTTCGACGCTCGAGCGGCTTGCCACGGAGAGCGCCGGAGAGTTCCTCGTGGGCGACACGCTCAGCGTGGCCGATGTGTTCCTCACCCCGCAGCTGTATGCCACACGTCGCTTTTCCATCGATCTGACTCCGTATCCCACGCTGCTTCGGGTGGAGGCACGGTGTGCGGAGCTCGACTGCTTTCGAAAGGCCGCGCCCGACAGCCAGCCGGATGCGGAGCCTGTCGATTCCCCCTGACAGTCGTCGCTTGACCGCCGGCGGCGCGGTGCGATCCTGAATGATACGTTCGGGAGATCATATGGCGAAGGAATCGCTCGGCATCTTGGGGGTCGAAGCCCTGCACTACTACGTCCGCGATTTGGAGCGCGCGCGACGCTTCTACGTGGGCCGCCTCGATTTTTCTGAAGTCGGGGAGAGCGGCAAGGAGCTACGCGAAGGAGGGCACCAGCGCTCTCTGGTCTTTCGTGCTGGTGAGTGCACCGTGGTCTGCTCGACTCCCGAGGGCGTGGGTGGCCGGGCCTATCGCTACCTCCGCATGCATCCCGACGGCATTGGCAGCATCGTTTTCGCGGTGGAGGACGCCGAACGCGCCTTTTCGCTGCTCGAACGGCGTGGAGGGACCCCGGTGCACCCGGTGCAGACCTTCGAGACTTCCTCCGGGCGACTTTCGACGTTCGTCATCACCACTCCGTTTGGAGACACCACCTTCCGTTTTCAGGAACGGCACGGCGACGCGCCGTTGTTTCTCGGCCTCACCGAGTACGAGGAGCCACGCGGTGGCTCGAATCGCCTCGGCTTCGAGCGCTTCGATCACATCACCTCCAATTTCGAGACCATGAGCCCCGCGCTTTTGTGGCTCGAGCACGTGCTCGGCTTCGAACGGTTCTGGGAGGTGCAGTTTCACACGGACGACGTGCACATGCCGGCGCAGGGTCCCAGTCTGAAAGGCGACGCTCGAGTCGAGGCTCGTGTCGAGCCTGGAGAACACGGGTCTGGACTCCGGTCGGCGGTGATGTGGGACCCTGCTTCGGGAGTGAAGTTCGCGAACAACGAGCCCTACCGTCCCCATTTCAAAGACTCGCAGATCAACATCTTCCACGAGGAGAACCGCGGTGATGGCGTCCAGCACGTGGCGCTTTCCGTGACCGACATCCTGAGTGCCGTAAGGGGACTTCGGCAGCGCGGGGTCGAATTCATGCCCACGCCCCACGCGTACTACGAGCTTCTTCCCGGTCGCCTGGAGAAACTGGGAATTGGCGGCATCGACGAGGATCTGTCCGAGCTCGAGGAGCTTCAAATCCTCGTGGATGGGGACGGGGCACACTCCTACCTCTTGCAGATCTTTCTGAAAGAC
This sequence comes from Polyangiaceae bacterium, assembly GCA_050289625.1. GTDB lineage: Bacteria > Myxococcota_A > Polyangia > Polyangiales > Polyangiaceae > NIC37A-2. Next base: position 1,454 of record JBNKGC010000355.1, on the reverse strand, counting down.
GCGGCCGGTCTCTATCACGAGCCGGATGCTGGGCCGTTCTTCTACGAGATCATCCAGCGTAAGGGTGATCGGGGGTTTGGCGCAGGGAATTTCCGGGCGTTGTTCGAGAGCATCGAACGGGAGCAGAGGAGAGCCCCCGCCGACAAGGGTTCAGGAGAAGGCGATGCTTGAGCGACGGGTGGAGGGCACGGTTCCCGACAAACCTCACACCATCCTCCGTGACGAACGCGGTACTTTGATGTGGGAAGAGTGCTTCACGCGTGGAGGCTTCGACGGGGCGTACTCAATCCTTTATCACCGGCATCGTCCCCACGAAGCACGCGCCCTCGCCGAGCCGAGTCACGGGTTTCCACCCGCGGTGGCAGGAGCCCCGAGCGGCCTGCTGCGGCGGCATTTCGCGGCGGGTTCAATCGACTCGGGAGGCCCGGTGCTCGATGCCCGCCGTCCCTTACTGTTCAACGAAGACGTCGTCGTCTCCGTGCTGCGTCCGGACGAGTCAGACCGGGTGTACTTCGCCAATGGTGATGCGGACGAGCTCTATTTCGTGCACGCCGGCGGAGGGATGCTTCGAACGATGTTCGGGGACCTCGAGGTACGCACGGGCGATTACGTCTGGATCCCCCGCGGGGTTCAGCACCGCTTCGACCTCGACGACACGGGGCAGTTCTGGCTACTCGTCGAGTGTCGCGGGGCGGTGGACGTGCCCCGCCAGTACAGGAACCCAGCGGGCCAACTGCGAATGGACGCGCCCTACAGTCATCGCGATTTTCGCGCTCCGCGCTTCGTCGGGCCGGTTGAGGAGGATCTGCGGGAGGTGGTGATCCAGCGTGGCGGGAGGCTCTACGGCTTCAGCTCGGACCGCTGTCCCTTCGACGTCGTCGGTTGGGACGGCACGGTGTACCCGGTGGCCTTTTCAATCTTCGATTTCGAACCCCGCGTTGGCCGCGTGCACCTGCCGCCCACCATCTTCGCAACGTTTCAGGCTCCTGGAGTGTTGGTGTGCAGCTTTGTCCCGCGCCCGGTCGATTTCGACCCGCAGGCGATCCCCTGTCCCTATCCACACTCGTCGGTCGACGTGGACGAGGTGATCTTCTACAGCCGGGGGCACTTCACGTCCCGACGCGGGATCGGTCCGGGGAGCATCTCGCACCACCCTGCCGGGGTGCCCCATGGTCCCCACCCGGGGGCTTACGAGGAGAGCATCGGAAGAGAGCGAGTCGATGAACTCGCCGTGATGCTCGACTGCGCGCGGCCGCTAACGCGAACCCCTCAGGCGGAGCTCGTCGAAGACGTCGCGTACCACGACAGTTTCGTCGATCGTTCGTAGCCTAGATCCCTGCGCGAAATGGCGCTTCGAGCGTCGCGCACCCCCAAGGGGTGAGGCGCGCGACGCTCGGCGTAGGGGCCAGTGTCGCCGAACTAGCAAGTTTTCTGGGGTCTTTGACAAAGACCCG
>JBNKGC010000354.1:0-3913 GCA_050289625.1 Polyangiaceae bacterium | reverse complement strand
CGCGTCCCCGCCGGAGAGCGAGCCCCTTCGCGACCCGCCGGAGACCCGGCGGACCGTGGGGTGAGGAGGAGCGGCTTCGCCGCGACGACGAGGGGGGCGGGGCCGCCCCCCTAATGAATCAGTGCCGGAAGTGGCGATTGCCCGTCAGGACCATCGTGACACCGAGGCGGTTCGCCGCGTCGATCACCTCGGAGTCCTTCTTGCTGCCTCCGGGCTGGGCGATGGAGGTCACACCGGCCGCTGCGGCCGCCTCGACTCCGTCGGGGAAGGGGAAGAATGCATCGGACGCCAGTGCGGCGCCCTGGGCGAGCTCACCGGCCTGCTCGCAGGCTTGCTTGACGGCGTTGACGCGAGCGGTTTGCCCGCCACCGATTCCGACGGTTGCGTAGACGCCAGGCTCGATCTCGCGGGCCAACACGATGGCGTTGCTCTTGACGTGCTTGCACACCGCCCACGCGAACTCGAGCGCTCCGAGCTGGGACGCAGAAGGCTGTTTCGCGGTGGCGACGGTTCCGCCGGTCACTTCACCGGCCGCGGTGCCGTCGCGTTCCTGGACGACGTAACCGCCTCCGATGCCCTTCGCGTAGTACGCCTCGTGATCGGCTCCGAGCCACTCCCCGGTTGCCAAGATCCGGAGGTTCTTCTTCGTGCGCAGGAGATCGAGAGCCTCGGGGGTGACGCTCGGAGCGATCACGCACTCGAGAAACGTCTCGATCAAGAGCTTCGCCGTGTCCACGTCGATTGGCTGGTTGACGGCGACGATACCACCGAATGCGCTCACTGGATCGGCCTCGCGAGCGGCATGGTAGGCCTTCGCCAGGCTCGATGCCGTCGCTGCTCCGCAAGGGCTCGTGTGTTTGATCACGACGGCACCCGGCTCGACGAACTCCCGGACCGCCTCGATGGCGGCGGCGGCGTCGACGAGGTTGTTGAAACTGAGCTCCCTGGCCCCGGTGCCGAGGCTCTCGGCGCGAGCCAAGCAGCCGGCGGGCGCGTCGCGTTCGACGTAGAACGCTGCCTTCTGGTGAGGATTTTCCCCGTACCGAAGGCCATACGCCTTGACCATCGGGAGGGTGAGCGCACGCGGAAAGCCATCACTCTCGTCTTGGGCAGTGAGCCAGCCGCTGATGGCCGCGTCGTAAGCGGCCGTGTGCGAAAAGGCTTTGCCGGCAAGTCGCTTGCGGGTGGCGGGGAGGATCTCCCCCGACTCCTCGATTTCGGCGAGCACCGAACCGTAGTCGTCGGGATCGCAGACGATGCCCACTCGCGCGTGGTTCTTGGCAGCCGACCGCACCATGCTGGGGCCACCGATGTCGATGTTTTCGATGAGTTCCTCGAAGCTCGAGTCGGCCCTCTTCAGAGTCTTCTCGAAGGGGTACAGGTTCACCACCACCAGATCGATGAAGCCAGCGCCGATACGCTCGAGGTCCTGATCGTCGGTCCCTTCGCGGGCGAGGATGCCGCCGTGCACTCGGGGGTGGAGAGTCTTCACACGGCCGGCCATCACCTCGGGCGACTCGGTGTAGTTCTCGACGCTCGTAACGGGGATGCCTGCCTCGCTCAGCGCGCGGAAGGTTCCCCCGGTGGACAGCAACTCGACGCCGCGGTCTGCGAGGCCGCGAGCGAAGCTGACCAGGCCAGTCTTGTCGGAAACGGAGAGCAGAGCGCGGCGAATCGGCATGGGGGCGGGTATGGTCAGAGGTGCCCCGAGTGTCAACGGTTGGCCCGGAGCGCCGATCCGTTCGCCGCCAGGGCACCTGGGACAAAACGCCCCCACCGCTCGGGAAGGGGCGTTTCCGGGCCCGCTCAGCCGGCTCTGGCGGGTGCTTCCGCCGGATCGCGGGACTCCCAAAATGCCTCGAGGTCCCGCGGGAGAGGCGCTTCGAGAACGAGCTCCTCGCCCGTCATGGGGTGCGTCACGCGGTACTCCCCCGCGTGCAGCGCGTGCCGGAAGTGTTCGAGTCGGATCAGATCTTCGGGCGTGAGCTCGTCGTCCGCGGCACGGGCCAGCAGTTGGTCGTCCGGTCCGTAGAGTTTGTCGCCGACGATGGGAGTTCCGAGATGGGCTAGGTGGACCCGGATCTGGTGTTGGCGGCCTGTGTGCAGCGCGCACCGCACCAAAGCATATTTCCCGCGCGTTTCGACTACCTCGACCCCCGTCCGTGATGCGAGCCCTCGTCCGGCCGGTGCCACGCGCATCTTCACGCGCAGGGGGCTCGGGTCGGCCTCCAAAGGGGCATCGACGAGCCCCGCTTCAGGGATGCCCCAGGTGATAGCGACGTACGATTTGTCGGCCCGAGAAACGGGGAAGCCCGCCTCGGCGGCCTGCGCTGCAGCAATCGATCGGTCTTCCAGAGCCTTCTTGAAGGCTCGATCCGCCTCCGCTGAGCGGGCGAGTAGGAGCACGCCGCTCGTCTCGCGATCGAGACGGTGGATCAGGGACAGGAACTCGCCGGGGCGTTGGGTCTGGAGGCGCTTGATCACCGTGTGATGATGATGGCGAGCCGTCGGATGCACCGTCATCATCGGTGGCTTGTCGACGACAAGAAGGTGTTCGTCCTCGTAAAGTGTGGTCAGCGAGACGGGCGCTTCTTGCTCGTCGAACGCCGGTCGCCACAAGGCGATGCGATCTTCACCGCGCACCCGATCGCTCCCACGAAGTGGCTTGCCCTCGGGCGTGTAGGCGCTCCGTTCGATGATCAGCTTCGCTCGCGTCCGCGAGGTGTTGCGGAGCTGGGAGGGCAGGAAGCGATCGAGGCGCATGCCCTCGCACTCGGGCGGTACCCGGAACACGCGGAGGATGGCACTCGGAGGCACCCCGTCGGGGCGTTGGCAGAGCCGCTCGTCCTCCATCACGAGTCGACGAATCGTTGGATCTCCGTCCCGACGCCTCGGTCCGTGAAGATCTCCAGGAGCAGGGCATGGCGCTTACGCCCGTCGACGATGTGCACCTTCTCCACTCCCGCGTCGACCGATTCGAGTGCGCAGCGCACTTTCGGGATCATCCCACCCTGAATCACGCCGTCAGCGATCATTTTCTCGGCTTCCCGGGCGCGGAGGGAGCGAACCAAGTTGCCGTCGCCGTCCTTCACACCGTCGACGTCGGTCATGAGCATGAGCTTGGCCGCGCCGAGCGCTGCGGCGATCCGGCCTGCTGCGGTGTCGGCGTTGACGTTCAGCGCCTTGCCTTCGTCGTCGAGCCCGATGGGGGCGACGACCGGGACGAAATTTCGATCCAAGAGATCCCGCAACAGGTGCGGTCGCACTTCGACGATGTCGCCGACCCGCCCCAGATCCACCAGGACGGAGCGTCCGCTGTCAGTGGTCGCGGCGACCCGATCCTTGCGCCGGACGCGCATGAACTGGTCGTCCTTGCCGCTCAGACCCACGGCTCGTCCGCCCTGGGCGCAGATCATGCCGACGATTTCCGAATTGACGGCCCCCCCGAGGACCATCTCCACGACGTTCATCGTCGCGTCGTCCGTGACCCGAAGCCCCGCGCTGAAGGTGGACTCGATGCCAATCTTATCCAGCATTTGATTGATCTGCGGGCCTCCACCGTGGACCACGACGACGTGGATCCCGACGTAGCGGAGAAGGCAGACGTCGCGAGCGAAGCTCTGCTTGAGCTCTTCATCCACCATCGCGTGGCCGCCATATTTCACCACCAGGGTGCGCTGGTGGAATCTACGGATGTACGGCAAGGCCTCGTGCAAAATCGCGGCTTTTTCGATCAGATCGTCCATTTCAGAGGCTCGACGGAGGGCGGGAATCCGCCTTGTACTACATCGAGATGGATCGGTTGTCTCCCTTGCAGGGGTGCGGACCCGCCCCCCTCGTCGTCGCGGCAAAGCCGCGCCTCCTCACCCCACGTTCCCGCTGCGCTCCGGCGCCTCGCTAGTCGCTCGGCGGC
>JBNKGC010000353.1:0-3968 GCA_050289625.1 Polyangiaceae bacterium | reverse complement strand
CCAAAGTCCTCCGGACAGCAGGAGCGCGCCCCATCCGTTTCGTACAGGTTCACCCTGGGCTGCAGCGGGAACCGACCACCCGCCGCGGGGAACTGCGCCCGAAGGCGCGGGAGCTCACGCTCGTCGACTCACTTGTCGCCGAAATGGAGAGGATCGGCCTCCCCTCGCGGCGAAGAGTTCACCGAGGGGCCCAAGAGAGCGGCAAGCTCTCCCTTTTCCACGGTCTCACGTTCGAGCAGTGCGTCCCGCATGCGCTCGAGCGCTTCGCGACGCTCCGCGAGCAGCGCCTTGGCCTCATCCGCGGCTGCGATGAGGACCCGGCGAGCCTCCTCCTCGATGGCGTACACAGTCGCGTCGCTGGTGCCACCTTCGGTCGCGACCTTCTGACCGAGGAAAGGATGCTCGGTGCGATGCTCGTAAAACACGGGCCCGATGCGGTCGCTCATGCCGAAATGCGCGACCATCTTGAAGGCTAGATCGCTGGCCTGCTTCAGATCGTTCTCTGCGCCCGAGCTCGTGTCACCGAGCACCAGTGACTCCGCCGCATATCCACCCATCAGGACCCGCAAGCGCGCCTCGAGCTCAGGTCGGGTCATCACGTGCCGCTCCGCCTGAGGCGTCTGCTGGGTCACGCCGAGCGCCATGCCGCGCGGGATGATCGTCACTCGGTGCAGGGGTTCTGCAAGGGGCGAGTAGTGGGCCACGACCGCGTGTCCCGATTCGTGTACCGCAACGCGCCGCTTCTCCTCCGGATCCAACTTGGCCTCGCGTGGATCACCCAGCACGATCTTGTCGTAGGCGGACGAGAAGTCTTCAGCTTCGATGTGCTCGGCTCCGCGTCGGGTCGCCGTGAGAGCCGCTTCGTTGCACAGGTTCGAGAGGTCGGCTCCCGAAAAACCCGGCGTGTTCTTGGCGATGGTGTCCAAGTCGACGTCAGGACCGAGCGGCTTGCCCTTCGTGTGCACGTCCAAGATGGCACGGCGCGCGTCCAGCTCCGGTCGATCGATGACGACCCGTCGATCGAACCGCCCTGGACGGAGAAGTGCGGGATCGAGCACGTCGGGACGGTTCGTGGCTGCCAGGACGATGGTCTGGTCGTTCCTCGAGAAACCATCCATCTCACTGAGAAGCTGATTGAGCGTCTGCTCTCGCTCGTCGTGCCCACCGCCGAGCCCAGCCCCGCGGGAGCGACCCACGGCGTCGATCTCGTCGATGAAGATAATCGCCGGCGCTACTTTTTTCGCCTCTTCGAACAGCTCGCGCACACGAGAGGCACCCACACCGACGAAGAGCTCGATGAACTCCGAACCGTTGATGGAGAAGAAAGGCACACCCGCTTCTCCGGCGACCGCGCGAGCCAGAAGCGTCTTTCCCGTTCCAGGCGGTCCGACGAGCAAAATACCGCGAGGCACTTTACCCCCCAAACGGCGAAACTGGTCGGGGCGCTTGAGAAACTGCACCACCTCTTCCAAATCGCGCTTGGCCGACTTGAGACCCGCGACGTCGGGGAACGTCACGTTGACCTGCGCCTCCCGTTCGAAGCGCTTGGCCTTGCCCTTCAGCATACCTGCGAAGGGACCGCCACCCATCATCTTGCTGGTTCGGCGGGAGGCCCACGCGAGAAAGCCGATGATCAGCAAGAACGGAACGACGACGTTCAGGAGCGTGTAGAGAGCGAGTGACGGCTCGTCTGTTTGAACGGAGATCTCGACACCTTTCTCCCGCAGGAGCGGCATCAGATCGTCGTCCTGGTAGGGAGGCAGCGTCGTCGAGAATCGCTTCAGATCCCGACCGTCGATTCGGGTCGTCGCATTGAACTCACCGGTCACCTTCTGCCCGGTGATCTCGACCGATTCGATCTTGTCGTCCTTCAGAGACCGGTAGAAGTCCGTGTACGTGACGACGGGCTGCGCTGCGCTGGAAGCCGTCGAATAGCTCCAGCCCAGGTACGCAATGAACAGCAAGAGTGGCAGGAGCCATCCACGCCAAGCCCCGCCAGGACGCCCGGGCCCCGGGGGGGGCGAGGGACGCAACTCGTCGGGTTCTGGGGGCCGCTGGTTCCGGCGCCCATTGCCGGGCCATGAACCTCCGAACGACCCCATTCCGGGGGCGCCTTTTCCGGGTCGCTTCGGTTCGTCCGTCATTTTCTCAGCTCAACCTAGCACGTCACGGCGAAGGGCTAGACACCGAGCCGGGTTCCAGGCTGAGCGTTGCCCTCGCACGCCAAGTTGCGTGTAGGGGCTTCCAGCGACCTGGGCAAGGCGATGTCTTCCCTCACCTTCTTCAATCATCGCGCTCAGGTTTCGACGCGTCGCGTAGGGCACCTCATCTCGGTCCTCGCAGAGGCCCGTCGACGATCCGAACGGACGCTGGTTCAATTTCGCGCGAGCGGTTTCAGACTGGGACCGCGAGGCAGTCCGGAGAACCCGGTCCAATCAGACTCGAAGCCAGGCCAGGCACTCCACGTGGTGGGTCTGAGGGAACATGTCGTAGGCGGCGACCTGCTCCAGGGTGAGCCCACGATCCACCAACCCGCGCAGATCGCGCGCAAAAGTGACCGGATCGCAGCTGACGACGACGACCGCCTTCTTGGCGAGTCGCACCACGCCGTCCAGCGCGCCTTTCGCCCCGGCTCGCGGAGGATCGACGACGATCAGGTCGTAGGCTGCGCCGCGTGCGGCCCATCTGCGTGCCACTTTGGAAACGTCGCCGACTTTGAAGCGTCCTCCGTCGAGGCCCTGCTGCGACGCGGCCTCGCTCGCCGCGCCGATGGCGCGGACGTCGAACTCCACACCGACACCCGAAAGCCCAGCTCGGAGCAGCGGAAGACTGAAGTTCCCGACCCCGCAGTACAGATCCGCGAAGGTTCGCGCACCGCGCTCCAACGCGCCGTCGACGATGTTCCGGATCAGCGCACGATTTACTGGCCAGTTGACCTGAGTGAAAGAGCCTGGCGCCGCGAGCAAATACACGTCCTCTCCCAACGGGAAGCGCTCGAGCCTCTCGCTGGGATGTCCCTGTACCGCCACCAAGAAGTCCTGACGGAGTTCGTCCAGGGCGCGGCGCGATTCATCACCGAGAAGGTTGTCCCGGAGCGCGAAGAAGAGCGATGCGGTCGTCGCTCCTTCTGCCGCGCGAACTTCCACCCAAGAAAAAGGAGCGAAGGCCTGGGGCTGGCGCCGAACCACCTTCCGAAGCCTGTAGAGCGATGCGCGCACCAGCTCGTCGCTGACGAGGCAGTCCTCCACTTCGACCAGGTCGTGGGAGCCGGCCGAATAGAACCCCACTCGACCGCGCTCGATCTGAAGGCGGATGCGAGCGCGGTATCCGAACGCATCTCCTTCCCGATGAACCCGAAGTTCGTTCGGCAGGCTCCGAAAGTGCCCCGTACGGTCGAGCGCCTCCCGGACCAACTGGCCCTTCGCCTCGAGTTGCGCCTCCGGGTCGAGAGCCATCCAGTCGCATCCCCCGCAGCGCTCCACGACCGGGCACGGAGGAGACACACGCTGTGGCGAGCCCTCAATCAGCTGGTCAACCCGCGCGTGGACCCACGCCTTGTGATCGCGAACGACACGCAGCCGGACTCGGTCGCCGGGCAGGCCCCCTTCGATCAGCGCGGGTCGACCATCGGCGAGGCGGACAAAGCCTCTTCCGCCGGGGACCACCTTCTCGACGGTCACCACCGCCTGGACGCTGTCGTCGTGCACCACTTCTGCCGAGCGAGTACGAGCCGGTTCGGTGACGGTCAAGCACCGCGACACGAAACCTCACCGCGCAGAGGAGCGCGCAGCCGCTGGAGCACGCTCCGAGCGGCTGCGGCGCCCACAATCCGGGCCGAACGCGGCGAAAAGCGGCGTGCCGCGCTACGGCTGAGACAGGATCCGGAACTCGATGCGCCGGTCGGCAGGCACCTCGCGGTTGCGTTCGCGCATCCCGGCCTGAATTTCCGACCCGCAGGAGGCAGATCG
>JBNKGC010000352.1:0-4013 GCA_050289625.1 Polyangiaceae bacterium | reverse complement strand
TCGGGGGGTTTTTAAAAAAGACCCCACCTCGCTGCTGCGCAGCGAGGCGCCCCAAAACCGCTTCGCGAGCAATTCCCGGCGCATTTCGCGCCGAGAACTAGAGCTCGAGCGGACTCTGACGGGGCGAGAGCCCGCGACGACGCTTCAGCCCCAAAGGACTTGAAGCGTCGTCATCACGGCCACGGTGGCGATTGCACACGCCACGAAGAAGCGCGCCAGGGTGCGCTGCGTCCGCTCGAGCTCCTCGGTCGCTTCGAAGACGTTCCTTCGAGCGCGGTTCCGACGATCGGGGAAGCGGATCACGATTGCGCCAGTTGCCATGAAACCCAACCTGTCACGCCTAGCTCAACGTGACAACTAGGTGACAGCGCGGAAACGTAAATGTGTCGCTGGATGTGGGTGCAACATCGAGCTCGCGGGCGACGCAGCGTCACCACGCCGACCGGAGGCGGGTTCCGACAGCACGCGCGCCGACCCGCGACAGGACCGCCGGGATCGGCGGCCCCGCGATGACGCCGGTGACCGAACGCCCGAGTTCCCCGGAAGTCCCCACCAGAAAAGTTAACATAATGTGTCTTATGCGCGTTTTCTGGGCGTCCTAGGGAAGCCCCTGTCGACGTCCCCCCGCACGGCCGTCCTCCCGAACGCTCCTCCATGCGACATGCCGAACCTGATCCACGACAGCCCGGCGTGTCGGAGTCCCGGCAACGACGTTGCAACCGGAGGCGATCGACCACGGGCTCACGAACGGCCAGAGACCGGCACCACGAAAGCGGCGCGGGTCCCGGCCCGGTCCGACTGGGAGCCGACCGTCGAGCCGACGACCCCTGCGCCTGGGAGCGCCGCTAGAGAACGAACTGGTCGTCGAGTTGCGTGATGGCCAGATTGACCCCCTTGAGGCGCGCGCACTCCTGCTCCACCTCGGCCTGGAACACCGGCTTGATGTGATAGAGCAGCGTGGGCACGTCCTGCGGCCTGGAGAGCTTCTTCAGGTCCTTGACCAGGGTTCTCGGGGTGTGGTGTCCACTGACCGAGGCGAGCTTCTGCTCGCGGTTCGGGAAGCTCACTTCGAGCAACAAAGCCTTCAAGTTAGGCGTTTCGTCGAGCAGCTGCCAAAGCCGATCCGTCGGCCCCGTGTCCCCGCTGTACCCGAGTGACCCGTCATCCCCCGTGATGATGAATCCAGCGGTGTCGATCGTATGAGCGACTTCGATCGCTTTGACTTCGTACCCGGCCACATTCGTCGGTTTCTCGAGCTCGAGCTCGACGAAGCGGATCGTCGGGTTCTTCTTGTTCGGGATCTCCGAAAAGTCAGGCCAGATCACGTTGTTGAAGAAGTGCTTCTTCAGAGCGACAATCGTCGGTTTGGTGGCGCCCACGATCAGCGGCTCGCAGTCGGCCTGACAGCGATTGTCGGCCACCGTGGCGAGATCTCGAATGTGATCGAGATGAGCGTGGCTGATCAGGCACGCCTCGAGCCGGAGCTGGTGTTTGAGGTCGAGCCCTCGGGTGATCGAGCCAGCATCCAAGGCCAGTCGCTCGTCGACGAGAAATGCGCTCGTCCGATGCTTCGGGGTCTCGCCGCCGTGGCAACCGACGATCCTCAGCTCCATGAGGCCTCGGAGGGGGCTGGCGAATCGACGGGAGCCGCAGAACGGGGCACGGATGACATGGTTGGCGCGAGACGGAAAGCTCGAGGTGGTGCGGGTCGGCGTTGGCCGGCAAACCCGACATTGAGCGCATTTTCGCGCACTTCAACGATGATAGCGCGCGCGTCGGCCACCGGTCAAAAGCCCTGCAGTCGGCCCCTTCTGTTCGTCGCACTTTCGCTTTGACGAATCCGCTGCCTTCCGACTCCGGCCGATTCTCTCGACAAAATCGCGACGCACGCACCGAGGATTCGATGCGCGCGCCACAGGGTGCGGATGCGTCGAAGTGCGAGGGTTCGCTCCCCGACGATCCCGGCTGGGATGCTGAAGCTCAGCCCATGGGGAAACCGCCCATGCCACCCATGCCACCCATGCCACCCATGCCACCCATGCCACCCATGCCACCCATGCCGCCCATGCCGCCCATGTCCCCGGCGGGTGCAGCTGCGGGTGCCGGGGCCTCGGTAACGGCCGCTTCCGTGGTGAGCATCAAACCTGCAATGCTCGTGGCGTTTTCGAGGGCAGTACGGACGACCTTCACGGGATCAATCACACCAGCTTTGACGAGATCGCGGTACTCTCCCGCTCGGGCGTCGTAACCCTCGGTCGGTCCGCTTTCTCGCACCTTCTCCAAGACCACACGGGCCTCGAGCCCGGCGTTGGTCGCGATCTGGAGGAGCGGTGCTTCTGCCGCCCGTGCAACCAGGTCGGCGCCCATTCGCTGGTCGGGGTTGGCAAACTCCAGCTTCTTCACCGCGGCAGCGGCGCGGAGCAGAGCCACGCCGCCGCCGGGCACGTAGCCTTCTTCGACAGCCGCACGGGTAGCTGCCAGAGCATCCTCGACGCGATCCTTGCGTTCCCTCACCTCGAGCTCCGAGGCCCCACCGACCTTGATGACGGCGACGCCACCGGCCAGCTTGGCAAGACGCTCCTGGAGCTTTTCCTTGTCGTACTCGCTGTTCGTCTCTTCGACGGCGCGACGGATTTGCTCGATTCGTCCCTGAACGGCCTCTTTCGCCCCCTGCCCGTCGACGATGGTCGTGTTCTCCTTGTCGAGGATCACGCGCTTGGCGCGGCCGAGATCGGCGATGGTCGCGCTGTCGACCTTCCGACCAAGATCCTCCATGAAGGGCGTCGCACCGGTCAGGGCAGCGATGTCCTTGAGCATTTCCTTTCGGCGCTCACCAAAGCCGGGCGCCTTGACCGCGGCCACCTTGAGGACGCCACGCAGCTTGTTCACCACGAGGGTGGCCAAGGCTTCGCCGTCGACGTCTTCGGCGACAATGAGGAGCGAGGCCCCCGCCTGACTCACTCCCTCGAGCACGGGCACGAGGTCGTTCATCGCACTGATCTTCTTTTCGCTGACGAGGATGTACGGGTCGTCGAGCTCGACCTTCATGCCCTGCTGATCGGTCACGAAGTACGGAGAGAGGTAGCCCCGGTCGAACTGCATGCCCTCGACGATGTCGATGGTGGTGTCGAGGCCCTGTGCCTCCTCCACGGTGATGACACCTTCGGTCGAAACCTTGTCGATCGCGTCGGCGATGTAGTCGGCTACGCGTTCGTCACCGTTGGCGCTCACGAGAGCGATGTGGCGGATCTCATTTCGGCCCGTGGCGTCCTTCGCCTCGCTCTTGAGGGCTTCCACCATGGCGACGGTGGCAGCGTCGACTCCGCGCTTGACGTCCATCGCGTTGATGCCCGCCTCGATGAGCTTGAGTCCCTGCCCAAACAGGGCCTGGGCGAGCACCGTTGCCGTAGTCGTGCCGTCACCCGTGTCGTCGTTCGTCCGAGAGGCCACCTCTTTGACCATCTGGGCGCCCATGTTGCAGAGCCTGTCGTCAAGCTCGATCTCCTTCGCGACGCTCACGCCGTCCTTCGTGACGTTCGGCGCTCCCCAGCTCTTTTCGATTGCCACGTTTCGGCCCCGGGGGCCCAGTGTGACTCGAACGGCGTTGGCCAACTCGTCGACCCCTCGCAGCATCTGGCGACGAGCTTCACGGCGAAAGTAGATTTCCTTGCTACTCATTTTGGATTTGGTCCTCGAAATGCTTCGGGGGGTCGAACCATCGCCCGGCGGCGGTCCGCGTTTCCCGACACCCCTATTTGCAGCGCGAACTTATGCACCGGTTCGGTGAGGTCAACCCCGCCCGCGTCGACTCTTGCTTGTTCCGACGACTCGCCTCGACCCACCCGAAACCCGCCCCGTGACCACGGGCGCCTGATCCGCGTTTGCACCGAGCCTAGAGCGCCGATCAGTTTGCCTTCCGGACGCCTGCAAAAACCGCCCCACCTCTTGTCGAGGGGGCGGTTTTCGCCTGCTCGGCTTCGGCGCGCTGCACGAATCGCTGCTCTAGTTGCTTG
>JBNKGC010000351.1:0-4021 GCA_050289625.1 Polyangiaceae bacterium | reverse complement strand
GAGCCCTCCGAGATCCACACAGCTCTCGCCATCGTTGTAGAGTTCGATCCAGTCTTCAGGATCGCCGTCACCATCCACCTCGTTGATCACGACGTCGGTCACGTCGCCGCTACAACCAGAGCCGCCCGTGCCGCCCATGCCGCCCATGCCGCCCATGCCGCCAGCGCCTGCCATGCCTCCCGTGTCTCCGCCGCCGGTGCCTCCCGTGTCTCCGCCGCCGGTGCCTCCCGTGTCTCCGCCGCCGGTGCCTCCCGTCTCTCCGCCACCAGTGCCTCCCGCGCCGCCGCCGGTATTGTCGCCCCCGGTGCTGCCGCCCGTGCCTGTCCTTCCCCCCGAGGAGTCACCGGGGATCGACGGACCATCGTCGTCTCCACCGCAAGCCGCGACGCAGCTGGCTACTCCAACGAACGAAAGCAATGCTACTGTCTTCCTCATGATCCGCTCCTATCCCGAGGTCTCGAAACTGGCCTGGGAGGATAGGGGCTCTCCGGGGAAGGTCACAAGACGGGTAAAATGTCACGTTTCAGTGAGAGCGCAAGCAGAGCTCGGATGAGATGCGTGAGAGCGGGCGCGAGCGAGACAGAAGCGTGTTGCTGGCTGGTTTGACTCGCATTGCCTGCTGCGCGGCCGTGGTGGGTGTGCTTGCGGCTTGCTCAGAAAAGGGGCCGCCGGTTCCGAGTGGCAGGAACGGTACCGGCGGCAGTGCGGGCTCTGACGCCGGTGGTGGGTGGGGTGTCACTGAACCAGTTCTCGTGGGTTGCGCCAACCAATACCTGGATGGCGAGGCGCGCAGCCGGCCCGACGATGCTCTCGCGGAAGCGTCCGGGTTGGTGGTGGGCCGGCGGACCGGCGCGCTGTTCAGCCACAACGATTCGGGCGATTCACCGCGACTGTTTGCGTTCACTGAGCAAGGGGAGAGCTTGGGGACGTTGCCCGTGCTCGGGGCTGCGCTCACCGATTGGGAGGACATCGCGGCCGGCTTCGGTGCGGAGGGAGAGCAGCTGCTCTATATCGGCGACATTGGCGACAACGAGCACACCCGCGCCCGAGTGCGCATCGTTATCGTCGAAGAACCAAAGACGATTGTCGACGGTGAAACGCTACAAGCTTCGAGCGTGACGCTCACATACCCGGACGAGCCTCATGACGCAGAAACCCTACTGGCCGATCCGGACAGCGACGAGGTGGTGCTCGTCACAAAGAGCTCACCGCCGCGGGTGTATTCCGTGAACCTGGCGAATGCGGGGGACGGCGACGAGCTTGAGCTCGTGGCGCGCGGCGAGTTAGCGAAGGGGGTCCCGGATGACTTCGTTCCGTCGGCGGGGGACGTGAGTTTTGGCGGCGACGCCGTAATCGTGCGCGACGGTTCTCGAGCATACCTTTGGGAGCGTGCACCCAGCGCTTCGCTATGGGCCGCCTTCGAGAGCCAGCCCTGTGAGGTGCCTCTCGCGATCGAGGAGCAAGGGGAGGGGATCGCCTTTGCTCCCGACGGTGGGTATTTCACCCTCAGCGAGAGTCAGCAGCCGCTCTACTACTTCGGCGTCGCGAAGTGACGCGTCGACTGCGGGACGCGAACCGTTAGCGCTGGTCCGTGACGACGTTGCTCGTCCCCAATGTGGGAGACAGGTAGGCCAAGCTGTCGGCTCCGTCGGGAAGACGCCCCCAAGTTTCCCCGTTGATGAGTGCTTCATCGGACATGTCGGAGGGGTACTCGATACTGTCGATTTCGCTCAGGTCTGGAGTCATCAGGTAGACGGTCTCGCCGCTCGAGCTGATGCCAAAGTTGAACCACTGGCAGTTGCCCGTGCCAAGCGCGCAAGCGGCCTGTGAGCCCTCGTTGTCTTGCAGGTAGAGAAACGCACCGGGAAGCACGACCACGCCATTTTCGATCGCCGAGGAGTTCGTGCCATCGCTTACCCAATAACCCGAGAGATCGGCCGGCTTGTCGCCACCGTTGTACAGTTCGATGAAGTCCGTGCCGCCCTGGCCACGGATCTCGTTGATCACGATGCCGTCGGCCGAGCAGGCGCTCGCTTCTTCGCACACATTGCTTTGGCCGCCGGTGCCTCCGGTGCCCTCGCCGCCGGCACCTCCGGTGGCACCGCCCAAGCCACCGCTCGCGTCGCCGTCACCGCCGCCGCCAGACGCGGTGTTGCCGCCGGTGACCACCCCGGCGGTGCCTCCAGCTTCGTCGAAGTACTCGGGATAGGTGGTCTTGGCGTCGAAGTCGGCGTCGATCAAGCTGGAACAGGCCACTTCACCGGCAGCTGCAGCTCCCACCAGCATCACCAGGTGCCGTCCGATACGGGGAAGCTCGATCATCAGAGGCGCCCTCCCACGCCCAGAGCCGCTCCACCCCAGGTGGGGGTAACGCCGACGGACACTTGTTGAGCGCTGCTGTCAGTGAGCAGGAAGTAGAGCCCGGCGCCCAAGCCAGCGGCGCCCACAGCGAACCCCACCGTGCTCATGATCGAGAGGGTGTGGCCCGAACTCGCGGCGTCCGTACCCTCGTCCGTCTTGCAGAAATCGTCGCGGCACTGTTCGTCGACGATGTCTTTCTTCCCGATGGCCATGATCCCCGTGATGGCACCGACCCCGATGCCAGCCGCACCGATGCCGAGCGATACGATGCCCCACGTGCGATTCGATGAGTCGTCAGTCGGCGGGGCGTCCTGAAACATGGTCTCCGAAGTCGAGGCTTTCGCGGTGGATGCCAGGTCTTCGGACGCCGGTTCCGGAAGCGGGTCGCCGAGACTGAGTGTCACCGTCAGCAGTTCGCCTTCTTGAATCGTGACCTGCTGTCGTGTGGTCGCATACCCGGGTACCTCAAGCACGTACTCGTGAGCGCCGGGATCCACGGGAAGGGCCGCTCCCAGCACGCTCAGGGGAATGGGCGCCTTGTCGCGCGAGATGACCGTTCCGTCAGGAGGGCCTGCTTCGCCGGTCGAGACTTCCAAGATCACTCGCGGCAACTTCACTTCGAGGGCGCGGGCACGCTCGAGCGCGTATTGAGCGCGTTCATCGCCGTCCGACAGCTTGTCGGCGGCCTCCCGATAGCGTTGCCAGGCGCTCGCGTAGGCGCCGAGTCGTTCCTTGCAGTCGGCGATGTTCAGCACCGTGCCGGCGGCGGGTTCGAGGCGGTTGCTCGCCTCGAACTTCTCACAGGCCTTTTGATAGTCGCCAGCTTCCGCAGCTTCGTGTCCCGCTTGAAAGAGCGCTTCTGCCGCCGCCCGGTTCTGCGCCATGGCGGGGACAGCCGAGAGGAGCAGGGTAGCTGCGAAGAGGAATGAGGAGCCGAGTGTACGAAGCCCAGGCGATTGCCTGAGCCGCGATTGCCTGAGCCGCGATTGCCGCATGGGATCTAGTAGCGTTTCTTCAGGAAGCTCTTGCGGGAGCCGCCCTCGGTTTCCGAGGAAGTCGCACCACTTTCGGCGGTGTTCCCGGGCCGGATGGTAACGCTCTTCTTGACGGTTGCGGAAGTCGAGCGGGGCGCGACGGGGCGCTTGGGTTGGGCCGCCGTCGGAGCGGGACTTGTCGGCGGCGCAGTGGCCGATGAGTCGGTCTTGCTGTCAGTTGAATCGGAGGCGTCGGACGCCCTCTCTTCGCCATCGCTCGCCGCGGCCCCTTTCGCGTCTGCGTCGACCTGCTGCGCCGAATCGGAGTTCGCTTCGGTGACCTTCAACGGCGTGGAAACCACCTCCGAGACCGATTCCGCAGCTGCGGGGGTGACGCTGCTGGCGACGGTCGGTTCAAGGCCTTTTTCCCTCGAGCCGATCGCCCAAGCGAGCGCGCCGATGGTGAGTAGGCCCGCCGCGGCGGCCACGGCCGCGGTGGAGCCTCGTGGGCGACGCGAATGGCCTGCTTTCGTGACCGGGCCGATCGTTGCGCCCGTGGTGGCCGTGGCGGATCCGCCGCCGCCTCTGGAGGCCGCGTTGGTGTCGACGCTTCCCAGAGGGCGGGTCGAGTCGAACGAAGCGGTGTTCGATGCGTTCATCAGCTTCCCCAAGCCCATTCTCGTGGC
>JBNKGC010000350.1:0-4082 GCA_050289625.1 Polyangiaceae bacterium | reverse complement strand
AGCGACCGCTGCTGGAATCTGGAGGACGCGCGCCTTGAGCAGCCGACACCGCGGCAGCGTCAGGGGAAAGGAAGAAAGGCCGAGATGGCCGCGGCGAGCTGGCGCATTGCGGTCGTGGCGGCGCTCGCGCCGGCCGCGCTGTGCGCCGCCTCGTCGACGGTCTTCGAGCTCTTCGAAGACCGCTTCGGGGGGCACCCGGCGGGCATAAACCGTGCGCCGCAGCACCGCAACGTCCTCGATTTCGACAACCACCGAATCTCCGAGGGCGATGGTGTCGCCCGAGCGAACGCCGGCGACCGAAAGCTCGTTTTCAGTCGTTTCGTAGCGATCCGGACCCAGGGCTTCGTAGCGCACGAGCACATCCACGAACGGATCGTCGATGGTGACGTAAAGGCCCCCGCCGGTGATGGCACTGACGCGCCCCGAAAACTCGTCGCCGATGCGATCTCGCATGTAAATGGCTCGGTAGAGATCGACCACCTCGCGCTCCACGCTCATGCCGGCGCGCTCACGCATACTGGAATCGGTCGCCGCGTCGCGCAGTTTCTCGACCGCCCCCGTCGACTGGTCGGGCTTCTTGCCCCGCAGGAGATCCTTCACCTGCCGATGCACGCACAGGTCGGGGTAGCGGCGAATCGGGGAAGTGAAGTGCAGGTAGTGATCCGAGGCGAGCCCGAAGTGCCCGATGTTGGCGATGTCGTACTGCGCCTGCTTCAGCGAACGCAAAAGGAGCGACTCGAGCACCTTCTTCTTCGGGTGGTCGGAAATCCGATTCAAGAAACGGGAGACGCCACGCGGTTCGAGCATCTCGTCGAGATCCACCGAAACACCGAGCACCTCGGCGGCCTCGGCAAGGCGTTCGAGCTTCTGCTCGTCCGGAACGCCATGCACGCGGTAGATGGCGGGCGCGCGCTTCTTGGTCATGAAGCGCGCCACGACTTCGTTCGCCAGGAGCATGAGCTCCTCGACCATCGAATAGGCCCGACGAATACCCGGTCGCGTCGCCCGCTGCGTGACCCCGACGGGGGCTCCCGACTCCGAATCCAGCTGGATCTTCGGCTCGGGCAGGTCGAGGTCGAGCGCGCCCCGCTTCATCCGGGCCTTGCGCAGCTTGCGCGAAAGCTCGTCGAGCGCCCGCAGATCCTTCTTCATCGCCTCGGCTTGGGCCGAACGGGGTGACTCCGGATCGAAACCGAGAGCTCGCGCCACCCCTCCGTAGGTCAGCATGGCCGCCGATCGCATCACGCCCTCGACGATCTCGTAGTCGAGCAGCCTGCCCGCTTTGTCGAGCTCGGCGATGACGCACAGGCAGTAGCGCTCCCGGTCGGGAACGAGAGAACACAGGTCCGCCGCCAGCGCGCCCGGGAGCATCGGAATGGCGCGGTCCGGCAGGTAGATCGTGCAACCGCGGGCGCGCGCCTCGTCGTCGAGGGGGGAGCCCGCGCGGACGTATTCGCTCACGTCGGCAATGGCGATGTAGGCGCGATAGCCTTCCGCCGTGCGCTCCACCCACAGGGCGTCGTCGTGATCACGCGCGTCCTCGGGGTCGATCGTGGGCAGGGGCACGTCCCGAAGGTCGACACGCCCCTTGAGGGAGAGCCGGCGCAGGCGGGCCGCCATTTTTTCGGCGTCGGCGAGCGCCGCTTCGGGATGCTCCTCCTCGATTTGCTCCCGCACGAGGATTTTCGCGACCTCGGCATTCGGGTCACCCGGGTCACCGAGCATCGCGACCACTTCGCCTTCGGGGAGCTCGTCGGCATACAGCGGAAAGCGGGTGATGTTCACCACGGCGGCTTCGCCGTCGCGCGCCTCTTTAGTGTCCCGGGCGATCACCACGGGACCCCGCACGCGCGTGTCGTCGGGTTCCAGCCAGACGCTCTTGCGGCGCCGACGCAGCACGCCGGCGACCCGCGGATTGCGCCGCGCGACGATTTCCTCGATGCGTCCTTCGACGCCGCGGGACGACCGACTGATGACGCTCACGCGCACCTTGTCACCGTGGAGGGCGCCACCGATTCCATCGGCCGCGACGTACACGTCATCGTGCCCGACGGCGTTCACGAACCCAAAGCCCCGGGGATTCACCTGGAGGACGCCCTCCCAGGTCCCTCCTGCTTCGGTGGCTTCGGCGCGCGCACGGAAGCGGTTGCCCGGCATGCGGCGCACGGTGCCGTCGAAGCTCAGCTGATCGAGTAGCTCGAGCAGACGCGAGTATTGGCCTTCCGGCACTTCGAGCTGGGAGGCGACTTCACGCCCGTGCAGAGCACGGCGTGAGGAAGAAAGCGTGCGAACGATGTCGCCACGCGAGGGAAGAAACTTAGGCATTTTCTGAAATCAAATCCTGACTGGGGACCCGCCGTCGAAGCGGGTCCATGCGAGCGGCTGGTCCGAGCTCCCCCCACGGTTCGAGCGCGCGGTCACCCCGAAGGGTTCATGGGCGCTAGCCTCGAACGATGTGAAGTAGGGGCCTCTTCGAGCCGACCAATGCGGAGGCGCTGGCGTCATTCGCTGCGTCGTATCCCTCCGCGGAGCCTCTCCCACCCCTCGTCCGTTTCTCACATCGATGGTTGGGATGGCGTCGCGACGCGACTGTGTTCGCGCCTGCGTTGCCTCCCCGCACCCCCGCGGGTGTCCAACGTGAAGTAGGGTCGGGCTCTCGACGGGGCCCATCTTCCCTCAACCCATGACAGGTTGCAAACCTGGAGCTATATCCTCAGCGACTTGCGACCTGCCCACTGGCTTCTCTTGTTGCGCCTTGCCGCGCTCCTGGCCCTGGTCACGAGCGCTGCGCTGTTCGTCGACTACACCACCCTCGCCCCGTCGTTCTGCGGCGGGACCGGTTGCGCCGGTGTGAGGCAAAGCGGCTTCGGCTACGTGACGATCCCGGGGCTCCCCTTCGCCCTCCCCGTCCCAGCGCTGGGGCTGGCGGCCCTGTCCCTCGTGTTCGGGCTGTCCTTGATCGCCAACCCCACGAGCAGGCGCCGGCTGGTCACCCCGCTCGCCCTCGCCCTGGCTGTGGTGGGAGTCGTGCTCCTCGGGGTGCAATTCTTCGTGATCAACCAGGTTTGCGCGTTGTGCGTGATCGTCGACCTGTGCTGCATCGCGATCGGAGCCGCGGCATTCGGCCTGCGCGGTGAAGGCTGGCACCAGAGCCACCGGGAAGAGATCACCCAGACGTTCGTGGTCGACTCGGTCCACGTTCACCCGGAAAGCCAGCGACAGCCGCCGATCTGGAGTGACGATTCCGTCAGCTACTCGCCATCGAGCCCCTTCGCCACCGCTCCGAAGCGGTCCGTCGTCCGCCTCCGCACCTGGGGTTGGGCTGCCCTCGGCGCACTTGCGATCGCGAGCCCCCTCGTTTGGCCGCACGTGAAGCCGGTTCCCCCCGTGGCTCCCGGCATCCTCGCCTTCTACGAGCCCGGCAAGGTCAACGTCGTCGAGTTCGCGGATTTCCAGTGCCCTTACTGCCGCAACTTGCACGGTCGCTTGAAGGAGCTGCTCGCTCCCTACGGTGACCGCGCGAACCTGACGCGGCTGCACATGCCGCTGCCCCACCACCCGATGGCGCGCGATGCCGCCAAAGCGGCTCTGTGCGCCGAGGAGCAAGGCCGCGGGGAGGGCATGGCCGATCACCTCTTTTCCGCCGCGAAGCTCGACGTCCGATCGAACCGAGCCCAAGCCCGGGAGCTTGGTCTCGACGTGCGGAAGTTCGACGAGTGCGTCGCCGGGAAAGCCTCGGAGGCGCGCCTCGAAAGAGACGCGGCGCTCCTGCGCGAAGTCGGCTTCGAGGGGCTCCCCACCACCTACATCGGGGGTGAACGCTTCGTGGGCGCCCTAGCCAACGAAGTCTTCGCCGATGCGCTCGACCGCACCGCCCGAGGCGAGGGCAAGCGAGGCGTTCCGGGCTGGACGTACCTGCTGTTTTGCTCAGTCCTCGCGTCGGTGATCGTCTACTTCGGACGGTCGAGTCCGCCCGAATCGCCCACGAGCCGCCGCGCATCGAGCGACCCCGAAGTCTGAACGGGTCCCACCCCAAAACCGCCACGCACGGAACAAACCCGAGGCACGCGAGGCCAATGGCC
>JBNKGC010000349.1:0-4103 GCA_050289625.1 Polyangiaceae bacterium | reverse complement strand
GACTCGCGCAGCCGCGGCGTCGCTCTGGGTCTTGGCGTAGTAGCCGCCTGCACCCAGGGCGAACAGGACCACAGCCGCGGCAGCAAGCGCGATCTTGGTGCCGGAAGCCTTCTTGTTCGTCGAATAGTCACCGCTGGCCGCCCAGGAGCCCTGGGTGGCACGCTTCGACGTTCGTGCGGACAGACCGTCGAACGACGGCGCATCGACGTCACCCGGGACCGAGGTTTTCTCGAGCTCCAGAGAAGACGCACCGGCCGCAACGGCTACCTGCGGTGATGCTTCGATCGGCGCCCCCTCCAGCCATGCTCGCAGGGCGTCCTGCATCTCGGAAGCGGATTGGAAGCGCGCCGCCGGATCCCGCGCCATCGCCTTCCGAACGATCTGCTCGAACCCGGGGTCGACGTCGGGCACGTGATTCGTCACGGGCA
Source organism: Polyangiaceae bacterium (assembly GCA_050289625.1). Lineage (GTDB taxonomy): Bacteria > Myxococcota_A > Polyangia > Polyangiales > Polyangiaceae > NIC37A-2. The sequence continues at coordinate 3,675 of JBNKGC010000349.1, read as the reverse complement.
CTGGCTCTTCGAGCACGATCTTGAAGAGCAGCTCGTTGAACGTGTCCGCGTCGAAGGGAACCGTGCCGGTCAGGCCCTCGTACAGGATCACCCCTACCGCATAGAGATCGGCGCGGTGGTCGATGTCGCGATTCCCCTTCGCTTGCTCCGGCGACATGTAATACGGGGTTCCCATCACGGCGCCGGTCCGCGTCATGGAAAACTCGCCGCCCAGAGTGTTGAACTTGGAGATCCCGAAATCGAGGATCTTGACGAAGTCCTTCTTCCCGGCGCGATTGTTCAAGAGGTAGACGTTGTCCGGCTTCAGGTCCCGATGAATGATGCCGGCGTCGTGGGCTGCACTCAGGCCCTCGAGCATCTGCACGCAGGCCTCCGCAAGCGTCCGCGCCGAAAGGCGACCCTGCGCCTCGATGCGATCGCTGAGCGCGTCGCCGTCCATGTACTCCATCACCATGTATCGGTCGCCGTTCGGCAGGTGGCCAAGATCGAGGACCTCCACGATGTGCTCGGACCCGATGCGACCAGCCGCCTGCGCTTCGCGCTCGAACCGCTGGACGGCGTCCTTCGAGTCGGCCACGGCCGCGTGCAGCACCTTGATAGCGACGCGCCGGTGAATGCGGGTGTTCTCACCCTCGTAGACAGCGCCCATTCCCCCCTCACCGAGGAGGCGGACGATTCGGTATTTTTCGTCGACTAAGTCGCCAGTTTGGAGCGCCATCAAAGGGACCTTGGGGAGGTTCGCAGTCTCGCACGAGGACCGGAAGGCCGCCAGCGCTCGCTTTTCTTCAGAAAAACGACAGAATTTCAGTCTGTTACAGCGCTCGCTCCTGGCCACACTCGGGAGAAAAGTCAGCGCGGCGCGGGCACCCGGTGGCCATTCCCGGCCCTTTTGTGCCCGCGCGCGCGGCGGCCATGACGGCGGAGGCCGCTGAAACGCTGTTCTGAACCGCTGTTCTGAACCGCTGTGCCGAACCGCGATGCCAAACCGCCGTGCCGAACGGCGCACGCGGTCGCATCTCGTGGTAGGGGCCCGCCATGGGAACGGAAGCGACTCGGGCATCGAACGGTCAACCCAAGCGCACCGGGGACGATCGGAGAACTCTGCGTCCCGTGCGGATGGAGTGCGGCTTTCAGCGCCTCGCAGAAGGCTCGGTGCTCTACCACTCGGGTCGAACCGTGGTCCTGGTCACCGCGTCCATCGAGGACAGCGTACCGGAGTGGATGAAGGGATCTGGGCGAGGCTGGGTGACGGCCGAGTACCAAATGCACCCGCGTTCCAACCCCAAGCGCCGTGAACGACGCGATGGGCGCGAGCGCCCCCTCGGCGGACGGACCCGGGAAATCCAACGCTTGATCGGCCGTTCGCTCCGGGCGGCGGTCGATCTCGAGCAGCTCGGGGAACGCTCGGTCGCGATCGACTGCGACGTGCTGGAAGCCGATGGCGGAACCCGCACCGCGTCGGTGACGGGCGGGTTCGTCGCCCTGGCTTTGGCACTCGACAACATTCGGCAGCAAGGCCGTTTGAAAAAGCCCGTCCTCTGCGATCAGATCGCGGCCGTCAGCGTGGGCCACGTCGACGGTGGGTTGTCGCTCGACCTCTGCTACGCCGAAGACAGCGCGGCCCGCGTCGATCTGAACTTGGTCGCGACGCAGTCGGGAGCGTTGGTCGAAATCCAAGGTACGGCTGAAGGACGCGCCGTACCGCGATCCGAACTCGACCAGATGATCGATCTCGGGCTCGAGGGGACTTCCGTGCTCTGCCGGTTGCAGCGAGACGCTCTGTCGCAAGCCGGAGTCGCTCTGGATCAGCTTCTGATCCGAAGCTGAGGCCCATGCCGACGAAATAGGCTCCGAACCTCATGAGCCGCGCCAGGGCGCAATGCGGGCCGCCCCCAACCGCTCCCCGATGAGTTCCCAGCGAGTCTTTCGCGAGGAATGAGCTATAGTTCGAATTGTTGGCACCACCGTAAACCTACGGCGGTGCTCAGCTCTCATTGATGGCCCTCCGCCTTTTCGGCCCAGAGCGGATGAGGGGGCGGAAAGGCTACGAGAGGCCAGGGGGGCTCATGGGGGGACTGACCGAGTTTCACGAACGCGGTCGCTGGCATCACCTGCTCGATGACGGCCGGGTGCAGTGCGATCTGTGCCCACGGCACTGCAAGCTCCGCGACGGGCAGCGCGCGTTTTGCTTCGTTCGCCAGCGTATCGGCGACGACATCTATCTCACGAGCTACGGTCGAGCGACGGGCTTTTGCGTCGATCCGATCGAAAAAAAGCCCCTGAACCACTTCCTCCCCGGCACCAGCGTGCTGAGCTTTGGCACGGCCGGCTGCAATCTCGGCTGCCGATTTTGCCAGAATTGGGACATCTCCAAGGCGCGGGAAATCGAGCGCCTATCCGAGTTCGCGACCCCGGAGCGTGTCGCCGACGCGTCGGTCGCCGCCGGGTGCGCAAGCGTCGCGGTCACCTACAACGACCCAGTCGTGTTCGCGGAGTACGCGATGGACACAGCCGCCATCGCGCGGGAGCGGGGGCTTCGCACCGTGGCGGTCACCGCGGGCTACATCACCCCGGAGGCGCGGGGCGACTTTTACGCTCACTTCGATGCGGCCAACGTCGACCTCAAGGCGTTCACTCAGCGCTTCTATCACAAGCTCTGCTTCGCGAGCCTCGCGCCCGTTCTCGACACCCTCATCTACCTGAAGCGCGAGACCGACGTCTGGTTCGAGGTGACGAACCTGATGATCCCCGACGAGAACGACTCTGCCGACGAGGTCGACCGCATGTGCGAGTGGTTCGCGGAACACCTCGGCCCCGAGGTGCCCCTTCACTTCACCGCCTTTCACCCTGATTTCAAGATGCTCGACAAGCCCCGCACTCCGGCGGAAACGCTTCGTCGCGCCCGCAACCAGGCGCGTGACAAGCACGGTCTGAAGCACGTCTACACGGGCAACGTGTTCGACGTCGAAGGTCAATCCACCTACTGCGCTTCGTGCGGACAGCTCCTCGTCGAACGCAACTGGTACGAACTTGGCGTCTATCGAGTCCGCGACGGTGCGTGCGCGAACTGTGGGGCACACCTGGCGGGGGAATTTCCCTCGGAGCGTCCGGGACGCTGGGGCAGGCGACGGCTGCCCCTCTCGCTCTGACGGACGAACAACGCGTGACAGGGAAAAGCGCCTCCTCCGCGTGGGGCCAGGAGCGCTATTTCTTCCGGCACACTGGAGGCACGACAGTCCGCGCTCTACGCTGTATCCAAGCGGCCCGCCCGCGCTTTCGGATGGACTCCACCGTGATTGGTAGCAACTCCCCCACCTCCGCTCGGCCCGACCACGGCGGACGTGTGGAACTCAAACTGACGCGCGCCTCGGAAGCGGGCGCCGTCTACCGCGCCGAGTGGTCCACCCCGGCTGGCAAGTGGCACGGTACCGTAACCGCCTCGGACCGCCATGCCGAAGCGAGGCCGGACGACAGCCCCACTCCCCCACCTGATTGGCTCGTTGCCTGGAGCGCGGCGCTCCTCAAGACGACGGGACGCACGGTGATGCGCATGCCGGACGCTCGCTGGCCCAGGCGCCTCACGCGCTGGCGAGCCGCCCCCGAGGAACGTCCCTAGAGCGCCGATCAGTTTGCCTTCCGGACGCCTGCAAAGACCGCCCCCACCTCTTGTCGAGG
>JBNKGC010000348.1:0-4134 GCA_050289625.1 Polyangiaceae bacterium | reverse complement strand
CCAATGGGGCGGCCCGCGACGTCCGGAGCTCATGTCCCGCCGGGATCTCGCGCAACGATTTGAGGTCGTTTTTACTTCCTTTCGAGCCCGTCGATGGGTAAACACGCCCGGCCCTCCGGGGGTGGTAGGCGCCAAGAGCTGCCTCTTCCTGGGTCACACGGAAACAATGTTCGATCTGAGCGGAAAAGTAGCGGTCGTCACCGGCGGTTCGCGCGGCATCGGTCGCGCGGCAGGTAAGGCCCTCGCAGCCCAAGGAGCGAAAGTCATCCTCGGCTACGTGCGTGGTGAAGACGCGGCTCGCCAGGCCGAACGCGAGATCCTAGAGAGCGGAGGAAGTGCCGACATCGCCCAGTTCGACGTCGCGGACTTCGCCGCATCGGAGCAGGCCATCGCCGACATCGCAAAGGCGCATGGCCGCCTCGACATCCTGGTCACCAGCGCCGGCATCGCGATCGACGGCCTCATGCTGCGCCTCAAGGAAGAAGACTTGGATCGCACCCTGGCCGTGAACCTGAAGGGCTCCGTCTCCGCGGCGCGGGCCGCTTTGAAGATCATGATGCGCCAGAGGTGGGGTCGCGTCATCTTTGTTTCCAGCGTCGTTGGCGAGGCCGGCAACGCCGGGCAAACCGCTTATTCCATCTCGAAGGCAGGTCTTCTCGGCGCCGCCAAGAGCCTGGCAAAGGAATACGCGTCGAGAAACGTCACCGTGAACGCTGTCACGCCTGGTTTCATCGAGACCGACATGACCGCGGCACTGAATGCGGACCAGCGAACGGCCATGTTGTCGGGCGTTCCCCTCGGTCGCCCAGGCACCCCCGAAGACGTGGGTGCCGCCATCACCTTCCTGGCCTCGGAAGAGGCTGGATACATCACTGGCCACACGCTACGCGTCAACGGCGGGATGTACATGTGAGCCACTGGCTCGAACCTGAACTGGCTCGAGTTTGAGCCCAAAAAAGATGCGAGCTTCGATAGGAAGCTCTGGAGGCAAAAATGTCAGAGGGTCGCGACGTACTCGGAGAGGTCAAGCGAATCATCAAGGAACAGCTCGACGTCGACGAGAAGGACATCAAAGAGGAATCGTCGTTCATCGATGACCTCGGTGCCGACTCCCTCGGTTTGGTCGAGCTCGTTCTCGCCTTCGAGGAAGCGTTCGAGATCGACATCCCCGACGAGGACACGGAGAAGATCCGTACCGTCAAGGATGCGGTCGATTACATCAACAAGAACTCGAACAGCTGAGCGTCCCTCGCCGCAGCTCACCCCATCGGGGTGAGCTCGGCGTGAGCTCGGCATGATCGCGATCAGAGAGATATGGAGCGCGTAGTCGTCACGGGCGTCGGCATGGTCACGCCGGTGGGCGTCGGTACGGACGCCACCTGGGAGGGGCTTACAGCCGGCAAGAGTGGGGTGGGACCCATCACGCTCTTCGAGGCTGACGAGCGCTACGCCACGCGCATCGCCGCCGAAGTCAAAGACTTCGATCCGACGCGCTACATGGAGAAGAAGAAACTCAAGGAGGTTTCTCGCTTCATCCCGTTTTCCCTGGGCGCCACCCAAATGGCTCTCGACCAAGCCGGTCTCGAGCTGACGGACGAAGAGCGCGATCGCGTCGGCGTCTTCATCGGCGTCGGACTCGGCGGCCTCGAGAACCTCGAGCGGTGCACCCTGACCCTCGACCAAAAGGGCCCCAAGCGCGTGAGCCCGTATTTCATCCCTTCCCTGATCGCGAACATGGCGTCGGGGCAGGTGTCGATTCAGCACGGCTTCCGCGGACCAACCTTCGCTCACACGAGCGCGTGTTCATCGAGTGCTCACGCGATCGGCGAAGCACTCGCATGGCTGCAGACAGGTCGCGCTGACGTCATGGTCGCAGGAGGAACGGAAGCCACCATCTCGCCGATCGGCATCGCTGGCTTCAGTGCAATGTTCGCCCTCTCGCGACGCAACGACGACCCGGAGCGGGCCAGTCGACCCTGGGACGTCGATCGCGACGGTTTCGTCTGCGGTGAGGGTGCAGGAACGCTGATCCTCGAAACACTGACCCACGCGAAGAAGCGCGGTGCGGAGATCCTGGCGGAGATCACCGGCTACGCCGCGACGAGCGACGCCTACCACATCACCAAGCCCGCGCCCGGTGGTCACGGTGCGGTCCGCTCCATGAAGGGCGCACTCAGAAACGCCCGCCTCAACCCAGAAGACGTGGGCTACGTGAACGCCCACGGTACCTCGACTCCAGCCGGAGACATCGAGGAGGCCAAGGCGGTCGCGGAAGTCTTCGGTTCGCACGCCACTGAGAGTCGCCTCTGGGTCAGTTCGACGAAATCGATGATGGGGCACCTCTTGGGCGCCGCCGGGGCCGTCGAGTCTGCCGTATGCATCCAAGCCCTCCGCACGGGGGTGGTCCCCCCCACGATCAACGTGGAGCAGAAAGACCCGGAGTGCCCGATTGACGTGGTGCCCGGTACGGCCCGACAAAAGGCACTTTCTCACGTGATGACGAACTCTTTCGGGTTCGGAGGGACCAACGCCACGCTCATCTTTTCTCGCCACGAAGGCTGAAGCACGTCGATGCAATGCCCGTTCTGCAAAGGAATGGAAAGCCGAGTCGTGGACTCGCGCCTCGCTTCGGGGGGCACGGTCACCTGGCGCAGGCGTGAATGCGACGCCTGCGGTCGGCGTTTCACGACATACGAGCGCGTCGAGCACGCTCTGCCGACCGTCGTGAAGAAGGACGGCGATCGCGAGCCTTTCGATCGTCAGAAGATCCTTCGAAGTCTGCTCATCGCGTGTAGCAAACGACCCGTGACGGCCGACCAGTTGGACGAGACCGCCGAAGACATCGAACGCGAGCTCGCACTCCGTGGCGAAAAGGAAGTGAGCAGCCGCGTGATCGGTGAACGGGTGATGGAGCGTCTCAAGACGCTCGACGACGTTGCCTACGTGCGCTTCGCTAGTGTTTACAAATCTTTCCGCGACATCGACGAGTTCATGCGCGAGGTGGGCAGCCTTGTTCGTGCCCGCCCCGAGGAGTAGGGTCACCGCGTGGCGGACATCGACCGGGAACTCATGTCCCGCGCGCTTGAGATCGCCGAGCAAGGTGATCCATCGCCGAACCCGCACGTCGGATGTGTCATCGCGCACGGGAGCGAGGTCGTGGGTGAAGGACACCACGAGGCAGCCGGAGCGGCGCATGCCGAGGTCGCCGCGCTCCAAGCTGCCGGGGAGCGCGCGCGCGGCGCGACCGTGTACGTGACTCTCGAGCCGTGCAACCACCAGGGGCGTACGGCGCCTTGTGTCGACGCCCTGCTCGAGGCGGGTGTGGCTCGAGTGGTCGTTGCCTGCCCCGATCCGAACCCCGACGTCGATGGCGGAGGGATGGAACGCCTCCGGGCGGCGGGCGTGGAGGTGACGGTCGGCGTGCTGGAGGAACAGGGCAACACGTTGATCGAGCCCTGGGCGAAGTACATCACCACTGGGACCTCGTTCCTGTCCTTGAAGCTCGGCTTGTCCCTGGATGGACGAATCGCGACGCGCACGGGAACTTCTAAGTGGATCACCTGCGGGGAGTCCCGAGCGTTCGGGCACCGACTGCGCGCGAAGCACGATGCCGTCATGGTCGGTATCAACACCGTGCTTCAGGATGATCCCCTGCTCACGGTGCGTGACGCGCCCGGACGAAGCCCCATTCGGGTCGTCGTCGACAGCAAGCTTCGGATCCCCCTCGATCGACGCCTTGTGCGGACCGCAGCGGAGGTTCCCACCTGCATCGTCACGACCCCCGACGCATCCGAAGAAGCAGCCGAAGCGCTCGGGGCCGCCCAGGTGAGCGTGATCCGCGTCTCCGCCACGGCCGAAGGCCGCTGCGACATGCGCGTCGCTCTACGCGAACTGGCCAAGCGCGAAGTGGTGAGCGTCCTTTGCGAAGGGGGAGCCGAGCTCGCCGGAAGCCTCCTCGCCAATCGCCTGGTCGACCACCTGCACGCGTTCGTCGCACCCCTTCTCTTGGGACCACGCGGTCGTCCAGGCGCGGTGGACTGGGCGGGGCCCGAAAGCCCATCCGAGGCACCTCGAATCCACTCCCCCAAGTGGGAACTCTTCGGCGAGGACGCCTACGTCACGGGCCGGGTCGTT
>JBNKGC010000347.1:0-4160 GCA_050289625.1 Polyangiaceae bacterium | reverse complement strand
GCGTGATAATTCCTGTGCAAACGCCGCTGCTGCGTCTCGGCATAGCTCTCGGTCGTAGCCCAGCACCGAGCGTACGCCCCACGGGAAGGAGCACACCCAGTGACGGATGGGCTCTCTGGGCAACACTTCCTGCTCCAGGTGCACTGCCGTGTCACTCATACGGCGACCGAGGCACGCCGGCCAGAAGCCCCGCTTCCTGCAACTGAATGCGACGAGCATCGAGCGCCCACACGTCCGGCACTCCAGCTCCAGGCAGCCCGACTCCAAACGCCCGCAAGTCAGGTAGGCGGAAGCTCAACATCCACGACGCTCCTGGCGATTGGCGCCCTCTTCTGGACGCCGCCGTCAGGGGGACAAGACGAGTTCGATTCGGTCGGCCTAGCTCGGTTCTGAAGTCTCGACGAACTGTTCGACGCCTATTGGGGCCAATCACTTCGCTGAACCAACGTCACTGCTGATTGAGTCACGTCAGCGCGTTGTCTTTGCGGGCACCTCACGTGCTATGCTCTCGGAACTGTGACGACACCTCTCGACCAGCTGCAGCATCTCGTGGAGGAGGACGACACCTGGTTTCAGGCTGAGGGCGAGTATCAGGAACGTGCCACACTCCTGCGCGGGCGCCATGGGATCGATGCTCTCGTCGCGCATCCGAACCTATCCCGCAGACTGGTCATCCGCTGGGACTTCGGAGACGATGCTGCTTCTGGCATGCCCTCCGACGCGCAGAGCAACGAGATGGCTTCGTTCGAGAACGCGGCCGTGCCCGCGCTCGAGTTGGACATGACCGCCGTGCTCACTTTCGTCTTCACTCACGCCGGCGTTCGGGAATGGACCTTCTACTTCTCGGACGTCGCTCGAGTGAAGGGCCGCATCAACTCGTCCCTCGCCAACCTCCCGCGTTTTCCTCTTGAGATGGCAGCGTCGGACGATCCAGATTGGACCGAGTACCGAAGCATGCTCGCGTCCCTCTCGCGCTGGCGCGGAGCAGCCGACGACAACGTGGACAACGACGGACCAAGATGACGCGTGCTTCGCTACCGGCTCGTTCGCTTCGCCGTAGGGTGGCCGCCTGGATCTATGCGGGCATGGCGATCCCCAGCTTCGTGCTCGGCGCGACCTACCTCTTCCGACCGACCTTCATGCCGTATCACGCGGTCGCGCTGGGCAAGGATTGGGCGGAGGTCGACCCTGCGACGCAGGTGCTGATCAAAGCTCTGATGGAAGTCGCCGGCGGCGGCTGGCTGGCGCTCGGAACGCTGACGCTGTTGCTCGTTGCGTTTCCGATTCGGCGTGGCGAGCGCTGGGCACGATGGGCTTTGCCCGCCGCGTCGCTGTTGTTCTATGTGCCCACGCTCCTCGCCACCCTGAGCGTGCTTCAACAAACCCCAGCCACGCCGCCCTGGTACGGCAACCTCCTCGTGTGCGTTGCTGCCGCGCTCGCCTTGATACTCGACGCGCCATGGCAACCCGAGCGACGGCGAAACCACCGCCCCCGCACCGGCGACGCCCCTAGCTCGAGCTAATTCTCGGCGAGCAACCTGAACTGCATGAACTCTCCCCTTTCGGCAGCTGCGAGGCGCTTGCGTAGGACTGAGCCGAGCGCGAGCCACGGTGTGAGCACGCCGCCATCGCCCGGAGTCTCTTCGTGATCCAGCGCTAGACACAGGCCGACTTCGCCGAACATCTTCGAGGTCGCGAGGTATCCCGGATCGCCACGTCCTTGCACAGCAACCATCGCTGCATGTTCACCCGTGGCGGTTGCTACCTGGAGCACGAGGCGGAACTTGCCGGCACGCTGCAACCACTTGGGAGGACCCTGACCGGGCTTTGGAGAGAGAGGAATCGGGGCCCCGACGAAATACCCGAATCCGCGGCTGACCCAAAGCCAGCCTGCTCGGAGCCCAGAGCCCACGGACATGCCCTCTGCATAGGAGCAGGGCAGCCGCCCACTCAGGGAAAGCGAGCGCCGCACGATGCGCGCGTTGATCGGCGCCATGAAGAAGGGGACGCCGAGTGCTCTGAAGTCGCGATCGAAGCGCGGCTGGTCCCAACCCGTGACGGTCTCGCCCTCGACCTTTCCCTCGGCCCCAGGAGCGAGGACGTAAGGATCGCTGCAGAACGCCGCATCGTAGTCGTCCGATTCGGGAAGCTGTTCGAGCATGTCGATCACCTTCTTCGTGCCTCCACTGAACGAACCGGCGTAGTCCGTGAAGACGGCTTTCACGTGAGCGGCCCTCTTGCCCCGCCGTTCCAATTGCTCGATCGCGAACTGGGTGCCCAAGTCGGAGGGGACGCTGTCGATCCCAGCGGCGAGCACGATCTTCGCTCCGGTGCGCTGCGCCTCTTCGTGGAATCGATCGATCATCGCCCTCTGAAACCAGTACTCGCCGGAGAGATCCGCATAGTGCCGGCCCTGCTTCGCACACGCTTCGACGACCACGTCCCCCCCGTACTCGGAATAGGGTCCTGCCGTCGTGAGGACGACGCGAGCTTTCGACACCATGGCGTCGATCGCCGATCGGTCCGATGTGTCCGCAACGATGACCTCGGGAGCCGGGTCAGCCAGGGAAGCTCGGAGAGCGCTCAGCTTGTCCGGGTTGCGGCCGGCGATCGCCCAAGAGAAGCGACCCCTCTCGGGGTGCCGAGCGAGATACTCGGCGATGAGCTGCCCCACGAACCCGGTGGCGCCGTAAAGCACGATGTCATGCGTAGGCATCAGATGGCTCGTCGAGGGAGATCCGAGCGTGCCCTCACGCCATCTTCTTGAATACCCCCGGATCGACCGCGGCGGCGCTGAGCATGCCACCCCAAAGGGCACCGGCGATGCCCGGCGCTACCACATCCTGACCCGCCAGGAACAAGCCGGGCACTGGCGTGCGAGGACTGAGTGCCTCCGACATCACGCGGCGCGGTGTCGTCTCGAGCCCATAGAAGCCGCCCTTCTCGTGCGCGGTGAATCGCGCGGTGGCGATCGGGGTGCCGAGCTCCTGATACACGACGAGCGGCGCCAGCGCTGGGAAACGCTCCGCGTAGTACGCCATCATGCGCGCCTCGATGTCTTTCTTGAAGGCCGCCCACTCGTCGGGCCGCGCTTTGGCGCCTCCCTCGGCAAACTCCGCAACCGTAGACCAATCGGCGAGAACCATGAACTGACCCGTGTGGCGGTTGTCTGGACCTGGGTCGTGGGTTTCGTCTTTCAGTGAAGGGAAGGAGGCGTAGACCATCGGGATCGGATCGTCGAGGTTGGACCAGACTCCGTCGTTGGTGTCCCAGCTCTCGTGGAACCAGTGACCCGAGCGTGTCGCGCCTTGCCGAGCAATGTCCCCTTTGAAGCCGAGGTAGATTTCGAAGTGGCAGACGGACGGTTTCAGCCCTGCAATCTCGAGTGCCCACGGCTGCTCGCAAACTTCTTGCGGAAGCAGGCGTTTGACGGTTTCGCCGGCTCCAATCGCAGAGACGACGACGGGTGCTCGGAATTCCTCCCCGGAGCTCGTGCGGACACCAACGGCGGTTTCGTTCTCGATCAAGATCGCGCTGACGGGGGTTGCGGGGCGGGCCGCGCCGCCTGCGGCTTCGATGACCGGCACGAGACCCTTCGCGATCGCCGCTGCTCGCCCAACTGGATAGCCCGCACCGTCGAGGTAGTGGTCCATGATGGTCGCGTGGATGCCGAAGCTCGCCTCGCTTGGCACCCCGCCAAAGGTGCCCCACTGCGCCGACAACACGGCCGCGAGCTTCGGATCGCTGATGTACTCGGCGATGACTTCGCTCGTCGTGCGACCACACCATCGCCGGACCTTCTTGTCGTTCCACCAGCGATGCGCAGAGCGGAACGGCTCGGGCATCGCTCGCTCGCTATTCGCGAGAAACAGACCCTCCGCGCCTGACTGCAACGCTTCGAAGTAGGCATCCACCTCGGCAGCGTGGTCGGGGAACCGATCCTTGAGCTCCATCTTGAATGCTTCAGCTGGGCGCGCGACGGCAAGCTCGAACCCATCCGGGAAATGGAGCGTGTCGTAGACGGTGCCAACCGAGCGAAACTCGACGGTGCCGCCACTGAGCCAGTCCAGCACTTTGCCCCCCTGTTGATCGTGTCGGAAGGTGCCGCAGTAGTGAAGGCCCACATCCCACGTGAAGCCTTCGCGCGAGAAGGTGTGCGT
>JBNKGC010000346.1:0-4209 GCA_050289625.1 Polyangiaceae bacterium | reverse complement strand
CGCGGCGCCAGCGGCAGGAAGAGGGAACGGCTGAAAGACCTCGAAAATGAGACATAGCGAGCCGACTAGCACCCCAGGCTGGTAGCCAGGGAGTGACCAAAAGGTCACCCCCCTCGAGGCTTGCATCGTGCTCTCGCGGGTCGCACCGCTGCCCGTCGCGCCACTGCCCGTACCGTCGCCGCCTGACTCTTGGTCATCGCCTCCCCCGCCCGCACACGCCGCAAGAAGCATCGTGACCGGTGCCCGCGCATGGGGGTGCAACTGGGGAGCAACCTGTTAGAGCTGAGCGTGCACGGCCAGTCGGTTTTCCGAACTATACACTTCGACGGGCTCTCCAAGCGTCGTCGTCCAATCGACAGTCACGATCGTGCTCCCGGCGGCATTGCGGCGGACGAAAGAGACGCGTGTTCCGTCAATCGAGTGCGCCGCGCAGGAAAAGTTCTCGCCTGCCGCCGCGTCGATGGTGAGGAGAAGCTGAGCCTCAGGCTGGCTCAGGTCAATGAAGGCGAGGTGCTCGCCCACCGCCGTGGAGTAGTTGAGAACGAAGTGCTGATCCGGGCCGTACTCGAACTCCGAAGCACAGAGGCTATTGGTGATTCCCGGAGCCACCGTAGCGGTCCCCACTTGGCCTGGCGCACTACCCAGGATCACCCCCGAGTCGATGTCGAGGGCGTGGTTCGTACGAATTTTTCTGACCGGGCCAAGCGACTGTCCAGTGGATTGACTTCCTGCAGCGTCAACGTAGACGGCGGACTCGTCGTCGAGCCGCGCGACGAGCCCGCTGCCAAGGAAGATCGAGGTACTCATCACTCCGGTGAGCAGTTCCCTCACCTCCCCACTCAGAGAAACGCTGGACAAGGTGCCGAGGGCCAGGACGAAGGCCCCCTGTCCGTCTTCAAATGGGCGAACGCTTTCGGCGCCGCTGATCGTCGCCAGGGAAACGAACTCACCGGTCAGGTGCGGGGCACGGAAGATCTCTCCCGTGTCCGCATCGACCGTCCAGATCCCCCCATCGGCGGCGGCAATCAGATTCTCGCCCTCCTCGAGCAAGCGGGGCTCCGAAAGGCCGTCTTGTTGAATTGCGAAGATGCCCGCCTTCTCCGTCTCTCGATCGGAGCGGTACCGGACGAGACAGCCCACGGGATCCGACAGTGAGCCAGTGCTGGTCACGGGGACTGAACCCACCAGCCTTTCGGTTGCCGTGTCGTAGACCCCGACCGACTCGTCCGATTCACCAATCACGTAGCCCCACGCGGAAAAGTAGCGACTGTCAGGAGTCCACGACTCTGCAGCAATGCCGTTCGAAAACTCCACGTTTCCGTCGAGCGCACGCAGGGGGGTTGCCCCTTGCTCGGTGAGTTGGATGATTCGCGGCACCCCCGACCTCCCCTGGCCGTTGCCACGGAAGAAGAGCAAACGTCGTCGGTTGGGTGAGATCGACGGGTGGTCCCAGTTGTCCCAGGTGCCCGCGACGACCGTCTTCGCTCCATCAGGCGCACGCCAGTAAAGCTCGCCGGTTCCCCAGGTTTCTCCGTCGTCTTCTTGAACGAGGAGCGAATGGGCGGCGAGCTGCTGAAGATCGCTCAAGTCAGACTCGGCAGCGCCGCCACAGACGGAAGCTTCCCCCGCGCTGCCCGTGCCACCGCTTCCGCCCACGCCAGCACTTCCGCCTCCGCCTTCAACCGTTGTCGATGGATTGCTCGACGCGCCGTCCCCGCCCGAACAAGCGAGAGCCAAAAACCCCACCACAGTGCCTGAAAGCATTCCGCGAAGGCTCATCATTCGATCCTGGTCGGTACGGGCGCATCGGCAATCGGGGCAGAGCTCGTCGCTCGGATGCTTGTGTTGATTGCCCCGTCCTGCTGATGCCAATCGTGCCTGCTACGAAGGGCGTCCCCGATTCCTTCCCGAGAAAGGAAATGGGGCGACTGCCCCTGCCGTACCGGGGCGATGGGCATCGGTGGTCTGGGGCTCCTCCTCGCCCCTGCAGCGCCTTCTACATGAATGAGGCGATCACTGCGAAGATGGGCCACCCTCCGCCAGAGGCTAGGAAACATTAACGTGCAATCCAGCCCGCACCCAGGGTGGCGGCGATGGCGATCACTCCACGTCGTCGTCGGATGAACCCGCCCCGGGAGCACGAGCCCGCGGTCCACTGGTCCACTTGCCCGGAGGTTGCCGTCGAATCAGCTCACTCAGCGGGGCGCCCGGGGTCCGACTCCCGCGTCTCGCCGCCCGCGTCGAAGCCGAGCTCCAGTTGCCCCCACGACGCTGACGAAAACTCCACCGGTGGTGGGCCCCTCGGCTCGAGGCCGTGGGCTCTCATGACCCTGTGGATGTCGCGCCGCGCTCGGCAGACTTCGAGCCACATCATGCGTCCCCCGCAGCCGGGACAGGGGCGGTTGCTGGCGTTTCTCTGGCCTCTCCCTGACTCGCGGACCATCCTGAAAGCATGCGGACGTTCGCGGATCGTCGTGAGGCGGGACGAAGGCTAGCGGGTCGGCTGGGAGAGGTGGACCTTTCGCACCCCATCGTGCTCGGCTTGCCAAGAGGCGGTGTCCCGGTTGCCTACGAAGTTGCGAAAGCGCTCGGGGCGCCGCTCGATGTGATCGTCGTGCGCAAGCTGGGGGTGCCGTTTCAGCCGGAGCTGGCGATGGGAGCTGTTGGCGAAGACGGGGTACGCGTTATCAACCGCCGCATCCTTCGAATGAGCGAAGTCACCGAGCGTGAGCTGGAACAGGCCGAACGTCGTGAGCTGGCAGAAGTCGAGGCACGAGCCCGTCGCTTTCGAGGCGTTCGTCCCAGGATTCCGCTCGATGGACGAGAGGTCGTCATCGTGGACGACGGCATCGCGACCGGGAGCACGGCGAAGGCGGCCCTGCAGGTGGCGCGAGCCCATGGGGCGGGGCGCGTCGTCTTGGCCGTGCCGGTGGCTCCGTCGCACAGCCTCGCCGAACTCGCGCCCGAGGCCGACGACGTCGTGTGCCTCGAAGTACCGGAACCATTCTTCGCGGTGGGGCAGTTTTACCAGAACTTCTCCCAAACCAGTGACGACGAGGTCGTTAGTCTCCTCGCGGAAGCCAGCGATACGGCTCAGCCATCCCACCTCGTTCGCGACGAGGATGTCGAGGTTCGACTGGGTCGTGTCACGCTGTTCGGGCATGTGGTCGTACCCGAGCGTGCCCGGGGGCTCGTGCTGTTCGCACACGGAAGCGGCAGTAGCCGCCACAGTCCGCGCAACCGGTTCGTGGCGCAGGTGCTCAACGAGGCCGGTCTAGCGACCCTGTTGTTCGATCTCCTGACGGCCCGCGAAGCAGTGTCCCGAGAGCAGGTCTTCGATGTCGCGCAGCTGGCGGACCGCCTGACGGCGGTAGCTTCGTGGGCTGCGGGACCAGGGGGGCTCGAAGGACTGCCCGTCGGCTACTTCGGTGCGAGCACCGGTGCTGCTGCGGCTCTCCGATCAGCTGCGGACCCCATGTCATCCGTTCGCGCGGTCGTCTCCCGCGGGGGCCGACCCGACTTGGCCATGAGTCACCTGGGAAGCGTGCGCTGCCCGACGCTCCTGATCGTGGGAAGCCGCGACGAACTCGTGCTCGAGTTGAACCGCCAAGCTGCCGCGCACCTTCGCTGCGACCACGAGGTCGATGTCGTCCCCGGAGCCTCACATCTGTTCGAAGAACCGGGCACACTCGAAGCCGCCGCCACTGCGGCCCGGGACTGGTTCCTTCGCTACCTCGGCGACCCCTGGGAGGAAGGTCCGATCGTTCCCACCTAGAGCGAAAACCGTTCGTCCGGCGCCGAAGGCTCGCAGATCATCACTGGGCCCTGATGTTCGAGATGCAGAAATCGAAGGGCACGGCGGACTGAGAATTCGTGAAGACCTGCCACTGAATTGCTTCGAGTTGGGAGGCGTTTGGTGGCCCCCCTGCCGGAACCTCATAGCAATTGGCACTCAGATCCGACAGCAATACGAAATTGGTGCCCGCGCGGGGTTCGAGCGTTGGGCCCGTGCAGTAATCGGTGGAGTCCCCCGCCACCACGGCCTTGAAGCGCATCGACAAGGGAACGGTCGCGCCTGTGATGTCGAAGGAGATTCCAGTGACGCCGGCAGCCGTCGCATTGTAGGGCCCGGGCACCCCTCCAGGTGGTTCATTCAGGTTCATCCCCGCCCCGACTCCCCAGTAGGTCGAGTAGTCGCAATCGTCCGGG
>JBNKGC010000345.1:0-4252 GCA_050289625.1 Polyangiaceae bacterium | reverse complement strand
AGGCCGTGAGCACCGCCGCCGACCAACGGGGAGGCGCCGGAGCGCAGCGGGACAGTGGGGTGAGGAGCCCGAATTCACTTCGGGCGACGAGGGGGGCGGGTCCGCCCCCCTTAATCAACCGAACGACAGCAACGCGTCCCGAGCGAGTAGTCGTAGTAGCCAGGCGCGTGATTGGCTATGCGGGCTTCGCACCCAGAACGTGTGGCCCGCGCGTAGAATCCTCCGACGAAGACTCCGTTGGGATCGTCGATCCACTCGTCGAGATTGCCCACCATGTCGAAGACGGTACGGTCGTCCCAGGTGGCGGAGCACTCGGCCCACTCACCGGTCAGCCCGAGCAGCGGCCCATCCGTTCCTGCGACGACCAAGTTCAAGCGCGGATCGAGGTGGCCGACCGAGGAGTTCTGATGAAGAGCAAACGCTGGGTGCTGGTTGCGATACACGTTGCACCGCCCGGCGACGTAGTTCGGCCCGTAAGGAAACGTGTTCCGGGCCGGCCCACGACACGCGCCCACCCATTCGTCCTCCGTGCACAGACGCTTTCCCGCGCGCTCGCAAGCGGCTTTCGCCGAGTAGTACGAGAGGTACCCCTGCGGCACGACACCCGCCCGCGAGACCGCGAGCGGCTCGACCCCCCGCGCCTTCGTCTTCGACCCCTTGGCACGGGACGGAGCTTGCGTCTGCACCGGCGGAAGCGCAGGCAGTGGGACGAGGCGCGCACGGGGGTCACCGATGCGAGCCGCCTCAGTCGACCAGTATTCGTGCACGAATCTCGTGAGGCGTGGCGACGGCGGATAATACGGCGACAGCTCCTGGCGTGTCGTCGCGTCGACCAGAGATACCTCCCAGCGATCGATGCAATACGACCCGATCCGCGCCATCTCCACAGGACAAGCGACACGTGCTGGCGGCGCCTCGGGGGCGGGTTCCGAACGGGCCGGCCAAGCGAGTCCCACCAAAGCCACCAGCGTCGACAGCCCACTGGCCGCGCGGAGCTCCCAGTTGCGTCGCAGTGTGTGTCGCTCCGTGCGTCGATCCGCGCTCACCCTCACGCCGACCCGACGGTGCGAGACGTGAACGCGATCGGCGTCGTGCCCATCTGCGCGTAGGCCTGCTCCCAGAGCTGCTCGACGGGAACACCGAAAACCATCGAAGCGGCCACGTCAGCCGGGAGCCACGCGCCGGCCCGGATCTCTCCCTCGAGCTGCCCTGGGCCCCAACCTGCGTAACCCGCGAGACCGAGAACACGAGGCATCTTCGCGCCGCGAGCCAACTCCTCGAGAACGGCTTTCGACGCCGTCGCTACGATCCCCTCGGCCACGTCGAACTGCCCCTCGACCCCCGGGAGCCGTTCCTCGGAGGGATAGACCAGCCAAACCTGCTCCTGGGAAACGGGGCCACCAAAGCGCACCATACCCGGCAAGTCGACGACCTCGCTCGTGATCTCGGCGCGCACCAGCAGCTCCGAGACGCTCATCACGGCCTTGCCGTTGAGCACCCAACCGAACGCTCCGTCCTCCCCCTGAGACGCGAGGAGCACGACGGATCGATCGAAGTGCGGGTCTCCAAGTGGAGGCGCGGCAATGAGCAACCCGGGAGCCAACTCGGACATCACTAGCTCCCAAATTATCAGCGACTCCCGCCCGCGTCGAGGCAGACGGCTTTTCGTCAGTGGATCAGTGCCCCTGCGTAACCCACCACCTGACCGTAGTCACCCGTAACGTCCCCTGAACTCCCGTAGCGGACGACTTCACCCCGACTGGCGCCGAGCTCGCGCGCAGCTGCTAGCGCCACGGTGGCTGGAACGTAGCCACACATCGAGATCTCTCGGTCTTCCACCACACGATGCAAACCCTCGGGGTCGAGCGCAACGAGTCGTTCGAGCGCCAGAGCGTCGAGCTGCTTCGCCGACTGGGCGTCCACGTAGTGGGACATGTCAGAGCTCGCGACGAGGAGGACGTGGTGCCCGGCCTCCTCGATCACGCGCGCGATGCCACGCCCCAGAGCAACGCACTCGCCCGCAGAAAGGTGTGACAGACAGATCGGCACCACCTGAATCGGATGACGACGAAAGCGCAGAAACGGCATCTGAACCTCCGCTGCGTGCTCGGACCAGTGCGCCTCGTGGTCCGCTTCGAGATCGAGCCGTTCGAGAAGCCGCGCGGCGAGCTCCGCATCGATCGCGACCGCTCCGCCAGGAAGTAGCCATTCCCCCCGACTCCACACCGCACGCGCAGCGCCTCGCCCGGTGTGGTTCGGGCACAGCACGATCACACGAGTCGGCACGTTCACTCTTGCATAGGTCTCCCCCGCGATGCCACCGCTGTACGGGAAGCCGGCGTGCGGCGAGAGAACGGCTGTGACGTCGCGTGTCTCGACCTCCGGCACGAGCAGCTCGAGCGCGGCGGCCAAACGCTCCGGATCGCCCGGGTAGAAGCGCCCCGCCACCGCCGGTTCCCGCACGTCCCCCATCGACCTCATGGTCCCTCCCGCACCTGATAAAAGTGCACCCCGAAGAGCGCCGAAGCCAGGACGCCTCGTGCTCCTCTTGGATTGGAGCGGCGTTCAGGGCGTCAAGGCTTCGACCAAGGCCGGTAGGACTTGCCCGGCCGGGGCGCGCACGACCGCACCACCGGTGCTCCGTTCGGCCAAGTCACCGAAGGGCCAAGGTTCGGGGTTCACGTCCACCTCGACCCCGGGCGACACCTCGAAGCGTTTCACCGAGCGCGGGATCGAGGCTCGATGCGTCGGGAAGAGGGCTCATCCCACGACCCGTCAGTAGAGGATGCGGGTACGAATGCTGGTGTCGAGTTCCTTCACGCGATCTTTGACCTCGGTGGACACGTTCTGATCGAGGTCCATCACGAGGTAGCCGATGCGGGAGTCGGTCGCGAGCACCTGACCCGAGACGTTGGCTCGAACGCTGGAGACGATGCTGTTGATGTTGGAAAGCACCCCCGGCACGTTCTTGTGCACGTTGAGGATGCGATGACTGCCCGGCACGGGGGGCGCCGTGACGTGCGGAAAGTTCACGGCGCCCGCGGTCATGCCGGTGTTCAAGAAGTCGAGGAGCCGGGCTCCGACTTCTCGACCGATCGCCTCCTGAGCTTCTTCGGTCGAGCCGCCCACATGCGGAGTGAGGATGACGTTCTCCAGTCCGACGAGCGGTGATTGGAAGCCCGGACCGTTCTCACGCGGCTCGGCGGGGAACACGTCGATAGCCGCACCAGCGAGAGCGCCCTCGCGAAGCGCGAGGGCAAGGGCATCGATGTCCACCACGCTACCGCGACTGAGGTTCAGGAGATAGGACCCCTTGCGCATCTTGGCGAGCTGCTCGGCGCCGATCATGCGCTGAGTGTCCTCGGTGGCGGGCACGTGGAGGGTCACGAAATCAGACGTTTCGAGCAACTCGTCCATGCTGCTCAGGGGCCGGTTGTTGCCCATCGGTAGCTGCTGCTCGATGTCGAAGAAGACGACGCGGAGGCCCATGGCCTCGGCGAGCACCCCCACCTGACGCCCGATTCGGCCATAGCCGATGATGCCGAGAGTCTTGCCCCGCACCTCGAAGG
The DNA here is from genome assembly GCA_050289625.1 of Polyangiaceae bacterium. Classification (GTDB taxonomy): domain Bacteria; phylum Myxococcota_A; class Polyangia; order Polyangiales; family Polyangiaceae; genus NIC37A-2. The sequence continues at coordinate 683 of JBNKGC010000345.1, read as the reverse complement.
AGCGCTTGGCGCCCTTTTGCCAGTTGCCCGTGTGCATCTGCTGCACCCGATCCCCGAGGCGACGAGACAGTGCGACGATCTCGGCAATGATGAGCTCGGCGACGCTGCGCGTGTTGGAAAACGGTGCGTTGAAGACAGGGATCCCGAGGCCGTTCGCGACCTCCAAGTCGACCTGATTCGTTCCAATGCAGAAGCATCCGACGCCGAGGAGCTTCTTGGCTGCGCGGAGCACGTCCGCCGTGATCTGCGTCTTGCTTCGCAGCCCCACGAGGTGCACGTCAGCGATTCGTTCGATCAGCTCGCCTTCGCTGAGTGCGCCAGGAACGGTCTCCAAGTGCAGTCCATCCCCCAGGATTAACTCGTGGGCACTCTCGTGAATGCTTTCGAGCAAGAGGACCTTGATTTTGTGTTTCGGATAGGAAGTTTCCGAGCGCGGCTCAGACATGGGGCGAACCTAGGGCGCCGCCCCCCTTCCCTCAAGAGGCCCCTCCAAAAACCCCCAGCCCCCTCCAAAAACCCCCAGCCCCCTTCAGAAGGCGCACCCCATCCCCCGCTAGCGTCGCTAGCCTCACCCCGCCCGAGCCAACGAAAGCCCAAGGGCGCAGGAAGACGGATCCTCGCTTCGAGACGAGGGCCGCCAGACGCGCCCAGAAGCCCAACCCGAGGCATGCGAAGGCACAGCC
>JBNKGC010000344.1:0-4266 GCA_050289625.1 Polyangiaceae bacterium | reverse complement strand
GAAGAATTTTTGGCAGCACGAGTCGACGAATATCTGACTGCCCGCAGGGAGCGGATCGGATGAAACGTTCGGCTCTTGCTCTCGCGCTTGCGCTGCTTACGGTTGGCTTTCCTGCCTTCGCTGAAGAGCCGAGCGCCACCCCAAGGCATCCTGGGGGCGCAGAGCCGAGCGCGAGCCCACTCCGCATTCCAGAGCAGCAGTCCGAGCCTCAATCCTCGGCTTCAGCGTCTGAGGTGTCAGCGAACGGGCTCAGTAACAAGGCAGAAGTCCGAGCGGAGCGAGCCTCACCTCATGTGAATGGGGATGGATCCGACGCCCGAAGTGACGTGCCGCCCCCCTATCATCTTCTGCCCCCCGCCGATGAGAACGGGTTTAGGGTGCTTTCGCCCGAAAGACAGCGACTCGTCACCAAATATAGGCGGCAAGGCATCGCGCTTCCAATACTCGTCATGGCGAGTGGCGCCGTTCCTGTCGTGATCGCATATGGTCTCTACGACTTTGCCGGCAGCTGCATCAACGTGATGGGTTCGGGCAGCTGCACCGGGAGGGATCCGGGGCCGGAGATCACGGCCGTGAGCTTCGCGATCGCGGCGTCGGGGTTGGCCGTTACGGCCATGGGTGGCGTCTGGCTTTACTCGCGTCTCGAAAACCGTGGCAAGCTCCGCGAGCAGCTCCAGAGGCTGGATCGGGAGGAGCGCTTTCGGGTAGAGCGCGTTGGGCTCGCGGCATCTTCGAGTGGGGGGGCGTTGCTGATGAGCGCCTCCTTCTGAGTGGTCATCGCAGGTTGACCGGCGGCATCCGAGACCTCACGGATGGGTTGCGCCGAAGCCTCGGTTCAAAAGACCCCAACTGGTGGGCGGCGCGACGACGTTTTCTCTCTCACGAGCGAGGCGGGTTTGCCCGACGCTTTGGCCGTATGTGCACGGTCGCGGGAGTGGGGTCGCAGCAAACAAGAGTCGGCATGTTGTTACGTTCAGAATATTGTTGGCACCGCTCACATGAAGTGAGTAGAGCGGGGTGCTGCGAAATTTGCATCGGCAGCGAACGAGAAGTCAGAAGCTAGGGCCATTTCGAGGTAAATCGATTGCGCGCTATCTCGCGCGCCGATAGCCCGTTCCATCATGCGCATCGTGGGTCGTCGTCGAGTTGGTTCGGTTTTCCTTTCATCCCTTGTCGTACTCTGCGCCGGGCACGCGCAGGCCGCGAATTGGCAAAACGGTGTGGATTACGGCGGCGGAAGTCCGAGCATGGATCTTTATGTGCCGGATTCAGTCGATGAGTCGCCAGGAATGATCGTTGCGCTTCACTTCTGCGGCGGCAGCTCGCAGAACGCCCACGGTTGGTTTCAGGGGCTCGCCGATCAACATGGGTTCCTGATCATTGCGCCGGATGTGGGAGCGGGGAAGGACTGCTGGGATGCCGCGCCGAGTCGCGCGGGAGAGCGAGCTGACATTGCGAAGATGGTCGACTTTGTCGTGGCGCAAGAGGGCGTGAATCAGACCCGCGTCTTTGTCGCGGGGGCGTCGTCTGGTGCGTGCATGACACAATCGCTTCTGGCTTCGTATCTGGAGGTCTTTGCTGGTGGGTCTGTTTTGGCTGGTGTTCCCGCTGGCGCGTGGACCACGGGCAATGGCTGCTGCGGCACGACGGCCATGCGAGGCGCCGACGAATGGGGCGATGTGGTGCGGAGCGCTTCACCGAACTTCATGGGCGCGCGGCCCACGGTGCAGCTTTTCCATGGCACCTCCGACAACATCCTTCCGTTTTCACATCTGGGCGAAGCGGAAAAGCAATGGACGAATGTCCACGGAGTGACCGATAGCGACATCGTGACGGGCGAGGCTCCTCCCGATGGTTGGGAGCGCACTTCTTATGCGGACATGAGCTCTAAGGTGGTGGTCGAGGTGAACGTGGGGCAGGGGAAGCCCCACGATTTGACACCCCAAGGTCTATGGCCTGACGTCGTACGCTTCTTTGCCCTGGACATGGACGCCCCACCAGACTCGGGATCGGGAGGCGCCGACACTGGAACCGGTGGCGCGGATGCCGGGAGCGGGGGGATGGGCGCCGGCACGGGCGGGGTGGGCGTTGGTGGTTTTCCAACGCCCGGCATCGGCGGCGCGGTGGACATGATTGGGGGCGGCGGGTCGTTGGCGTCCTCTGGTGGCGCGGGGGTGGGCTCGGGCGGCGCTACTGGCGCGAATGGTGCGGCGCCCGGAGCCTCGGCGGACTCGGGTTCTTCGGACGGTGGGGCGGGCTGTCAGATGGGTTCGCGGCGTGGAACACCGATCACCGTTTTGCTCCTGGCGGCCGGCTGGTTGTTTGGTCGATACCGGCGACGCACAGCCTCAATCGGTTGAGTCTCTGGCGCAGACAGCGCCTTTCTGGCGATCTCGAGGAAAGCTCCAGTTCAATTCCAGCTGGGACGGTGGCTACTGCGGTGTCCTGTTCCTGACGAACCTGGGCGGTGCCCCGACGACGAGCTGGAGCGTCGTGGTCGATTCTCAGGGGACGAGCTTCAATCCCTGGAGCGCCAACGCGACGACCTCCGGCGGCCTTGTGAACCGCCTCCCCGCCGACTAACCATTTTCTCATGGTGAAGTCTCCCGTCCGCGTTGGTCGAACTCGCTGTCAGTCTGAGGGCGGAGAGCGTTCCCGCGTTCGGCTCCCGGTCGTGATGACCGCTCTTTTCCTTTCGACACTCCTCTCCGCGCCCGGCTGCGGTTCGTCCGTGACCACTGACGAATGTGATGGCGATTGCCCCGCGAACGAAGACGAGCACGAACTGAATGGGGCTGCAGATCTCAATGGCTGTTCGGGTGCCGTATTTCGTTTCGCTGGGCAGCCGCTTTCCGACCGTGCTCTTGGTCTGACCAACGGTCATTGTGTCGACCTCTTGGAGCCGGAAGGTGCCATCACGATGCAGGAAGCTGACATGCGTCTGCGTCTGTTCGACCGCGACGGCCAGAGAACCGATTGGTTCGAGGTGGAAACAGTGCTCTACGCGACGATGGAGCAGACAGATCTCGCCGTGTTGCGCCTGGGCATGACCTTTGAGCAAGTCGAGGAAATGGGCGTGAAAGTGCGCGTTCTCTCCGCAGAGCGCCCCTCGGCTGGCGACAGTGTGCGCGTGGTCGCTGGCGGCGTGCGCTGGACGAGTGAATGCACGGTGGATCGCATCTTTCCCGAGGTGCGGGAGGGCGACTACGTTTTCGAAGACTCAATTAGTCTGTCGGATGAATGTGAAACATTTCCTGGCACCTCGGGCGCTCCCCTCATCAATACTGAGACGGATCTCATCGTGGGGGTGAACAACACCGGGGTCTTGGAAGATTGGGGGCCCTGCGAACTCGACCAGCCCTGCGCGGTGGACGAAGACGGCGAGATCCACTTCTGGGTGGGCGCATCATTTGGACAGCAGACGGCCGATCTTTATTCCTGCGTTGACGAGGACTTCGAGATCGATGTGCTTCGCGCCGGCTGCCGTCTGCCTCGGTAGTGACACGTTGGTCTCCCGAAGGCGGTCTTGATCTGCGTCGGGTGCTGTTTTTCGCCCCAAGCTCGTAAGCTTTTCAGGAATTGGTACGGAAACGGCTCGCCACGTTGTCGATGCTGGTGGCCCTCACCAAAGACAAACGATGGCCGAGCAGATTCAATTTGGCCCAGTGTCCGGGAAAGTAACATTGAGGCAGTGGAATTCCGACATTGTTCAAATAATTCATAGGTTTACAATGTTTCCAGCAGAATTCATTTACATTTGCCCCCCTGCACCGCATAACCGCGCGCGCAACCGAGCGACCCACCGTAGGTGACCAGCCGGAGGGCGGAGTGGTTCTGCCCACGCCGATCTGGTTCACCGTCACCTCAACTCGAAATTCTTCGGGGGCGGGGCGGGCGAGTCCTCACCCAGGTTCCCCCCTAACGATGAAGCTGTTCGTCTTCCCGCGCTGGGCCAATAAGACTCGGACGATTCTGGGCATCGCCCTTGGCGGTGCTCCGATCTATCTGACGGCACTTGTTTGGTACGGCATGTCGCCCAAAACGACAGACGTGGGCTACCAGCCCAAGCAGCCGGTTCCGTATAGTCACGCGCTTCACGCGGGTGAACTCGGTATCGACTGTCGCTACTGTCACAACACCGTCGACGAATCGAGCCACGCTGCGATTCCACCGACTTCGACCTGTATGAATTGCCATACATTGGTCCACCCTGAGAGCACCAAGCTCTTGCCGGTGCGCGAAAGCGCGGCGACGGGTGAGCCGGTC
>JBNKGC010000343.1:0-4267 GCA_050289625.1 Polyangiaceae bacterium | reverse complement strand
CGACGGGTTACGTGGAAGCTGCGAGACATCGAGTGCAGACGAGACCGGAGGTCCGTCCGGGGGTCTCGACAATCGCATTTTTCGACGACCGCCGGGGAGCCTTGTTGGCTGCTATTTTCCAGCTCGCGACGAGAAGCCGAAGAGAGGCTTCCCACCCGCCCGCCCGGCTTCGCTCCACGGCCCGAACGGGCCTCCAGCCCTTCCGGACCGGAGCACACCCGAACGATTGTGCGCAACCCGCCCCAAGAACTCGCGGTGAATCCGAATCGCCGACTTCCCTTTGATGAAACCCACCGTGTTCGCCACGCTGAACTCCCTTTGATGAAACCACCGTGTTCTTGGCTGGCGGTCGTCGAGACATCCGACCGGTCCCGTCGCGCACGCTTCCCGTCAAGCGAGAAACACAAGCTCCTCAGTCGAGAAACTCCAGGTCCACGCAGTCCGCCACCAGAACGTCTCCTCCCACTCGCCTCGCACCGCGTCGTGGAGTGACGAGCGTCCGGGTGAGGATGTTCCTCTCACCGTAGAGCTCGGTCAGGCGCTCGAAGGCCGGCACTCTGGTCGATGGCGCCTCGGCGACTTTGCATTCGACGAGGTGCAGGCGCTCACCGGAAGGAATGACGAGATCCACCTCGGTGCCCCGCTGATCTCGATAGAAGTAAAACTCCCGCGGAGATACGCGGTTGGCATAGTGCCGGATGACCTGGCCGATCACCTGGGTCTCGAAGAGAGCGCCACGCAGCGCGCTTTGTCGAAGCTCCTCGGGGGTGCGAATTCCCGCAAGAAAGCACGCGAGGCCCGTGTCCAGGAAGTAGAGCTTCGGCGTCTTCACCAGGCGCTTGCCTGCGTTGCGAAAGTAGGGAGGAAGTAGCGCGATGACGTTCGACGCTTCGAGCACGCTGAGCCAGCTCTTGATGGTCGTTGCGGCAACGCCGACTTCGGCCGCGAGAGCTTGGGCGTTGAGCAGCTGTCCGGTCCGGAGCGCAGAAAGCCGGAGAAACCGATCGAAGTCTCGAAGGCTCCGCACGTTGAGGGCCTGGCGCACGTCGCGCTCCAGATAGGTGGCCACGTAGTCCGAGAAGAAACGCGAGGCCGGGATCTCACGAGCGTGCAGCTCCGGGTATCCCCCGGCGACGAGCCACTGCCAAAAGGTCTCCCCCTCCGCCCGCTCCCCCAGGCCCTTTTCCAACTCCGCGAGGGACAGAGAGTGGAGCTCGACCAGTGAAATGCGCCCGGCGAGGCTCTCCGTCACTCCCTGCATCAAGGAGAACTTTTGAGACCCCGTGAGTATGAATTGCCCCGGGGTCTCCCGCCGCCTGTCGACCGCCGCCTTGATGAAACGAAAGAGGCGCGGCGCGTACTGGACTTCGTCGATGATGACGGGGCCGGAGAACCGACCGAGGAATCGCTCGCCGTCTTCCTCCGCTTCTTCCGCGTCGGCGGGGAGATCGAGGGAAACGTAGTCGTGCTCAGGAAAGGTCTTCTGGAGAAGGCTCGTTTTCCCCGACTGGCGGGGCCCCGTGATCAGGCTGACCGGGCGCGTGGCAGCCACCTGCTCCAGAGCAGGGCGAATTTCCCTGTCAATCCACATTCTTGTCAATTCTAGTGTTGTACCCTAGATTTGTCACATCCGCGCACTGGAATCGCCAGCGAATGCACTGAGATTCGAGTCGGCCCCGCCGCTGCCCGGCCACGGCTCCCCCTTCTCGAGCGAGCCCGGTCCGCGGGAAACTCGTTGGACGACCGCTGAGGGCTCCGTCCGGGCGTGCACTTCCATTCGCTCTCTCTCGACGGCGTCTACGTCGAGCTCGACGACGGCTCCTTCGAGTTCCACGAGCTGCCCGAGCCTTCTCCCGAGCAGGTGGCTGACGTGGCCCGCCGCACGGCAAAGCGCGTCACCATCCTGTTGGACGAGGTGGGCAAGAGTCTCGACACCGAGATGGCCGACGCCAGCCGAAAGTCCGAGCTGCGGAGCAGCTCGCGTCGCTCGCCGCCGCCGCGGGGGAATACCTCGTAGTCGAAGTCAGTACGACGACGAAGGGCGATGAGGAGCCCGGCCGTCCTCGTGGCGGGCAGTCGCGGGCACGGCGTGGCGCCTCGTCGGGCTCGAGCGTCCCGAGAAGTCTTGATGCGACGTCGCTCGCCGCGCCGCCGGAGGCCGCCCACACCGGGGTTTGTGCGCAGCCCCTGGCCCCTGAGCACCCAGGTTCCGTGGAGCATGAATTGACCATGGTGGGGGAGAGCAGCCGTGATCCATGGTGAATCTCGCCATGATTGGCAGCCGAATATGCTCGACTACGAGCTGCTTGCTTAACGACCGGCGTGCTGAGTAGCGCCCGGTACGACCCCCGTCATCGCTTGCTTGAAAAGAAGCGGAGTCTTTGACGCAGCGGAATCTGCGCTGAACGGGCTGGAGCGACGGGAGCCGTGGAGCGGTCTGTCATAGCACTTGGATCAGTGGGGCAGCCACTGCACACACACGAGGAAGAAGAACGATGTTCAGTGCGAAACGAGTCACCGAGACCCTGTCTTTCTTGGCATTCATCGCAGGCGTTTCGGCCTGCGGTGGTGATGATTCAGCAGGCAGTGAGGGGAAAGCAACAGGCGATGGTGGTACGTCTTCTACGGGTGGAAGTGTCGGCTCGGGTGGAAGTGCCGGCTCGGGTGGAAGCTCGCCGATGGGGGGCGCTGGAGGGGGCACATCGTGCCCCGACGGCCAGCAAGACACGAATGGGAACGGAAGCTGCGAGCTTGCCTGCGAAGGAACTGGCCAGTCGGATGCGCTCAACTGCGGCGACAACGGCACGTGCGCGATCGACGATGTCGGAGTCCGCGGCTGCACCTGCGATGCGGGCTACGCCGGGGAGACGTGCGAGACGTGTGCGACCGGGTACCAAGACGAGGACGGCGATTCGAAGTGTGAGCTCGGTTGCGACGCAACTGGCTCGGACGAGCTCGACTGCGGCGACAACGGGACGTGCGAGGTCGACGCCTCCGGTGCGCGGGGCTGCGTGTGTGCGAGCGGCTACGAAGGCGACGCGTGCGACGTGTGCGCAGAGGGCTACGAGCCGTGGGGCGACGAATGCGTCGTCTCGCTACCCGTCACGACGCAGCTGTCGCTATGGCTCGATGCAAGCATCAGCGCCAGTATCGACGTTTCCGGGACGTCGGTTACGGGATGGCTCGATCGACGAATGGGCAATAGCACGCCTCAGCTCACGCAGAGCGTGTTGGGCTCCCGACCGGGCTACCTCCCCACCGGTAAGGCAGGCCGTGGTGTGGTTCGGTTCGACGGGCTCGATGATGTCCTCTACGTGAAGGATTTCTGGGGGCTCAGCACGGACGACTACGAGATCGTCATGGCCGTTCAACCGCTCGCGGGGACCACACCAAACGGACTCGCGAGCCTCAGTGCGAACGACACCACCTGGGCGGTACTGCTGGATCAGCATGTGGAGGGTGACTACCGGTTGACTCACCGCGTGCCGAGCGGGGCCTCCGGTGGGAACATGGTCGTGGCGGATCGGACAAGCGCGTTGGTTCCAGGCTGGGTTGTCGCGACTCATCAGTCATCGGGCAGCATCGACACGCTCGCCATCTATGCGAGCGACAGCACCGAACCGGCTAGCGCGGTGGCGAACGCCACGCCGAGTAGCGGCGTGGGTGAGGCGCTTACCCTTCGTCTTGGCCGGACGGCGGCAGGCTACTTGGGCGGTGACATCTACGAGGTCCTTATCTATACGCGTCGACTGACCGTAGCCGAGCGCAAGGAAGTCACCGACTACCTCGAGGTCAAGTGGGACCTTTGACGGAGGGCTCCAGATTACGAGGACGCGAGGGGTTCGAGCAACGCGACGATGAGCTCCTCGCGTGTCGAAACGCCGCATTTGCGGTACATCGACGCTAGTTGGTTCGCCACGGTGCGGTGAGACGTTCCGCGCTCGGTCGCGATTTCTGCGTTCGACTTGCCGGAAGCGACGAGACGGGCGACCTGGCGCTCCGCGTCGGTGAACGCAGCAGGGAAGGGGATCTCCGACACCGCGACGACCGGAAGCTTCATCCCGGGCAGGTCGAGCTCGTGCACGTCGACGCCGGCAGGAGACTTGCAAATAGCAGAGCCAATTCGGCCAGCGAGCTCGATCAAAGCCGCACGGGTCCGGACACCCAGCTTGCTCATCGCGCGCTGCGCGGTGCGGCTGTATCCGCTCTCAGACAGACCGAGCGCGTAGGCGGCGACCTTGTTCGAGGTGCCAGCGAGAACATATCC
>JBNKGC010000342.1:0-4296 GCA_050289625.1 Polyangiaceae bacterium | reverse complement strand
CACCAGGATCGAAGCGACGATTGCCTTGGGCAAGCGGCTCGGAAAGATAGTCAAGCAGCGTTGAGGGGCGCTTGAATCCTCACACAACCAATAGCGAAAGCGAGTCAACGCGTGCGCCACCTCACTCCGTCTCTTCCGGCACGTCAAACTCCCCCAACTGCGTATGCCCCAGCACGACCGGGTTCGTCCCACCCGGTTCGCGGCAGTCGTGCAACGTGGCCACCGGGTACACCGTCGTCATGTTCTGCATCGCTTGGATCAGTTGCTGCAGCGCGAGGTGGTACTCTACGGCATTGGGCGATTCTTCGGCGTGTTGCAGCAACCATTCCTGATACGCCGCCTTGAAGGCCTGCATCTGTTCTTGGTCGATCCAGCAGATCTTGAGAGCCACGTGGGCTGGGGCCTCCAAGTGGAGCGTGCGTTCGATGAAGCGCCGAAACTCCATGTGCCGGAAGCGAGCCGGCCAATACGGGAAGATGACGCTGACGCGGAAGGAGTATGGGTCCCATTGAGTGGGGCTCGCGCACTCTTCGTCGAAGCGTACCGACAGCAGCGGCGGGCCCGACTTCGTCAGCTTGGCCAGCGTGTTCTGGTCGAGGTGCAGTCGCTCGCGACGAAAGTTCAGGAACAGCGCATCGATGCGTGTGTCGCGTGCCTGTTGATCGGGGAATGTCTCGGTCCCCCTCGCGACGGGGAGGCCTTCGCTGTCTTCGATCTCGAAACGCAGGCCGTCGCTGGTGATGAAGTGCTCGCGCTCGCTGCCAGCTTCGATCGTGGCGTCGAGCGCTTCGTCTGCCGCCCTGCGCGTCGGGTACGTCGTGATCCCTTCCACCACCGGGAGGGCAGCGCTCGGATCCTTCGCGTCGTAGACCACGACGAGGAACTGCCACTCTTGTCCGCTGCTCTGCCGAAGGTGCATCCGAAAGTCGCCGTCGCGCAGTACCGCAATGGTGGCGCCTTCCGCATCCTTTCTGTCTTGGTTAAGCAACTCGATCAGTCGAGTTCTCGCCGCCGGCAGTTCTTCGGCGGTTGCCGAGAGCAAGCGTGCGATGCTCGGCGACTCGGGTAGATCGGGGTCGATGATCGCAAGTTGCGCTGCTCCGGTAGCTGGCGCATCCGGAACGGGGACGTAGTTCGAGGCTCTGCTGCCCACCATGATCAGTCTCTTCAAGGCCGCAGATGCGTCGACTTCCGTCGCGTATTCTTGCTCGCTCGTGGCGGCGATCGTGCCATCGGCGTACTCCACTCGGAAGCGCCACAACCCCGTGGGGCCCTCGTGTACCTGCAGAGACGCGTGTTTGGAAACGCCCGCGTCGATGGTGACCATCTGCTCGGTGTCCCGCGGGCGCAACAAGATGTGCTCGACGACGTGAAACTCACCTCGGTCCAGATACGTGCGCAGCTCTTCGATGCGTGCGTCGACGGCATCTGTGTCGGGCAGAGGCACGGGCGAACGGGCGAGCGCCGTGCTGTTTGCCTCTTGCACACTGAAGACGTAGCCGGTGTCGCTGGTCTCGCCCGCGGCCTCGACCTCGTAGCGCTCCAGGGCACTGCCGATCCGCACCAGCGTGGTGATGGCTTGCTCGGCGTCCTTCTCGGATGCGTAGGATCGGGCTGCCGCGAGCACGATGTCCGTTTGGCTGGGTTGTACGGCGTCGTGGCGTACCAGGCGGAAGGTCCAGCCTTCGTCTGGCTCGAAGAAGCGGTGGAAACGCAGATCACCATCCAGCAGCACAGCGACCGGAGCGCTCTGGATGCGCTCGTTGACGGGGCGAAGCAGCTCGATGATGCGCGCTCGCGCCTCGTCGAATGCAGACGAGCCCACGCTGAATTCCCCGGTGCTGGCCGCCATCGCCAGCGCGCCCGCTTCGCTGCGGTCGACGATCTGAAAGCATTGGGGGCCATCCTGCTCGGCGGCGAGCTGGTAGTTGCTCGGATCGCTGCCGAGTCGAACCAAACGGTCGAGGGCGGCGAGCGCCCGGGTGTCGGAAGGGTAGCTCTGGGTGCTCTCGAGCACGGTCTGGCCATCGATGAACTCGAGACGGAAGCGCCAGCCTTCACTCGCCGTCGCGTAGACCTGCAAGGGGTGGTGCTTCACGAACGCGGCGTCCACCAGCCAACGCACTCGCTTCTTCAGGCCAGAAACGTTGCTCTTGTTTCTGAGCGTGGCTGGATCTCGATAGTCGAAGCCCCGACCCTGACCGTAGCTCGCGTCGGGCAGGCCCGCCAGAAATCGAGCCTTGTCTTCGGTGAGCTCGTGCAGTGCCGAGTCACCGCGAACCGCTCTGAGCACGTTCGTGTAGTCGGACAGGTCTTGCCCGAAGCGGGCGAGCAAGTGATCGAGCAGCGCGTTCTCGTGACGCAGTCGAATGATCTCCGAGTTGGCCGTCTGGGTCGGATCATCTTCTGCGGGGTTTTCTGCCCACGGGATGTCAGCTCCGCTGCGAGCATCCAGCGCTTGGGTGATGGGTAGCGGTGGGGGCCGTTCGTGAACGGAGAGCGCCACTTTGACCTCGTCCAAGCGGACCAGGTAGTCAGCCATCAGCTGCTCGTAGAACGCGAGATAGGCCTTCAGCTGCTTGGCTTGAGCGCGCCGCAGCGGAGAGGCGTCTTTGCCGAGCTCGCCTTGCCCCATGGCGTAGACCAGAGGGAAGTCCCCCTGGATCGAGGTGTACTCGCCAAGCTCACGGTACTCGCCTTGCGGAACGGAGATATCACGCCACTTGGGGGCGAGCTTGGGTCTGCCGTGCCGCGAGCGCAGCTCGTCGAGGTGGGCTTCCACCAGCGTTTCGTCGGGCGCATGAGGCACCAGCCCAACGAAGAACCGAATGCGCGACTTGGTCCTGCTGAACCTCGGCACACGCGCGGTTTCGGAGGACGCGAGCGGAAGCTCCCAGCGTGCGTCTAGAGTTTGCGCTTCACCGTCTACGTAGTTTCCGAGCTGAAACTCCTGCACCGCCGTAACGCCTTCGATGTCCATCAGGATGTTGATGATGTCCGAGCCGTAGATCGTCGTTTGGTGGTCGAGCGCCTCGAGCGCGTCGTCTTCGATGAAACCGTGATCGAGACGCGGACCGTTGAAGATCGCCTCGCTCTCGTAACCTTTGGCCTGCATCTCCTCCAGCGAGCGAAACGGCACGTCGGGGGCGAGGAAGCGCTCGATGCCGAAGATCAGCTCCGCCAAGATCCGATCGACGTTGGCGGAAGGAACGATCTGCAGATCGGCACACAGCGCGATCTCTTCGACTTCCAGGCCTCGAATGAATATGAAGTCTTCGCACAGGTTGCGGTTCGCATGCAACCGCGCCAAAACACCTCGTACGATCGCTCGGCGCTTGCGCACCTTGCCGAGATAGGTCGCGACCCACTTCTTCGGCACCTCGAAGTCGTCGGCGGTCATCGCCGCTTCGATGGCATCGGTCATCTTGGGAAAGTCGGGGGCCGCTTCGCGCGGGGCCAGGCGGAAGTTCACCGAACGCCGGGTGCTCCCGGAGTCGAAAGTGACGGCCCAGGTCAGCTCTCGGCCGTCGACTTCCACCCGTTCGAGGAGCGAAAGCGTTTGTGGATCCGTGCTGTCGACGATGCTCCACTCGGCAGTGCCGGGTGAATAATCTGCCGGGTCGATCTCGTGAAATCCCTCGTCGTCGAGCCAGTTCAAGAACTCCAGCTCCACCCGAAGATCGGTATCGGGGAAAGCGTCCAAGCCTCGAGACAGCGACTTGACCAAAATCTCTCCGGGGATCCGCGCATCGTTCAGATCGCCGAACTCGTCGTCTTGCTCCAGATCGAGGTAGATGACGTACAGTCCCTGCAACACCACCTCTTCGATGCCCGTCTCTTCCGGCCTCGGTGGCTCCAAGCGCAGTTTCCGCTTGTCGACCTCAAACCCCAAAGACACTTTCTGCTTCGTGGAATCCGCGAGCACGAGCCAGGCGTTCTTGACCCCCGGACAGTCGATGACCAGCTTCCGATAATCCATCAGAGTGACCGGGCTGCACGGCAGCACCTCGGCGGCCGTGAAGCAGCCAGCGTCGTCCCGTCGTGCGGAGCCCGCCTCGCCTTGCGTCGCCGTGTCCTGGTCTGCTTGCGGGGCCGGGGCCAGCAGATCTTCGACGGGGTGAGTCGTTCGATACGACAGATCGGTCAAGGCATAGCTGAGCACTTCCAGGATCGTGATCCCAGGGTCGTGTAGGTTGTGATCGGTCCACGTCTGCCCAGCAAGCCGTTGCAGGTGCGTCAACCCCTCCGCTCGCAGCATCGCCGCATTCAGACCGGCATCGCTCGGCGGTGTGCGAG
>JBNKGC010000341.1:0-4308 GCA_050289625.1 Polyangiaceae bacterium | reverse complement strand
GAGACCACGAGCTCCATGAATTTGGGTCACGTCCATGACGTGATCATCACCTTTGCGGAGCTACAAGCCATGACCCCGGGCCCGGTGGAGCTGCTCGAGGGAGCGACCGGGCACACGCACACCATCACTCTGACAGCGGACGACTTCATGACGCTCGCGGCCGGTGGAGAAGTGACGAAGACTTCTACCGAAGGTGGGACGGTCGCCCACACGCATGAAGTGGCGCTGAGCTGCGTTTGAAGGCGACGTCGCTTTCATCGCCCGAGAACGATGGAGTGCTCTTCCACCCCGGGAGTTTCCGACGCGCGTTGGAACCACCGGGGTGGAGGCAGTGTGGCGGGCGATCGAAGCGCCCCCCGTTCAGCTCTGAACTGGAAGTCAGGGGGCTCAGGATGGTTCGTTCCATCGAGCGAAAGGGGAGGCTCGCGGGGGTCGTCTCAGACCAGGGCGGCGGATCGCCTGCGGTTGCTCGGTTGTCCGGACTCGTCGACGTCGCGGTTACCGGAAGCGATGACCGCCACGAGCAGAGCGTTTCAGTCGTCGCAGCCCACTGGAAGTTCGGTGGTGCTGGTGACTCGCCGAAGCACGAAACTGGAATGAACCCCGCTCACCCCTTTGAGCTTCGTGAGCTGACCCAGTAGGAACTTCTCGTAGTGCTGCATGTCGCGAACGATCACTTTCAGTAGGAAGTCCGCGGCTTGCCCCGTGACGAGAGAGCACTCCAGAACCTCGGGCATTCGGGTGACCGCCTTCTCGAAAGCCTCGAACCGGTCGGGGGTGTGACGATCCATGGAGATGCTCACCAGTGCGGTCAGTTTCAGACCGAGTGCTTCGGGGACGAGGAGCGTGACGTGCGCCTGAATGAAGCCCTCCTCCTCCAGGCGTTTCACCCGCCGCGCGCAGGGCGTATCCGACAGGCCGATTCGTGAAGCCAGGTCGTGGTTGCTGATGCGCGCGTCCTTCTGCAACAGGCGCAAGATGTGGCGATCCGTCGAATCCAGCTCGTAGGCCATCGTTGCTCCAGAGGGGAACACCGTAGCGGAAAGCTTCAACGAACGTCAAAATGGCACGAGAAAGCTCCAAAGTTGCCTCAAATTGCAGCGCACTGCGCAGAGTTCCTTTCCGTCCACCCGAGTAGACTCGTGCCCGACGACATGGAAACGAACGCGCACTTCGATCACCGCAAGTACCGTCCCCACCGACCTTTCGAAAAGCCGGATCGCAGGTGGCCGAATCGCGCCCTCACGGCCGCACCCGGGTGGTGCAGCGTCGATCTGCGGGACGGCAATCAGGCCCTGATCGAGCCGATGACTCCCGCCCAGAAGCTGCGCATGTTCGAGCTGCTGGTTGATGTGGGGTTCAAGGAAATCGAAGTGGGATTTCCGGCGGCGTCAGCACCCGACTTCGATTTCATTCGCCAGCTGATCGACGAGTCGCGCATTCCGGATGGGGTGACCATCCAGGTGCTGACTCCCGCTCGAGAGGCCCTGATCGCTCGGACCTTCGAAGCACTGCGCGGAGCGAAACGCGCCATCGTCCATCTGTACAACTCCACTTCCACCGTTCAGCGCGAGGAGGTCTTCGCCATGTCTCGTGACGAAGTGAGGGAGCTGGCCGTCAGGGGGGCGCGGTGCATTGCGGAAGAGGCCGACAAGCAGCCCGACACCGAGTGGCTCTTCCAGTATTCCCCAGAGAGCTTCACCGGCACGGAAATGGACTACGCGCTGGAGGTTTGCAACGCCGTCATCGATCAGTGGCAGCCGACTCGAGAGCGCAACGTGATCATCAACCTGCCGGCGACCGTCGAGGTGAGCACTCCGAACGTGTATGCGGATCAAATCGAGTGGATGAGCGACCACCTGCACCACCGCGAAAATGTCCGCCTCTCCCTGCACACTCACAATGATCGAGGATGCGGCGTTGCCGCTGCAGAGTTGGGGGTTTTGGCGGGTGCCGACCGGGTCGAGGGGACGTTGTTGGGCAACGGTGAGCGCACCGGAAACATGTGCGTCGTGACCATGGCCATGAATCTGTATAGCCAGGGGGTCGACCCGCAGCTCGATTTGTCGAACATGGACCGCATCAAGGCGACGGTCGAAAGCTGCACTCAATTGAAGGTGCACCCGAGGCATCCGTACGCCGGAGACCTGGTGTACGCGGCGTTTTCCGGAAGCCACCAAGATGCCATCAACAAGTGTCTGAAGGCGGATCGCGCGCGCCGGGCGAAAGACCCGACGTGCGAATGGCACGTAGCCTACTTGCCGATCGACCCTCGCGATTTGGGGCGGAGCTACGACGAGGTCGTGCGGGTCAACAGCCAGTCAGGCAAGGGCGGCGTGGCCTTCGTGCTGGAAACCCACTACCAGCTGAGCCTGCCCAAGTGGCTTCAGATCGACTTCAGCCCCCACGTGCAAAAAATGACGGAAGGCAGCTCCTCTGAGGCATCCGCGTTGGCGTTGAAGGAGCTGTTCGAAACCACGTACTCGCAGATCGACTCCGCCCCGGTAGTGGAGCACTACGAGCTGACTCGCAGCGAAGGGATTGACTCGCTCGAGGTGCGCTTTTGGGGAATGCATGAAGCCGTACGCGGTCAGGGTAGTGGTGTCCTGGATGCGTTCGTGAGCGTCATGTCGAAAATGACGGCGCGTGAGATCGTTCTCGTGAACTACCACGAGCACAGCCTGGGAACCGACCAAGGGGCGGAAGCTGTGGCATACGTGCAAGTGAGCTGCCCCGGTGCCGACGGAGTCGCACGACGCTGCTGCGGGGTGGGGCGGAGTGTGGACATCATCGAGGCGTCCATGCAGGCCGTGGCCAATGCGGTGTCACGTGTGCTCGATGCGAGCGGTGACCAGGTCGACGTGGAGCGCTTCCGGGTTTCTGCCCCCACCGCTCAAGTGGCTTTCCGATGACCGTGGCAACGGTTTGCTCCGACCTGACGACGACGAGCGGGCCGACACCGTATGGCGACCACGTGTCCTGGAGAATGGCTTCCGGTTCCGGGAGATTGTTCTGCCCGCAACGGCGATCGGGCAGCTGAATATGCGGTGACTCATCGCCCAGTATGAAGGACGAGGAATCCAAATCCACGTCGACTCGGATCCCTACAAAGCCTTCGAGTGGCTCAAGGAGCAGTAGGCAGACTAATCGGAGAGTCACCGGTACGAAGGTGCGGCTGCGAAGGCGTCCCCGAGGGCCGTTCGCTGCCTCACGTCGTCGTCGCCGGGGAGATAGATGTGATTGTAGGTATTCCAGGGATACCAGGCGTAGCGCTCGACGAGCGGATGTCTCTCGAGCATTGCCACCGAGTCGTTGAAGAACTGGATCAGGGTCGCCTCGTCCGTGCTGCTGGACCCCATGCAGCCGAACTCGGTGATCCAGACCGGTAGACCCCACTGCGAGGCCCAGTTGACGGCTCCCTCGAGATTGGCTGCGGTGCAGGAACCCGCGTTCCAGCCGTACCAGTGAATGGCGATGAAATCGACGCGGAGCCCCTCTTGCTCGACGCGGTCCATGAACTCTTCGAGCCAGGCTCTTCCGTCGTCGGAAACGGCCGGACTCCCCACGCGAATGTTGGTGTTGCTCGTGAGCTCCGGCCACAACGCGATCGCCGCATCCACGGTCATGTTCGATTGGTCGGATTTGTTCGGCTCGTTGAAGCCGAGCACAGTCGTGTAACCGGCCGCACCGACTGCGTTGATTGCGCCTGAGACGTCGCCCCCGCCCCAGATCATCGGGATGAAGAGTGGATCGCCACAGTCGGCCGCGCTCGGCTGAGTGGTCCAGTTGTAGCACCAGCTCGTTCCCGTTTCGGTGGTCTCGCTGGCGGGAGAGTTTGCCAACCCTTTGTAGGGCGCAGGTTCGACGTTCGGCTGACCATCGACACACGTCACCTGTGCGCTCAGCGATTTCGCCGCACCGTTGCACGGGTCGCCGAAAATCCCGTTGCTCGCGACTACCCGGCAAGAGGCGCGCCCCACGCACGCGTCCTCGAAAACCGCCAAGCTCGTGCTCGAGTGACACGCTCCTTCGGCGAAGCCTCCGCACTGTCCGTTGGGCGTTCCGTAGCTGGCGAAGTCGACGCGCTCAATCCGCTGCCCATCGGGGCAGGTCAGGACGACGGCTTCTGCTTCGGCCGCCGTGTCGCAGACCTCGGTGCCATTCGTCGAGCTCCCGCCCGTCGCCGCTCCGCCCGTCGACGCTCCTCCCGTGTCCGAAAGAGTCCCACCGGAGCCCGCCGCGACTGCGCCGGTGCCTCCTGAGTCGAACTTCCCACCAGTGCTGCCGTTCGTGCCCCCGCCGGAAGCC
>JBNKGC010000340.1:0-4349 GCA_050289625.1 Polyangiaceae bacterium | reverse complement strand
CACCTCTGGAGGGACCGGCTCAGGTTCGCCGGCGTGGCGCGCCACGTCGACAGCACGCGGCGCCTCGCACATGAGCTCTTGGATTCGCGTGTCCCAAGGGGAAATGATCTGCACACCCCGATCGTCGTAGACCTTGTATCCACTGTCGCCACGCGGATTGTGACTCGCGGTGACGACGATTCCGGATGCTGCGCCGAGCTTCCGCACGGCGAACGCGACCCATGGTGTGGGACAAGGCTCGCCGAACGCGAGAACTCGGACCCCAGCACCCGACAGAACGCCGGCTGCGTCACGAGCGAAACCGCGACTTTCCGGTCGAGCGTCGAAGCCAATGATCACGGGCCGCGCCTGCAAGCCTTCCTCTTTCAAGAACTCCGCTAGCGCCCACGTAACTCGGATCACGGTTGCTCGGTTCATGCAGGCCGGGCCGGGTCCCACCCGACCGCGCAAACCTGCCGTTCCAAACGTGAGCGCGGGTTCGAGGCAAGCGCGCAGCGTCCCCTCGTCCCCTGAGTTCAGGATGTCGGTGAGCTCCCGCCGCAGCGCCGCCTCGGGATCCCCGGCGATCCACGCCTCGGCGCGCTCCCGCAAGGGGATCATTGGGAGCTTCCTAGATGCTCGAGCAAGTGGGTGTCGTAGTCTCCCCGCGCGAACTCGTCGCTGCGCACCACGCGGCGCAAGAGGTCGAGATTCGTTCGGCGTGGGGCTTTCTTGCCCATGACTTCGATCTCGGTGCCCCTCAGAGCCTCCGACAGCCGTTCGAGCGCCGCCCTTCGAGTCGCGCCGTGCGCGCAGATCTTCGCGATCAGCGGATCGTAATAGGGCGTGATCTCGGTTTTCACCACGACTCCCGTGTCCACGCGGATCCCCTCCCCTTCCGGCCACACCAGGCGCTCGATGGTTCCGGGCTGCGGCATGTAGCCCTTGTCGGGATCTTCTGCGTACAGGCGCGCTTCGACGGCGTGCCCGGTCAGCCTCGCCCGCTGCACTTCGTCGGACAGTTCTTCGCCGGCGGCGATGCGAAGCTGCGCTTCGACCAAATCCAGCCCCGTGCAGAGCTCGGTGACGGGATGCTCGACTTGGAGACGCGCATTCACCTCCAGAAAGTGCGGCGTGCCGTCTTCACCGCAGATGGTCTCCACCGTAGCGGCACCCGTGTAGTCGACCGCGTCGAGGAGGCTTCGAGCCGACTCGAACAGGTGCTTGCGCCGCTCGGAAGTCAGAAACGCCGCAGGCGAAGGCGCCTCCTCGAGCACCTTTTGATGGCGTCGCTGTACGCTACATTCGCGTTCGCCGAGCACTGCAACGTTGCCCGACGAATCCCGGAGCAGCTGGACCTCGATGTGCCGCGGTCTCGACAGATACCGCTCCACGTAGATGCGATCGTCGCCAAACGCCGCGGCGGCTCGGGCGCGGCAACGCTCTTCTGCTCCCCGCAAATCTTCGGGTCGCTCCACGATGCTCATCCCAATGCCGCCGCCTCCGGCAGCCGCTTTGAGGAGAACCGGATAGCCAATGCGCTCGGCCTCGACGCTCGCACCTCCGGAGATCGGCTGGAGACTGCCTTCGGGCGGGGTGAGCCCCTGTTCGCGGGCGATGGCCCGCGCCGCGAGCTTGTCTCCGAGAGTTCGAAGCGCATGGGGACTTGGACCGACGAAAACGGCGCCGGCCGCTGCGACGGCCTCCGCAAACGAACCCTGCTCGCTGAGCAGCCCGTAGCCCGGGTGGACCGCTTGCGCTCCCGTGTCGCGAAGCGCCGCGACGATGGCCTCGATGTTGAGATAGCTCAGGTGCACGGGCCCAGGCCCGACAGCGCGTGCTTCGTCACACGCTTGCACGTGTGGGGCGTTCGCCTCGATGTCCGAATGAATCGCCACGGTTTTTGCGCCCAACCGTCGACACGTGCGGGCAACGCGACACGCGATTTCCCCCCGATTCGCAATCAGAACCTTGTCGAACATGCTCCTCCCGAGCGCGAGCCCTGGCTCGCAAAAAACGCCACTCACGAGGATACATCAACCCGGGGGGAACTCACGCGAGCTCGGCGGCTCGAGTTTGTTGCCCTAGCGGCGACGAAGTTTTTTCTCCGGAATCGTCTGCATCGCTAGCTGCCCACAGGCCGCAGAAACGTCGTCACCGCGGCGGGTCCTGACGAAACAGCTGTAGCCGTGGTGCGCCATGCGCTCACGGAAGGCCTCCACCGCACGCTCCGAAGGCGCTCCGAGGTCGGAGGCTTCGATGGGATTCATCGGGATGAGATTGACCTTGACCCGCAGGGGTTCGAGCAGCCGTGCGAGCCTGTCGGCGTGCGCCCGGGTGTCGTTCACTCCGTCGATGAGCGTGTACTCGATCGTGATGCGCCGCCGTGGTGGCAAGGGATAGTCACGCAGAGCCGCCATCAACTCCGCGATCGGGTACTTGCGATTCATCGGCATGATCCGACTGCGGGTATCGTCGTCCGGCGCATGGAGCGAAACCGCGAGTCCAACTTTGCCCTCGAAGTCCTCGCCCAGGCGACGGATGCCAGGAACGAGACCCACGGTGCTGACGGTGATCCGACGCGGGCTCATGCCCCCGCCATCGGGATGAGTCAGCAAACGAATCGACCGCGCAGTCTCCGCGTAGTGGTGCAGAGGCTCACCCATCCCCATGAACACGAGGTTGCGCAGGTCCTCGTTCGGGCGAAGGTAACGCTTCGCGACGAGCACCTGGTAGACGACCTCGGCGGCACCCAACCCTCGAAACAGGCCCGCCTGGCCGCTGGCGCAGAAGACGCAGCCCATGGCGCACCCAAACTGAGTCGAAATGCAAAGGGTGACCCGGTCACGCGGGCGTTCGACCTCCTGCTCGGTGGCGCCGGAGTCCTCCGTGTCTTCCTCTGCGGCGCAGGCGTCCGCGTCGGTGACCGCACTCGTCATGGGGATCAGCACGCACTCGACCTTCGCTCCGTGAGCGAAATCGAGCAGGAGCTTCCGAGTGCCGTCCTTGGACTCGTGCACGTGGCTCACCACACCGGGGTCTGCCATGCCCTGCGCAGCGAGGGCGTGACGTAGGCCCTTCGACAGGTCGGTCATCTCTTCGGCGTCGAAAACCCCGCGCCCGTGAATCCAACGAAACACCTGTTTGGCGCGAAACCCGCGCTCCCCCGCCGCCTCGAGTGACGAACGCCACTCTTCGGGCAGCCGAGCCACCGGATGAAGGTCCGCCGGCAACCGTCCGCGGGACGCCATCGCATCCGGCGCTTCGGAAGGGGTCGACTCGTCGACGGGGGGAGTGCTCATTTCCGCTCCAGCTCCTTGGCCTCTCGCCAGTAGCATTCCATCTCTTCCAGGGAGACGCCGGTGACCGGTTTTCCGCGCTCACGGGGCCAATCGCCGTGCTGCTCCCGGACACGCCGTTCGACGTGGGAGAAGCGGTCGCGAAAACGATCCGTGGTTTTGCGGAGGGCCCGCTCAGCGTCGAGCCCGTGGTGGCGAGCGAAATTCACGAGAGCGAACAGCAGATCGCCGAGTTCGTGCTCCACTCGATCGGGAACGCCTTCCGCTGTCGCCTCGTCCAGCTCCTGAATCTCCTCGGCGACCTTGGCTCGACTCCCTCGCGGATCATGCCAATCGAAACCGACTCGCGCTGCCCGCTCCGAGACCCGTTGCGCACCCTGGAGCGCGGGTAAAGACCTCGGGATGTCGTCGAGCAGCGGACGCTCCCGCTTCTCCTCGGCCTTGACCGCTGCCCACACCACGTTCACGTCGTCGGGCGAGTTGGCCTCCACATCCGAAAACACGTGCGGGTGGCGACGCACCAACTTTTCGACCACGTGCCGGACGACGTCGTCGGGACCGAAGTCTCCGTCGCTCCGCGCGAGCTCGGACAGGAACACGACCTGCAGCGCCAAATCCCCGAGTTCCTCGCGAAGCAGGGCCATGTCTCCCGCCTCGATGGCGTCGACCACCTCACAGGCTTCCTCGATCACGTACTTCCGCAGGGAGGAGTAGTCCTGATCCCGGTCCCACGGGCATCCATCTGGCGCCAGAAGGCGACGCATGAGCCGCACCAGAGCCGGGAACGTTTGGCCCTCCTGCTCGGAAATCGGCAATTTTTCCGGCACTTCGAATGGCTGCCCCATGACGCGGGTCGCTTAGCACGATGTCGCCCCTCCGTCGCGGAGCACCTCGATTCGACTCCGGTGCGAAGCGAACGTCGTGGGCCCAAGCACTAGCCCAAAGCGACCACCTTCACGCAAAACCCGAGACACGCGACAAGCCGCCAGGCGAGGAGGAGTGACGAGGCGCCGCGTCCCCGCCGCCGACCAACTGGGAGGCGCCGGAGACCCGGCGGACTGTGGGGTGAGG
>JBNKGC010000339.1:0-4397 GCA_050289625.1 Polyangiaceae bacterium | reverse complement strand
ACCGCTCCCCCTCGTCGGCCGAACTGAATTCGGCCTGCGGCCTCGCGTGCCTCGGGTTGTTCGTTGCGTCGGGCGCCGAGGGACCCCCGCACGCTGGGCGGCGGCCGGAGATCCATGCGCGCCCGGGAGCCTGCGACTCGTTACTCTCGCTTCGAGCGGGAGCCGCCGGACGAGCGACGCCTTCGCGGTTTGCGCTCGGACTCTTCGTCGTCCGACTCGACCGAAGGCAGCCCGAGGGCCCTTCGGCGAATGTCCACGACTTCGACGGCGAGTGGATAAAGCGCACTGCGCGCGAAGCGTGAGACGCGTCCCGACTCGAGTCGGGGGAGCATCGCGACGATGCGGCGCACCGAGTCGGCAATCCGGCGGGGAACATTCAAGCGATCCACCACCGGTTCGAGGAAGTCGTGCGCGGCTTTCACCCGATCGCGGCTGCCGCTGCAGGCCTCGCCGAGAGGCTCGAGGAGGAGCACCGTCCACAGCACAGCGTCGTCGAGAGGCTGTCCCCGCTCCTCGATGCGGCGATCGACCTCCGTGAGGAGCTTCCAGACCTTTCCGTCGTCGGCCGCAACGTCGGAAACGAACGCTGCGAGCTCGGGTAGGAGGACGTCGAGCACCCCCATCTCCCAGGCCAACCACATCGAGCGGTGTGCCGCACCGCCGCGCATCAGGCGCAAGATCTCCTCGAACAGGCGCGGTCGTGCCGCCATCGCCAGCGCACCGCGACACTGCACCGCCGCGTCGTACACGTCAGGAGTCATGCCGAAGTCGAGACGCGCGGCGAATTTGATCGCACGCAGGATCCGCACCGGATCTTCGAGGAAGCGCACGACCGGCTCACCGATCGTGTGGATCTTCCGGGTCTGGATGTGATCCATCCCGCCGACCCAATCGATCACCCGCTGGCGATCGAGATCGTAAAACAACCCGTTGATCGTGAAATCGCGACGAACCGCGTCCTCGTGCGCTTCACCGAAGACGTTGTCGTAGCGGATCAGCAGATCGTCGCCTCCCTCCTGCGGCTGCGGATTCCTGCGAAAAGTCGCCGTTTCGATGATGCGCCCACCACCGAAGAGTATGTGCACCAGACGAAACCGGCGCCCGATGATGCGGGAGTTGCGAAACAACGCACGGACGTCGTCGGGGCGAGCGCTCGTCGCAACGTCGAAGTCCTTGGGAGCGCGATCCACCAAGAGATCGCGCACACATCCCCCGACCAAGTAGGCCTCGTAGCCGTGGCGGTTGAGACGCCGCACTACCTTGGCCGCGTCCGCATCGATGCGGGATTCGTCGAGGGCAATCTCGAAACGCTGCGGCTCGGGATTCATGGCGAAAGCCCCTGGATCACTGCGCTCGGCGGACTCGCCGCTCGAACGCCGTCGAGAGCCACGCGAGGGCCGCTTCTCCTCTGGGCGGGAGCTATCCAGTTCAGTTGCCATGAATATCGGGTCGAGAGCCGCGCAGGAGGGCCGCGCTCACCGGGGCGCCGGCACGCTAGAAGCATCCTCCGAGGCCTTCAAGCCCTGGTTCAGACTGACCTCTCCATGCGTCGGCGCTACGCTCCGCCTCGATGCCGCTCGATGCACTGGTCGTTCTCGGGTGCCGCGCTTTCGCGGACGGGGCCCCGGGCCCCGCCCTCGCAGGGCGACTGGAACGCGCCATCCAGGCATTTCGCCTCGGAAAAGCCCCATACGTGGTCCTGAGCGGCGGAAGAACGTGGGGCGGAATCGCCGAGGCCGAGGTCCTGCGCCGGGCCTGGGTTTCGAGGGGTTTGCCCCCGGAGGCCGTCGTTCTAGAGCTCGAGTCCCAGACCACTCTCGGTAACGCCCGACACTCGGCCACCATCTTTCGGGAGCGTGGCTGGCATCGCGCCGGGATCGTGACCTGCGATTTTCATCTGCGCCGCGCCCTCAGGCATTTCCGTGCCCAGGGGCTCGAGGTGGAGGGGTTCGCTTCCAAGCGCCCGGCCCGACTGCCCACGCGCGTGCGTCGTTCTCTCCGCGAGTGGGGCGCGACCCTTCTGGAACCCTTCGCCCCGGACGCACGCCGCTGATCGCCTCCCCGACGATGCAACGCTCCCTCGTGTTGACAGTCCCCGCCACGCCGCTCGTCGCTTTGCTCGCGCTCCTGCTCGCGACGGCGTGCAAGGACCCCACCGCCGCGGAGGCCCCCCCCGAAAGCTCGTCGGGCGTCGTGCAAGCCGCCCAGGTAGACGGACCCGACTCCGTCGACTGGCCGCAGGTGGAGCAACGGGCGGACGTGGACACGGCACTCGACATTTCAAGGAAATCGCGGACCGCAGCGGAACGCCGCGCCGCTGCGCGAGCTCTCGCGCGCATCGGAGGTGACTCGGCCCGAGCTCGCTTGGAGGAACTCCTCCACGACGAAGATCGGGAGGTGGTCCGTTGGGCGCTCTTCGGTCTGGCTTCGGACTGTCGCACCCGCGAGGCCCACGTGGTGCCCGCGCTCCTCGCCCGATCCGCCACCCTGGCTTCGGAGGGGAGCGCAGAGGAGCGAGAAGGAATTGCCGTCGCCGTTGCGCGGGCCCTCGGGCGCTGCGGCTCGACCCGCGCCGAAGAGTCGCTCCGCGCGTGGCTCGGGGAATCCCGCGAGCTCGCGGAAGCCGCTGGCTGGGGCCTGGGTGATCTCGCGGCGGTGCACGGCCACCTCACCGAACGGACCCAGGTGGCACTTTTGGACCACGCGGCCGAGCGCTCCGCCACATCGGCCTTTTACGCGTTCACGCGGCTCACGCGCCTCACGGGGGCCATCCGAGTGCGCCTTCTCGAAGTGGCAGGCGAAGCAGTCACCACCGAGGCGAACCTGCGGCGCAGTCTGGCCGTTCGAGCCCTTGGCAATGCAGGTCTCGCCGCAGCTGAGCCCCTCGGACAAATCTTGAATGGCGAGCGCTTCGCTCCCGCGGAACGCTCCGCCGCAGCGCACGCGCTCGGCCGCATGGGTCGCCCCGGCCAGGATCACCTCGGACGGGCACTTGCGAAACTCCTGCCCAGCTCCCCGAGCGAAGCTCTCCTCGAGCCGAGTTTCGGTCCACTCCAGGCGGCGCTGCTCGCCCTGGAGGACGGCCGCGGCGACGCTCGCGAAGCTCTGAGGAAAACGGCCGAGCTCGAGGTCCCGGCGGGTGGCGACGGTGCGGCCGCCTCCGGCAGGCGTCGAGCGATTTGGCTCCGTTGCCGCGCTGCGGATCTGCTCGCCGGGAGCAAGACGCGCTCGCAGCGACTCGTTTCCTGCGATCCGGACGCGAGTCGACTGGGAAGCCTGGCCTTGGTCCGAGTGCTCGACCGCGCCCCCATCGAAGGGCCGCGCTTGAAGACCTTCCGTGAGCTGTTGCGGAGCGACGACCCGGTCGTCACACAGGCGACTCTGCGCCTCCTCAGCGGGCACGGCGAGATCCCCGAATCCGCGCAACATCTCGCCTCCGCCCTGAAGAGCGAAACCCCCGGCACCGTGGCCACCGCATTGCAGGTGCTTTCGGCCTACCCGTCACGCGGGGCCCGACCGAAGAAGGGCGAGCCAGGCCCCGATCCCCGCGTGGCCGATGCTCTCCGCGCGGTATTCGACCGCGAAGACCTCGGGCAAGCCATCGAAGTGCAGGCGGCTGCGCTCGACGCGGTCGGCGCGCTCGGCCTCCTGACCGACAAGCCGCAGGTCGAGAAGGCCTGCAAGAGCCCACACCCCGAACTTCGGCACCATGCAGAGATGGCTCTCGGGTTGCTCGGGCAACCCAAGACCGAGTGCGACGCGTTCGAACCGGCCGATCTCGGAGCTTCGTTCGAGAAACTGCCGGCGCAGGCCGAGCAGACGATTGAATTCGCGAGTGACGTCGGCACCCTGACCCTCCACCTCGATGCCCGCGCGGCACCGCGTGCGGTGGGACGCCTCGTTGAGTTGGCGCGCCGGGGCTTCTACGACGGACTCGCCGTCCACCGCGTCGTTGCGGGCTTCGTGGTGCAGTTCGGAGACTCGGTGGGGGACGGATTCGGCGACGGGCGGCTACCTCCTCTGCGTTCCGAGCGGAGCCCCACGCCCTTCGACACTTTCGACGTCGGCATGGCGATCGCAGGCAAGGACACGGCGACCTCCCAATTCTTCGTGACCCTCGCCCGCTATCCACACCTCGACGGGAGCTATTCCCGGGTCGGTCGGGCCGAAGGCCCCTGGGATCGCATCGTCGCAGGAGACGTGATTCACAAGGCACGCGTCGTCGGTCCGTAGCGAGCTCCCAGCGCGTGCATGGTGCTCCGGACGTCGCGGGCCCCCAGCAGGCAACCCCACTAGGCCTACCCCCAAGGGAACAAACCAAGGCACGCGAGGCCGAAGGCCGAGGAGTGACGAGGCCGCGAGCACCGCCGCCGACCAAGTGGGAGGCGCCGGAGCGC
>JBNKGC010000338.1:0-4535 GCA_050289625.1 Polyangiaceae bacterium | reverse complement strand
CTCAGAGGTAGACGCTGCCCTCGCCCATGACGATGCACTGGCCTCCGATGCGAAGGCTCGTCAGCTCTTTGCCCTCGCGCTCGTAGGCGGCGTGCAGTGTGCTTGGACGTCCCAGCTCGCCACCTTGCTGAAACACCAAAGAATAGCTTTCGGGCAGATCCGCCAGTCCGTGCCTGAGCACGTAGCCGACCACGGGGCCCAACGCGTCTTCGGATGCGGCCTCTTCGAGAATGCCGTAGGCCGGCGTAAACACCCTGAGGTGGGCGAGGGCGCCACGGTCCGCGCCGCGCAACGCAAACGTCAGCACGTTGGGCGCCTCGGAGTGCTGCAGCGTTCGTTCCCAAATGCTTTCGCGCATCTTGGCGCTTGCCAGCGCCTGGGTGCTCTTGAGGGGGACCACGAGGTACGGAACGCCGGACCAAGCGACTTCGATGGGAGCCGCGGCGAGTTGATCGGGACGCAGCGACAGAAGCGCCGCCGCAGTCTCCCGCTCAGGAAAGGTGCCTCCGAACACGGGGACCTGATGGCGCACCGTGAAGACCGGAGCCGACCAGGCCACGGAGACGGGCTCCTCGGCTTGATCGAGCACGAACCGTTCGGGTTGATCGGGGGTGTGGTGAATCGGCTGTTCGTTCAAATGGAGGACGAACACGGTCGCGATCATCGGGAGCCCGGCGCGTGGGAGCTCGACCGTTGGGGTGAAGACGCGGACGCGGGGCCGATGCGATTCACTGTCTGGGGGAAAGACGAAGACGCACTGCGGAAAGCGGAGCTCCCGAGCGACGGCCGCCATGGACTGGGTGTCGAGGCCCGAGGCATCAGGGAAAACAGCGACCGACTTTCCCGTGAACGGGGATTCCGCGAAGACGTTGACGATTCGATAGGAATAGCGAGTCCTACGCATGACGAGAGAGGCCTTTCCCCGGGGGAAGAGAAACGGGCCGACGCGAAGTCTCAGGCAGTAGCCGTCGCGCGGTCTTCATCGTCCGGCTTCGGCATGGATGCCCGGAGGGCTTCCGAGGCGTTGTGGGTTCCTTAACACAAAGCACTCACCATGACCGATGTTCCCGCAACTTCGATGTCGACTGACGCCCACCCTGCCGTCTAGACGAGAAAAGTTTCACGGCGGTTGTCTTCGGGTAACGTTCCACCTGGGGAGACGGTGCGCGGGAAACAGGCCGGCCAGCGGGTTCTGGCGGGACTAGCCGACATGGATGGTCACGGCGCCCGGCTCCGCTTCACGCGGGACGCGCAACCACCAAACGAGCACGGAGGTCGAGTGCGCAGAAGCGTTACCCGGCTACCAAGACGGAACGCTGCGAACCAAGCGAGCGCGCGCCACCGTCGCAAGCCAACCGTGGCGCGAGATGCTGGGACGGTGTGTTCAGGCAACGCGAGTGTCCGCCCGCGGGCCGGGGACGAGTCGCTCGGGGGACGCTTTTTGGCGTAGGCTGCGGGTACGGTGGTGTGGTACACCGTCAAGTATTGTGGACTCGACTGCCTACAAACTCGACGACGCGGTAGAGGTCAAGACTGCTTCTGACTTCGCCGAGCTTTCTCCTTCCTACCGAGCTGTCCGGGATGACCTGGGCGGCTTGGTCGAGCAACTCAGCCTTCTGGGAACGGGCAACACGCTTGGGCAGATGCTTCGACTGGGCGAAATCGTTCACCGGGCCCTTCGGGTCTCGGGGGATGATTCCCAGGAGAACGCGCAGAAGGCGTCACTGCGGCGGATTGCGGCGCACCCCGACGTTCCTTTCAAAGTGACTACAATTTGGCGAGCGGTCTCGGTGTACGAGATTTCCCTCCGGCTGCCTCACCTTCTTCAGGTAGAAGGCCTCGGGATCTCGCACTTTCGGGCGGTCATCGGGCTTCGCCCAAGTGATCAAGAGGAGCTCCTGAGCCGGGCGTCACGCGAGGGTTGGACGAAGCGCCAGCTCGAGCGCGAAGCCGCGGGTCGTCGCGAGGGACAGCGTCGCCGAGGACGCCGTCCCACGCCGAGGGCAGTGCTCTGGTCGCGCGAGCTGCAGCGTCTGATGGAGCGCAGCACCGAGGTCGAAGGTTCGACCTCGGACATCGACGGGACCGCGCGCGCAGAGCTCACCTCACGTCTCGAGGAAGCGGAGGCGCGTTGCCGTGCCCTTCGCGAGCGTCTCGGGAAATTCGACACGCCGCTCGACTGACGGAACCCGAGGTCCGGTCGTCGAGTTGCTCGCGGCGTTCACCCGCGGGATCTGTGCGTCAACCCAAACCGCGCAGATCCGTCGCGTGTTTTACGCGGCTAACGGCGACGGCAAATGCCGCGGTTCGCATCGAGCAACCGTACTCCTGCATTGCTCGCACCGTAGCCCGGTGAGCTGCCACCATGTGATCCTCGAGGGTGCGGTTCACGCGCTCCTCGGACCACTTCTGCACCTGGCGGTTCTGAGTCCACTCCAGGTAGCTGACGGTGACACCACCGGCGTTGGCGAGAATGTCGGGGACGCAAACGACTCCGCGACTTTCCAGGATCTCGTCAGCTGCGGCAGTCGTCGGACCATTCGCGGCCTCCAGCACGTATGGCGCACGGACGTCTCGAGCGTTCTCCTCGGTCAGCACGTGACCGAGCGCTGCGGGGACGAGCACGTCGCACTCGAGAGCGAGAAGGTCTTCGTTCGAAATCGATTCGCCGCCCGGAAATTCCACGACGCTGCCGGTTCGAGCGACGTGCTGGGTGAGCTGGTCGATGTCCAGCCCGTCCCCAGCGAAGATGCCCCCACGGACGTCGCTGACCGCGAGGACGCGAGCACCCTCGGCAAACAGGAGCCGCGCGAGCCAGCTTCCCACGTTGCCGAAACCTTGAATGGCGAAACGCTGCCCCGCGAGCTTCTTTCCGGCGTCGGCCAGCACTTCGCGGATCGTGTACAGGCATCCTCGACCCGTGGCTGCGACGCGACCGAGGGAACCGTGAAGCCCGACCGGTTTGCCAGTCACCACGGCGGGGGCGTATCCCTCGAGGCGTGAGTAGTGATCGAAGATCCAACCCATGACTTCGGCGTTCGTGTTCACGTCGGGGGCTGGGATGTCGACGTCAGGTCCAAGGGCCATGGCGATGCGCTCGACGAAGCGGCGGGTGAGCCGTTCTAGCTCTCTCTTCGAGAGCTGTGTCGGATCACAACGGATGCCCCCTTTGGCCCCACCGAAGGGCACGTCGACGAGCGCCGTCTTCCAGGTCATCAGGCTTGCGAGAGAACGAAGTTCGTCGAGGTCGACGTCCGGGTGGTAGCGGAGCCCGCCCTTGAAAGGACCACGCGCGTTGTCGTGCTGGATCCGGTAGCCGATGAAGTTGCCGATGCTGCCGTCGTCGAGCTCAATCACGAGCTCCACGCGGAGCTCGCGGCTGGGCGTCCAGAGCAGGGTCTCGTATCGATCGTTGATGCGGAGGACCTTGAAGGCTCGCGCCAAGAAGACGTTGGTCGTGTCGCACGCGCGATTCATGAATCCTCCACCAACCATCATGGCATTTCCCGGGGGTCGGCGACGCGAGGAACCGGGACGGGCCGGATCCTCGTCTCGCGAAACCGGAAAGGAGAGGTCCCTATTCCGAACAACGGCGCGGCTTTTCAGCCGTCCTGTCCGAGCTCACCGCAGAGCCCAGCGAAGGGGCCAGAAGGTTTGCCCTTAACGAACTCCACCCCGCACACGGAACGCTCGCGAAGGCTATCGGCGAAGTCTACCGCGATCGCCGACGACCAATCACGGGCCCCGTCTACGCGAGCGCGGATGATGCCTTCTTCGTCGATGAACCACGTCTCGGGAAAGAGCTTCGTCCCGAACTTGTCGGTGACGATTTCCCCGTCCGGATCGATCAGCACTTCGAACGGCGGCTCCCCTTCGAGCAAGGAATGCAGGGTGGCACGCGCGTCCTCGGCGCTTTCGTCGGTCGTGATGGTGACCAGGCTCATGCCCTCGCGCTCCCGAAGGCTGAGACCGAGCTTCGCGAGCGAAGGCATCTCCTCCAGGCAGGGTTTGCAGGTCTTGGTCCAGAAGTTCAGGACGACAACCTGACCTCGGTAGTCGCTCAGACGTTTCTTCCCACCGAACATCGAGGGTAGCTCGAAGTCAGGGGCTGCCCGGTTGTCGGCCGCATAGTTCGGGCGGACCGCGCAGAGCGGCGCGCAGGTGCGTCGTGTTTCGCCGTCCTTGGCGGTGGCCACGAAGGCGTACACGAAGAACGAAGCAATGGCGATGAATGCGATTTGTGCGAGCTGCGCCGGCTTCACGCCGTCCTTGTAGCGTATCGCGCAAGTCGACGCACTCGATCCCAGCGCAGCGACGACGAGCGGGCCCGGGCTGCCCCCATCCACCCTTCAACGCATGGAACAAACCGAGGCACGCGAGGCCGAAGGCCGAGGAGTGACGAGGCCGCCTCAGCACCGCCGGGGAGCGAGTCCCCTCGCGACCCGCCGGAGCGCAGCGGGACCGTGGGGTGAGCAACTGTCTAGAGTCAGGTGACGAGATTGTTGCTGCCGTAGCCGCATACGGGCGGGCGACAG
>JBNKGC010000337.1:0-4553 GCA_050289625.1 Polyangiaceae bacterium | reverse complement strand
CGTAAATGATGCTCGTGGCGGAACCACGCGGAGCGGCAGACTCCGTGTCGAAGCCTCCAAAACTCGCGGAGCCATCGATGCCGGCTCCGGCACCGATGAAGGGACCAATCTCCGCGCGAAACCGGGGCGCGTGAACCTCGTCTTCGCCGGGGCTCGCCCGGATGGTGTAGCTCAGGGGACGTGCGACCATTCGCAGGGTAGTTTCATGCTTGATCGTTTCGATGACCTTCGGCGCCGTGCAGGCGTTGAGGGCGTAGAGTTTCCGAGCGCGCTCGGGGCTGATGGGCTCGAGCGCGTCGTCGGCCAGGCTGCTGCCGCGGGCGACGCCGATGACCTGAGAAAGGCTCGCGCTCACAGCTCCTCCGACACGTTTGAGGTCTTCCTTCGTCATGAAGGCGTCGCCATGGGCTGGGTATTCGTCGCCCTTCCAGGTGGTCACGGGGAAGCCGTACACCGAGTAGTAGTCGTGGGTCCCCTTGGCTTGCGCGTTGCCTCCCCAGGCGCCGATGACGTGACCGGCTGAGAATGCATCCTCGAGGAAGTGCAGAGCAAACGCCTCGCTCACCAGCATGGCTCGAGCGAGCCGGCTTCTCCGCTCCTCATCCTGGGGGCGCGTTCGCGCGTACTCGTGGGCGAACTCGACTGCAGCGACGTGATACGTTACGTAGACGGCGGTCGCGTTCAGGGGTGCGCCGGGTTTGAGGGCCTTGTGCAGGTACGCTTGGGGAGATTCCCCTTGCGAACGGTCAGGAACGAAGTGCGCGTTGTTGACCGTGGCGCGCGTCAGGTAGTTCTCGTCGACATTCTCGAGGGCGAGGTTCGATCGGTTCCAGTGGTTGATCTGGTCTTCCAGGTTGGGAGATTCGCTCATCGCCTTGGAGACTCGATTCGCGATGCCGACGACTGCGAGGAGCCAATCCTCCTCGGTCGCATCGTGCCAAAGTTCGTCCGGGGTGCACGAGTGGTCGCCAGCGGCGGCGGGTAGGACGGCAAGGCTGATGCATTTCACGTTGCCGTCTTCGTCCGCGGGCGCCACCCCCAACCCCTTGCACAAGCGAGCTTCGTGTCCGACGCGGGCCTCATTCCAGAGTTCTTCGAGGGTCTTTCGATCCTCGGGAGAAAGATACTTTTCGCCCTGGGCCGCGCCATCGCGATGCTCGGAGAAGATCCATGCCGCGGCTCGACTGCTCACCAGGAGGACACAGCAAAACCAGGAGGCGAGGAGCACGGAGGTAAGCTGCGAGCGCATCATTTTTCAGAACCGAGTCGTCCATCGCTTCGTGGATGTCCGCGACGGAACGCGGTCCGACGCTCGGACCTTGTCCGACGTGGAGTGGGCAGGGCGGTAGTAGTTCATGCCGGAGGTCACTGCTCCAGGACGGCTGACACGGATGGGTCATTAATTGCCCCGTCTTCTTGCCGCCGAAACGAGCAGTTTCCGCGCGAGTTTGGTCTCGGCCTTCTCGTTCTCAAGCCGCCCGGCAATTCGGCTTCCCTGCTTTCGGTGAGTCGGTTCGAAGGGACCAGTGCGTTCCGGCGCGGGCGGTCGCAGTGGGTCCTCGTCCCCGTTTCGTCACCCACTGGTTTCGTCGAAGTCACCCCCTGCCCCCGAGGTGTGGCTACCTTTTCGTGTTGCACATGACTGCGTTTGGAGGGACGGGCCCCGGTGAGCCACTCGAGCTGGTCGCCATCGACATGGGATATGGCCACCTGCGCCCGGCGCACAGTTTGGCCGAGTTCACCGGCGCGACCGTGAAGCACGCCGATCGCGCACCGCTCGCGAGCCCTCGCGAGCAAAAGCAGTGGGGGAGAGTGCGCGGCGGCTACGAGTTGCTCTCGCGGGCGTCGCAGCTTCCCTTGGCGGGACGACCCCTGCGCGAGCTGATGGATGGAGTGACGTCGATTCCAGAGCTCTATCCGCGACGCGATATGTCTTCATCGACGGTCGGCGTTCGCATCCTCGAAGCGTACGCCCGGAGAGGTCTGGGAACGGGACTTGCCGTACGACTCGAGCGAGAGGACGTTCCTCTTTTGACGACGTTCTATGGTCCGGCCGTGCTGAGCGATTATCACGGCTGCGAGCGCCTCTACTGCGTGGTCACGGACTCGGACATCAACCGGGTCTGGGCTCCGATGCGGCCGCAGCGGACGAACGTCGTCTACTTCGCTCCGTGCCTTCGGGTCCGACGCCGCCTCAAGGCGTACGGTGTACCTCCTGACAGGATCATCGTGACCGGGTTTCCCCTGCCGCACGGCCTGATTGGGGGTCCTGATGCGCCGATGCTCCGCAAGAACCTGGCGCGACGCCTGGTGACCCTCGATCCGCGTGGGCGTTTCCTTCGGGAGGTGCGCGAGGAAGTCTCCCACTTCCTCGGAGAGCTGCCCGAGCACCCGACGCGGCCCCCGCATTTGGTGTTTGCGGTGGGTGGAGCTGGCGCACAGGCGGAAATGGCGCAAGCCTTCCTGCCGAGCCTTGCCCGCCGCGTGCGGAAGAAGAAGCTGCGCATCACCCTCGTGGCAGGCATCCGACCGGAGGTCGCAGACTCTTTCCGCGAAGCGATCAAGCATTCGCAGCTGGAGGAAGAGCGGCAAAGTGGTGCCATATCCATCCTCTTGGAACGCACGCACGACGCCTACTTCGACAGCTTCAATCGCCTGCTCGAGGACACCGACGTGCTCTGGACCAAACCGAGTGAGCTGACGTTCTTCGGCGCACTCGGCATCCCCCTCGTACTGTCGTGGCCGGTGGGAAGCCACGAACGACACAACCGCCGATGGGCGGTGACTTCGGGTTCGGGCATCAAGCAGTTCGACCCGGCCCACGCGGGAGATTGGCTCTGGGAGCTGCTCAAGGACGGCACACTCGCGGGTGCCGCATGGACAGGCTACATGCGCATGCCGAAGTTCGGGCTCTACCGCATCGTCGAAGAGGTACTCGGTGGCGAAGCGCTGGAAGGGTACTTCGAGCGTCTCGGGGTCGAGCCCAAATCCTCGAGGCGCCCGCGAGCCGTTTCGTGAGCTGTTCGTTTTTGCGGCGTGCCGTTCCTCCGCGGGAGGCCCGGGGTGCCGGACGTCACGCTGCCGAACTCGCCTCTTCGGGGCTACCGGAACTGTCGAGCGGCATGAGACGGCTTCCGGCGCCGATGCGCATCACGTTGCCGCGCCAGTTGATCTGAGTTCTCACGGCGGATACGGCCCACATGCCTAGCGCCAGGACGTCCTTCACGGGGATCCACGCGAGTTGAGAAAGTCTGTACGGTTCACCGCGGAGGCGACGTCCGAGCTGTGCGTCGAGCGCCACCTTCAGTGCGATGCCGCAGGCGGCCCACAGCTGAAACCAGACCGTTCCCACGCTCGCCAAAAGCAACAGGAAGGGCGTTGGATTCAGAGTGACCTCTCCGAAAAAACAGGTCGCGTTGATGCGGCGCCGCAGCTGTCCCCACCGCACGTGTCGGTTGAGGAAGGTCGCCATGCTGCGATGGGAGCTCATCACGGGCAGGACGTGAGGTGAAAGGACGACGCGGTGCCCGTTTTTTTCGAATAGGGCGCCGAGAACGTAGTCCTCCGCGAGCAGGTCTTCGACCTTGCTGAAGGCGTCGAGCTTTCCGAGATCCGAGCGGCGCATCAGCATCGACTTGCCGATGACGCAGGAGTGTCCCCCGGCGTCTGCCATCGTCACGGCTCCGACGACCCAGGAGTTCATGTGAAGGTTTTCGAGCACGGCTCCGATGCTGCGCTCTCCGACCCCAGCAAGCACGTTGTGAACCAATGAAGCTCCGGTACGCTTCTGCAGCCCGGTGATGCTCGCGAGGTAGTCCCGACGGGGGCGCACGTTCGAATCGGAAACGAGAATCCAGTCGTGCCGCGCCCGGCGGGCGAGGCGACGGACGAGGCGTACCTTCGGGTTGAGCCCGCGGGGGAGAGCACCGAACAGCACCTCGATGCGCTTGTCCGGATTCTCCCGCTGGACGCGTCGCGCAATCGCGAGAGCTTCGTCGGTTGCGTCCTCGGCGCCGAAGAGGATTTCGTAGTTCGGGTGCTCGAGCTGGGCGAACGCGCTCAGGTTCTCGTAAAGTTCGTCGTCGTCTCCTTTGAGGGGCTTGACAATGCTGACCCCCTCGGTGTGTTCCGAACAGTCGATGGGCTCACGGAGTTTTCGAAAGGCAGCTCCGTAGGCCACGAGAGTGACCGCCAGTGAGACGACGGTCATGGCGAAAATGGTTGCGACCATTCAACCTCCACGGGTTTCGTGGATGGTGCTGGGCCGCTGTCGCGGGGGCGGATCACTTCCGTGTCGATTCTGGAAACACTGAGAGGCGCGTCAGTGACCTTCGGGGCGCTCGTGTGTCAGACGATCCTGCGGGTGTCTCGCTGGTGTCTTCGGTGAATGGGTGGTGACAAGGACCGGTCGGTCCGGAAACTCCCCGGCGCGAAAGGGTCTCCGACCGTCGCGTGCCCCTGACGGGGCGAGGGCCCGCGACGGCCTCCGTAGCCCTCAGTCTCGCCGGCTAGCTGTTGTTTTTTCGGGGTCTTTGCAAAGACCCCGCCCCACC
>JBNKGC010000336.1:0-4589 GCA_050289625.1 Polyangiaceae bacterium | reverse complement strand
TCATCCTCCGGGTGGAGACGGGCGGCGGCTCGGCCATGTCAGCCGACGTGATGTGGCGTGAAGTGCAGCTCACCGCAGCCGTCAAGCCGGTGGTGGTCAGCATGGGGAGCGCCGCCGCGAGCGGTGGCTACTACATCTCCGCTCCAGGCACGTACGTCTTCGCCAACCCGCTGACCATCACGGGCAGCATCGGGATCTTCTACGGCAAGGCCGACATCGCCGAGCTGCTCCGGCGCATCGGCGTGAACATCGAGGTGTACAAAACCGCGCCGCGCGCCGACGCCGAATCCATCTTCCGGCCCTTCTCCGATGCGGAGAAGAAGGAGCTGAAACGCAAGGTCCGGCAATTTTACTCGATGTTCCTCCGCCGCGTCGCTGAAGGGCGGAACATGACGAAGGAAGAGGTCGACGCCGTGGGTCGCGGGCGTGTGTGGACCGGTCGCCAAGCCCTCGGTCATGGGCTCGTCGATGAGCTCGGGGGCTTCCGCCAGGCTTTGGCCCACGCCCGCAAGTTGGCGGGCATGCCTGACGATAGCCCCATCATCGAGCTCCCCGAGCCAGAGTCGAGCCTCCTTGGCCGCCTCCTCGGCCTGGAGGGGGTGAAGGCGGTCGAGGCTCCGGTCGTTCCCCTCCCCGCCCAGCTCATGGATCTGGTACGTGCCGTGGCCCCCTTTGCGATTCACCCCTCGGATCGACCTCTCGCGCGCACCGAGCTCGCTCCGTTGGATCTTCCGTGACCGACACCCCAGAGCCGCCCGATTCGTCCGCCCCGGGCGATTCCCCGCCCCCCCGTGATCCGGAGGGGCGCGCGGCTGCGCCCGGCGACTCCGCGAAGCGGCGCGGCTCGCCGAGTCACGAACAGGCGCCACTGCTTCGGTGCGACGGCGCATCGATTGCGACCGGTGGCTCGCGCCTCCTCGAGCTGGGGGATCTCGTCGTCCCCGATGGAGGCCTCTGCCTGATCGGAGAAACCGATCCGGTGGTGCGCCTCCTGCTCCAAGACGCCACGCTCGAGAGCGGCCGATTCGAAATCGTGGGACAAGAGCCGCACGCTGCCCTCCGCTCGGGACGCCTCGGGCTCGGACTCTCCTCCTCACGCCTGAACGAAGAATGGACCGTCGGCGAGTCCCTCGAAGGTGCCGCAGCTCTGGTCGGGGCCGACAAGAACCGCGTGACTTTCGCCCTCGAGCGCACCCGCACGACCGCCCTCAAGAAAAGCCCGCTCAGAAGCCTCTCCCCACTGCAGCGCCGTCTCGTCACGCTGGCGCACGCGATCGTGAGCGAGCCCGAAGCGGTCTTCTTAGCAGAGCCGTTCCGTGATCTCGAAGATTCCGCTGCCGACTACCTCGAGGTGATGCTCCACGAGCTCATGGGGCCCCGATGGATCGCCGCGATCTCGGGTACCAGCCCGTGGGAACGGCGACTCGTCGAACGGGCGAGTGCAGGCGTGGTGATCCTCCGCGGCGGACGTGCAAGCGGTCCCTTTTCGGCAGGCGATTGGCTGGCGGGAGCCGACGTCTTCTGGGTGAGAGTCAGCAGCCAGCGCACCGCCGTCAGCGAGCGACTCGAGCAGGCCGGCGCCGAGGTACACCCCAGCGAGCGCGCCGGAGCGCTTCTGGTGCGCGGCGTTTCTGGGGCTTCGATCGCGCTGGCCGCGTCCGAAGCAGGCTCCGTCTTGCTTGAGCTCGCTCCCCTTTCGCCGGGTGGCGCGCCCTCATGCTATTGAGCCGCCGTGCCTCACGACCGAAAGCCCGTCCTCTCTGCGCGACGCATCGTCGTGAAGGTCGGCTCCCGCACGCTCGCGCGAGAGCCCGAGCTTCCGAAGCGCCTCGCCGCCCAGTTCGCTGCCTTGATCGGCGAGGGGCGATCGGTCGTTCTGGTCTCGAGTGGGGCGGTGGCAATCGGTTGCGTTCGCCTCGGCTACCCGAACAGGCCCACTGACATCGCTGAGCTCCAAGCTGCGGCTTCCGCGGGCCAGTCGGTGCTCATGCGTCGCTACGACGAGGCCTTCGCCGAGCACGGTTTGACCTCGGCTCAAGTACTCTTGAACCACCCCGACCTAGCCGACCGCGGCCGACTGAACAATGCCCGCGCCGCCCTCGGTGCGCTCTTGGAGGCAGGCGCCATCCCCATCATCAACGAGAACGACGTCGTCGCCACCGACGAGCTGCGTTTCGGCGACAACGATCAGCTCGCAGCGATGGTCGCACCCCTCACCTCTGCAGACGTCCTGATTCTGCTGACCGACGTGGACGGCGTGCTCGACGACGCCGGGAATCGAATCCCGGTCTTCACTCGGCCGGAGGAATTCTCCGATCGAGGGTCTGCCCGGGACCGCGTGGGCTCCGGGGGCATGGCTTCGAAGCTCGGAGCCGCTCACAAGGCGCAGCGGTCCGGCGCCGCGGTGGTGATCGGCCCTGCTCACCGCCCCGACGTTCTGCTCGAAATCCTCCGCGGGGAGGACGTGGGCACCTACTTCCCTCCCGTGGAACCGGTGCTGCGCGCGCGCAAGCACTGGATCGCCTATACCCTGCGACCGACTGGAGCGATTCTGGTCGATGCCGGAGCGGCGCACGCCCTCGCATCCACGAAGGGCAGCCTCCTGCCGGTCGGTGTCGTCGGCGTGCGGGGTGAATTCCACCCGGGGGATTCCGTGCAGATCCTGGGACCCGACGGAACCGAGGTCGGCCGAGGCCTCGCCCGATTGGGCTCCCTGGAGGTCGCGCGCGCCGCGGGCAAGAAAGGCCGAGACCTCGAGATCCTGCTCGGAAACTCTCGCGACGTGATCGTCGTGCATCGCGACGACCTGGTTCTCACGCACTGAAACGACCTGCTCCTCGACTCGGACCCAGGACAGTCGTCGCGGGGTGTTGCCCCAAACCCCCCCGCCCGGGTTACGCTCGCCGTCGGGAATGAGCGGCGTTGTTCGGTTCTTGGTGTGGACGGCCCTGGTGGTCGGCGTGATTGTCGGCATTGCGCGGGCCACGGCGATCCGCTGGTGGCGCGTCCCCAGCAACGATCCCGTGCTCGAAGCCTCGATCAGTCCGACCATCGAAGGCGGCGACTTGCTCCTTCTCTGGCGCCTCACCGAGCCGATTTACGGCGATCTCGTGGTGTGCCCCGAACCGGGTTTTCCCGACCGCTACGTCGTGGGCCGCATCGTCGGTGAGCCCGGTGACGTCGTGGAAATCGAGAACATGGAGCCCAGCGTCGACGGCAAGCGCTTCAAGACCGAGCGCATCTGCGATCCGCCCGTGTTCACCGTCTTGCATCCCGACGACGAGAGCGAAGTGGAGCAGAGCTGCGTCTGGGAGGTCGTGGCGAACAAAGTCCATCAGATGGGCACGACTCGCGGTCACTCCGTCTCGGTGAACAATCGCAAGTTCAACGTGGCGGACGGCCACGTGTTTCTGCTCAGCGACAATCGACTCTTCCCCTACGACTCCCGGGATTTCGGAACCGTCGAGCGCGAGACGTGCAAAGAGACGATCGTGGGGCGACTCGTCGGGCGCCGGGGTTGGGGAGACACGGAAGCCCGGCTGGATGCCATTCAGTGAAACGCGCCCGTGCGCCGGGAACGCCAGGGCCACACGCGCCGAGAGGCGAGTGCTACGGGACGACTCGCACGGACGCTGGACGAACCTGACAAAGCGTTCAGCCTTCGCCTCCTTTTCCCCCGTCGCGATTTTTCAGTAAAGTGTGGACCCGAGCGTCTCTCGGGAGGACTTCGATGGATCAAGCGAAATACTACGTGTGCTCGTCGTGCATGACCCCCGTCCCCTCAGGGCACAAGTTCTGCGGTCGCTGTGGTGAGACCGTCCCGCAGGAAGCACTCGAGCCGAAGACACGGTACTTCAGCGACATGCAAGATCCGGCCAAGGCCCGCTTGGTGCTCATCCGCGGTGATGGTCAGGAGGGCCTCAGCTACCACCTGAAGGCCTCACAGCACGTCGTCGGGCGCAAGGGTCAGATCGAGTTTCCGAACGACACATTCATCTCGCCCAAGCATGCGAACCTGTTCTACCGCGACGGTCGTCTGACCGTACGCGACGAAGGTTCGCACAATGGTACCTACACCCGCGTACGCGGCTCCGTCGAAATCGCCCCGGGCGATACGTTCATCGCAGGTGAGCAGGTCTTCCGCGTCGATCCGATGCCTAAAGGCGCGGAACAGGCTGACGCCCAGGGCACCTACTTTTACGCCTCACCAAAGTTCTCGAGCCAGTTCCGCGTGGCGCAGGTTCTCGAAGGCGGCGCTCTCGGACTCACGCATTGTGCGCGAACCAGCAAGGTGGAGATTGGTCGCGAGGGCTGCGATCTCAATTTCCTGATGGACGAGCACATGTCTCCGAAGCATTGCACCGTCGAGCAGACGGGTGATCGATTCACGGTCACCGATCTCGGTTCGAAGAACGGTGTCTACGTGCGCCTCAAGGCCGAGCAGCCACTCGCCCACGGGGACTACCTCTTCATCGGCGCCAAGCTCCTGCGCGTAGAGCTGAATATTTAGTTAGGGGGGCGGACCCGCCCCCCTCGTCGCAGCGAGTGAATCGCCGCTCCTCACCCCACGGTCCCGCTGCGCTCCGGCG
>JBNKGC010000335.1:0-4593 GCA_050289625.1 Polyangiaceae bacterium | reverse complement strand
GGGGGCGCTACGACACCGTCTTGCGAGGCCTCTTGCGAGGCGGAGACTCACTCACCCCGCCCTACCGCTTCGTGATGCGTTCTCTAGCCGCCACGCACTGCCTGGCGACGCACCCTTGCGATGATCAGGCTCCTCCGCATCTGCGCGCGAACTACCGCACGCGATCTACGGAGGCGATGAGGTGCTCGCCACACCGCTCCCCGGCACGGGCTCGTCGGCGACGGACAGGCTGTGGGCACCTCGCGAGTTCGCTCCGGCGGTCATTTTCTTCGAGATGGTCATCAATTTCTCCCCCCTTAGTCGGGTTGACCACGCTGTAAAACCACGAGTGGGGCGCCTACTCTGGAGCTCAGCCACCGCGTGGGTCGTCGAGACGCATTCACGCCTTCCAGTACGCAATCCACAAATCCATTACGGGATCCGTAAAACCAGCCCGCGATCCACAAAGGAGTACACCGTGCCATCGATTCGACGAGTTTTCAATGTGAGCCTTCTCAATGTTGCCCTGCTTGGCGCGTGCTCCAGCAATGACGGCGACGTACACCAGGGAGACGCGCCTCAGGGAACAGGAGGGGGCGGTAATGGATCTGGCTCGGGAGGAACCACGGATGTTCCGGGCTCGGGTGGGTCGACCGGTGGAGCACTAGGCTCGGGAGGAAGCAACTCGGGAGGGATGCCTGGGAGCGGCGGAACTGCTACCGGGGGGTCGAGCTCTGGCGGATCGACGAGTACAGGGGGTGACGGAAGCGGCAGCGGCGGCGACGGGGCTGGTAGTTGGCCGGAGGGGGCGATCCCCATGGGGAACCCGCC
This sequence comes from Polyangiaceae bacterium, assembly GCA_050289625.1. GTDB lineage: Bacteria > Myxococcota_A > Polyangia > Polyangiales > Polyangiaceae > NIC37A-2. The sequence continues at coordinate 3,783 of JBNKGC010000335.1, read as the reverse complement.
GATCAAGAGCGCCGGGTGCGGTAAAGCTACGACCCTGAGCACCCAGGAGTACACGATTTCGAGTTCAGGACAGAACCGAGTCTACTACGTCGATTTGCCGAGCAACTATGACATGAACAAGCCCTATCGCTTGTTCTACACCTCGCACTGGATCGGCAGCCGATGGCAGGATGTCGAGGGGCAGGACTTTTACTTCCTCAAGCCCTTGATCGAAGCGGATGGTGAACAGGCCATCTTCGTCGCCCCCTCCTCGGACGGAGCGACCTGGCAGGAGAAAGACCACGCCCTCTTCGACGACATCATGGCGCACATGAATGAGAATCTTTGCTTCGACACGACACGCGTCTTTGCCACCGGATTCAGCTTTGGAGGAATGATCACTTACTCACTGTCCACGAATCACCAGCAGGACATTCGAGCCGCTGTCGGCATTGCACCCGCAAACTACAATATCTGGCTCCCCGAGAAGACCCGTAAGCCCATCGCCTGGATGCACACGACCGGACTGAGCGACGGCACCTGTCCCTGGGTGAACAACGAGCAGCAAGAACGGGGTGCGAAGTTCATTGCCATCGAGAAAGCCGAGGACAACGGCTGCACCGTCCCCAACGACATCCCCGTTTGGCAGAATGGTGCCCACGTCTGCTATGATTTCGAGAACTGCGACCCCGAACACCCCACGCGAGTGTGCACCTTCGGTGGCGGACACACCAATATCGACAGCGACCCGGGGAGCAACGAAAACTGGATCCCCAAGGAGTCGTGGGACTTCTTCAAGCAGTTCTAATCAAAGCTTCTCTCTGAGGAGAACCAAGTGACTTGCGGTGGCCAAACCGCGCAGAGAACGTGACGTCAGGTGGCTCAGGCCTCGTTGCACGGCGCCGCGGCGGGGCAGCATGACCGCTCGCGCTTCGAGCGCAGCACGTCGAGGACGCCAGTCGATGGTCAGCGCCACCTTGCGATCACCGTGCTTGGTGGTCGACTTCTCGCGTTGTCTGCATTGCGTTCGTGCTCTCGGCCTGCACCGATGGGACCGATTCCGATGGCACCACCGGCACCACCTCGCAGGGCAGCGGTGGCATGAGCATGACCGACACCGGCATCGCCTCCGGCGGGGCCGAGGCCAGCGGCACCGGAGCCGACGACACGGGCACGACGACGGGTGCCACCACCTCGGGTGGACTTCACGCGTCCGCCACAGTCGGGGCAGGTGGTGACATCGACGAGGAACACGTGGCGCAGAAGGAAGGCCCAGGAATGCCTCCGCGGCCCCCGGCTCGGGAAGAAGCCCCTTTGGAAGATCGTGAGGCGGCAGCAATCGCTTTGGGCCACTTTTTGGCTCTCACGCCACTGCAACGCGCATGTTGCATCCTCAAGGACGTGTTGGGTTATTCGCTCGAGGAGATTTCGGTGATCTTGGGCACTACCGTTCCCGCCATCAAAGCAGCTCTCCACCGAGGGCGTCAGTCGTTGCATCGAGAACTGGAGAAGGCTCCGGAAAAGGTCCCGACGAAGGGTGATGACGATTTTGAGCTACTCGCGCGCTACGTGAACTTCTTCAACGCTCGAGACTTCGATTCGCTACGAAGTATGCTGGCGGAGGACGTGCGTCTCGATCTCGTCTCCGGGGCTCATCGAATCGGTGCGGCCCAGGTGGGCGATTACCCTCCGCCGCTTGGGCCCACGGTGGGTGAGGGTCAAAACGGCTCCGGGAGGCCCCTACGGGGCGACCCGCTCCTCACTCTGAGAAACGTCGCTAACTGGGGGGGGAATCGAGTCCTCGACCGAAGCCGGCGCCGCAGCCTTCGGCTCGTCCGAATGATCCACGACCTTCGGTGTGGCGGCCGGAGCCGGCCGAGTCGGCGCCGGCTTCATCGCATTTTCAGTCGAAGGCTTCGTGAGAGCAAAGCCATCGACCCCTTTGACCTCCAGGCGATTCAACAGGTCGTGAAACTCCGGAAGCGCCTCGTCGAATTCGTCCGGCTGGTTCGCATAGCCCGCCAAGATGATGACAGGGAACTTCTGAGTGTCGCCGTCCTGTCGCATCTTCTTGTACCGAAATGGGGCGTGGGCGATGACGAGCTGCACGCGCTTTTTGCGGGCGTTCGGATCGACCTTGATTTGATCGATGTTGGCTACGTCGATCGTCGCCGCATAGGCATCCCTGCCGGCCAGCCGAGCCTTTCCTTCCGAGACGATGCTCGCCGCATAGCGCTTTTCAACGAGCATGCTCGCTCCCGGGTTGAGCTGGACGACCTCGTATCCTGCACCCGCGATCGCTTCCACATAACGATCGAGCAGCACGGAGAGCTTCTTTTTCGCCTGGTCCGTCGAAAGGGGGATCGTTCGAATGAAGATCACCCCGTCATGGCGAAGGTGCTTGAAACGCAGATCGTAGATGTGCTCCTCGGACTGGGTCTCATACGTTCCATCGCCGTCGAAATCGAGCTCGTAGGTGGTGACGTAGTCCTTCGCATCCTTTTCGAAGAGGCCACCTTGCTTCTCGTAGAAGTTGTCCAGCTTCCAATCGGAGTCGAGCAGGCTGCCCTCGGGAGTTGCCAGCACGCGGTACCCGTAGTCGGAATGACTGTAGCCTTCCGGACCGACGGCACCCTTGCCCTTGGGCCCACAGCCGGCACTCGCAAGTGCCAGGAGTCCGATTCCAGCGAAACGAGCCCATCGGGTTCCGAGCGTCATCATGGCGCCCCTTAACACGACGGACGATCTCGGCCAACCCGACTACTTGCGCTGCTTGCAGCGGTGATCGGTTGCGCTGCTTGCCCTCCGCTGCTCTTCCGAGGGTGGCTGCTGGTCCGCTGTTTCCCAGGGGCATGCTCCGCGGAATCCGGGGGCAAGCCGGTTCTCGGGTAAGAACTCGCGGTCCCGAGGGTCAAAACCCCTGGGCAGAGGGCCCGCATCGTTTCGAGCAGGCGTCTAGAACGACGTCCCCGGATGCACCGGGAGTACCCCCAGGCTGGACCTCATGCCTCCGCCTCCCCCATTTGGGGTTATCCAAGAGGTGGTCTTATGTTAGGGGGGCGGGAACTGGGACGCTGTGCCCGTTGTCGAACGGTGCAGTCCGGTGCTCGCGTGGCAGTTCGTGTCACGTGCTTCGTGCGTTCGCTCCTCGATTCCAGGGATCGTCATGAGAGAGTTTCGTCTTCTTCGTTGGGCTTTCGTCGCCGCCTTGGTGCTGTCTTGTGGTTCGTCTTCGGAGAGCGAAGAGTCGGTGGCCAAGCAGAGCGCGGCGCTTTCGTCGAGCGATCTGGAAATCCTCGGTTGCGAGAGCACTCAGGGGTGGTCGAGCGCGAGCACGGGCGTCACGCTTTCCGCGAGCACGACCAGCACGCAGGGAGCCCAGTCGCTCGAGGTCGATTTTCCCTACTACGCTGACGTGAAGGCGACCCTGAACGGCCCCCTTCCGGTGGACCCCCAAGCCTTCTCCCTTCAGGTTCGCCTTCCTCACGAGTTTCAGGAGGGGGAGGTCCGCGTCGTTCTCGACGCTCCATCGGCGGGTCTCTACTACACGGATCTCGGCGCCCTCCCGCTCACGGGCCGAGCCGCGAACGAATGGCATCGCCTCGAGTTTCCTCTCGGTAGCCATTCGAGTCAGGCGTCGGGCGCAACGAACGTGCTCCTGCACGTCATCGTCAGCGGGCCCGATTCGTCCGTCCTGCTGGATGACATGGCGTTCGACGGTGCGGCTGGCTCGGGCGGAACCGGTGGGACGGGAGGCTCGGGCGGGACTGGCGGGTCCGGTGGAGGCTCCGCAGGAAGCGGAGG
>JBNKGC010000334.1:0-4611 GCA_050289625.1 Polyangiaceae bacterium | reverse complement strand
GTGCAGCGCGCCGAAGCCGAGCAGGCAAAAACCGCCCCCTCGAGAAGAGGTGGGGGCGGTTTTTGCAGGCGCCCGGAAGGCGAACCGATCGGCGCTCTAGCCGAGCAATAGCGGAGGCGACGGAGGGCGTCGCGGGCCCTCGCCCCGTCAGGGGCCCGCGACGTCCGGAGCATCATGCACGCGCCGGGATCAGTCGCCGCGCAACGTGGCGCCCGTGATTTGGGTGCCGTCGCTGAGCTGGCACTCGCCCATGCCGCCGCCTTCCGGACCTTCGTCGGGCTGGGCGAGGTTGAAGCGGCACCGCATCGTGCCGCCCGCCTCGTTCTTCAGTGTGGCGACCAGTTTACCCGAGTAGTTGCTGACGAACGCGTCGCCGGCATCTGGTCCCCAACCGTCCCAGGCGTCCCAACCGGGATCCCAGTAGTCGCCGTACATGTCGCCCATGGCGTTGACGTCGGTTTCCGAGTTGATCTGCAAGTATTGGCCCTTGAAGTAGCCGTGGCCGGGTACGTTGGCCGACATGGTTCCACTCGTCACGCTGGCGCCGTCCGACGCCCACTCGAAGCTGACGGGCTTTTCGCCTCGCTCCGCTCCGACCTCCGCCGGTGAGGCCACGTCGCCGGTGCCGGTGCCGTGGGTGGAACAGGCGGCGAGCAGGGCGAACGACCCTGCCGTTGCGAACGTTCGAATCAGTCGTTTCATTCTCGATTTCCCTCCAGAATGCCTTCCCGTGATGGGGAGACCCGCTTTCATGCGGACGGCTCGTTCGATCGACCGACCCCGACGTTCGCCGGGATGCTCGAACTCGCCGTTCGCCGAGTTCGGGACATTCGTGCCCCCTCCATCGTGAAGCGCGCCGCGTCTGCTCGCCACGAAAACGCGAAATGATCCGCATTCGTTGCGTTCGCAAAACGCGACGTGCGTCAAAGAGCTGACGATGAGATCACCGCAAACGATCGTCGCCGATGTCCGCGTGACGATCGTCGTCCGGTGGCGAGTCAACCAGCAGGCTCTCGATTCGCTCCGCCAGCTCCGAACGCATGAATGGTTTCGAAAGAAACTCGATACCCTCCGTCCACACGGTGCTCTGGACGGCGGAGCCCTCGGTGTAGCCGGAAATCAGGAGCACCTTCAGGTCTGGGTGTTGGCGCGACAAACGACGCAATATCTGGACGACACCGCGACCGTCGAGCGCGATGATCGCGTCCGGGGAGGCCTCGATAGCGTCACGAAATCGAGCTTGGTGGGAAAGGGCTCCTCGAGCGCTCGCGGTCAGGGCTCGCAGCGTGAAATGCACCAGCATGCAGATGATGGCGAGCTCGATGTTCAGCTCTGCCCACACTTGAAGCTTGTTGTACGGCAGCCAGTCCGGGGCTCGAGCGATGAACCAAGCCAGAATTGCTGACGACATCAGTGCGACGATGAATGCTCCCCGCGAGGACCAACACAAGCCGGTGATCGCCACCAACGTCACGTAGGCCGTCACCCCCGCGGGATGGACGATTCCTCCACGCATCCACACCAGGATCGAGACGAGCAGGAGAGGCCCGAGGGAGCACAAGGCCCCAGCCACCGCAGGGCGTCGATTCCGAACCGAGTAGGCGCCAGCGAACACGACCAACAGGCCGATATAGGAGAGAACGACTCCTGCGGGTTCGTTCCGCAGCGGCGCCGTGAGCATCAGGAGCGCCACGAACACGCCGGCGATCAACGCGAAACAACGAACGAGCAGCGTGCGGATGGGCGCTACGATGTCGCACTGGTTGCCCTCGGGGTCCGCCATGGATTCGCGCTCGAGGGTGGTCGAAACGATGTCCGCAATCAACGGCACCTCGAGTGGGCGACCGGGGGGTGGCGCTCTCACGGCCGAGGCGCCCGTCCCAGGCATCCTCCGGACGGCCCCTTCGCTGTCGGCCCACTCGCGCTTTCTCCATCTCTCGATAAGGATCGCTCGAGGGTGCGGCGCCGGATCACCGCGCGCGGGATTCAGTGTGGAATTCAGTACGAGTTGGCGCCGACGGGCCGCGTGAGGCGGAACAATCCGTAGCCACAGAACCCTGCGAAAGCTGCCAGGAGAACCACGAGTCCCAAGATCCAGCGCATCGTGCTCGGTGCTTCCCCGTCGATCAGGAGCCAACCACCGGAAGCCCCGGTCTGGCTTCGGACGATTCCGGCGACCGCTACGTAGCGCAACCCGGCATCGTCGACGGGGATCAGTCGTCCTACGAAGGAGGACGGGGCGATGAAGTGTTCTTCCGCGCCACCAGCAGGCACGCGGAGTTGCACCCAGACGTCTTCGTTCCCCTCCACTCGGGCTAAGCGGTAGCTGTCGGCCTCGAGCGGCCGCTCGAAGCGGACGGCATCTTCCCGCACGATGCCCCCCGCCCGAATCCACTCGTTCTCGTCGCGCTCGCCGGGATGGAATCCGTCGAGGGAACCGACGTTCCGGGGCACCCCGCCGCCGAGGGCGTAGCTGGCGTCCGGAAGGAGGGCGAACGAGAGTGCGAGCGAGGCGAGTGCCGTGAGTACGAGCGATGCCAGCGTGACCGCGCGAGCGCGCTGCGGTGAGCGCGGAAGTTCCCGGAGCTCCCGGTCTTCGTGCCCCCCCACCGGGGGCGACTTCGAGAGGAACCCATCGGGGCTGCTCTCGAGCTCGGTTTCACTCGGGTTGGAGCTCGTGGTGATGGGGTCGCGCTCGGATCGAGGTGGGGAACTGTCATGCATCGGGCGTTTCGAGGTCGGAGTGCGCTCTTTGGGGGTTCGACACCCGAGCCGTCCCCAGGTTCCCACTGTGTCCTCGGGTGGGAGCGAGATCGACGGTGGGGGCCCTGACGGAGCGAAGCGAATCCCCAGGGCTTGGGTTGGATCCGCCGCCTGCGCTACTCTCCTTTCCTGCGAGGGAAAATGCCAGCCGCCAAGAAGATCATCTGTCCGAGCTGCGGGTTCAAAAATGCGGTTCCGCTGCCGAACGACCGCTGCGTTTCCTGTGGTGCCAAAATCGAGGAGCTTTCGCGCTCTCTGTCGCGGCAGGAAGAGCTGGCGCACCGCTATCAGCAGCAGGGCTTCAACGTGGCTTGGTTCGGAATTTCGATTGCCGTGATGGCGGTGCTCACCGCCGCGATCGTGGCGGGCCTGCCTGCCTTGGTGCCACTGTTCGATTTCGAAGGATCCGCCGGAATGATGGTCGCCATTCCCGTGTGGTTCGTGGGGGGAGCCTTGGTGGGTCTCATCAGTCCCGGCCGCACGTTTCTCGAGCCCGTTGCCGCGGCTTTTCTGGTCGCTCTCCCGACCGCGTTCGGTCTGCATATGGGGCAAACCGTCAAGACCATGCCGGTCTTCATGTACGTGCTCCTCTCCGCGCTTGGCCTCCTGTTCACCTTGATCGGTGCCTATGTAGGCGAGCGGATCCAGATGGGACCCGCACAAACCGCGACCGACTGAGGGTTGGACTCCGCCGCCGAAGGGTCACGCTGCACCCCGCCACCCCGCGTGTTGGAAGACGGCGCTTCGGACTGGCTCTGCCCCGGGCCTGGCCGTATCCAAAGGAACGGTGTTGGTTTTCGTTCGTGGTCTCGACTGGAAATTCCCGCGGTTTTCGAACCGTGTGATCCTCCCGTTCCTCGTTTCGAGTGTTTTCCTGTCGGGATGTAACCGCGAGTCGCGAGCCGAGGAAGGCGGACCGGTGGGAAACCGTGATGCGCCGGGCGAGGCGGCGCGCTTGTGCCGGGCGATCGACCAGCTGAGAAACGCCGACAACGATCGGAAGGCGCCTTTCCTTCGTGAGCTTTCCGCGATGCCTTGCGAGAGCCACTGCACGCTCAAACGGGTTTGCGAGTCCGCCTACCGGGAGCACGTGGGCGCTATCGAGGCAATCCGCGACATCCAAGCCTACCGGACGCCGGCCGCGCCCGAGGGCGACACCCCGAACGAGCTCGCGTCCAAGAAACTGGAGGAGGCCGAGCGCCGGCTCCGGTCGTCGAGGGAGCTGGCCCAGAAGTGCGTCGACCGCCAGGGTGAGGTGAAGCGGCGCTATCGGCTGTGAACCGCGCCCGTCAGCGGGCCTCCTCGTACCCTCCTCGCCGAGTCCCTCGGCGGCGATGATGGCGCTTGCCCGCTCAGCGGGGCAGCTTGGTCGTCTTTCGGATCGATGGGGCTTTCCGACCGTCTTTGCGGGGGCTCGACCAGGTGACCGTGCCGAATCGCGAGGGCTCCTCGAATACACCCCGCTTCAGGGACGCTGACCACGCAGCGGCGGTCGGCTTCTTCGAAGTGGGGTCGCCGTCGACCACGAACAAGTTCATTCGGAAGCGCTCGCGGTCCTTGGGTGGCACATGTGCGCCCTTGCCGAAGGCCGCCCACGGGATTTTCATCTCCACGACGTAGCCCCGATCTTGGTCCTTCGTCGCGTCGACGGTACCCCGAGGCTGAACCGCGCTCACGAGCCCCGAAGCCCAAGCGCCGCCGGGGGCGACGGTGCCGCCTTGGGCCAGGTGCGCCTGCCGCAGCACAGCGACGACGACTTCCAGCTTAACCTGGAGGTCACGGCCACCGAGTTCGACATCGACGGTGAACTGACCCTCGACAACAAAGAGGAGATCGGAAGAGCACACG
>JBNKGC010000333.1:0-4635 GCA_050289625.1 Polyangiaceae bacterium | reverse complement strand
TCCTCGATAGCATCGTGCCGATCGGAGCTTCCCTCGAACGAGTCGATGCCCATGCCGATGCCGCAATCGAGGAAGTCCTGACGAGCTGCGCCGAACTCCCTGCCTGCGCGGAGCGATTCGAAGGCGCCCCGGTGGAGGCAAGCCGTGCCGCCATCGCCAAATATGCGGAAGGTGCCGGATGCGGACAGGCCACCTCCGCTATCGAGCGCGAATCAGTGCAGCTCCTTGCACACTCTCTGCTGCAAGGACCACCAGACGCATGGGTTCGCATCGTCGCGCTCTTCGAACGCTTGGTGCGTTGCAATGAAGCCGATCGAGCAGATCTCGTGCGGATTCTCGAGGCCCCTGCCGCCTCGACGACTCCAGAAAGCGCCGGCAGCACTCCGCTGCACTACAGCCTCGTGCTCAATCGCCACCTGCTCTACCGCGAACTCTACCGATTCGACGAAACCGATGCAGAGCGGGCGGCCTTCGAGGCATCTGCTCTCGCCCTCGGTCCTCAGCGCGGGGACATCCGGGAAGAGGCCGCAGTCTTCGGTGAGGGGTATCGCGCCCTGGAAACCGCAAAAGAACCGACGACCGACGTCCGGACGTTTCTCCTCAGTGGCCGCCTGGACCCTTTGGACCCGCCGCCTTGGGCAGACGACTTCCGACAAACGCTCACCGAAGGCACCTTGGTTTCGATTCCCTGGGCGGGACACAGCACCTTGCGCTACCTCGGCTGGGGCGAAGGCGAATGTGGTCGTACCGTCTTCTCGAGCTTTGTCGCTTCTGGAACTCCCGATGTCTCGTGCGTGAAAGCGCAAGAAGCGCCTGATCTCGCCCAAGCGGAAGACGCGACTCGGGAAATGATCGCCGCTTGGATTGCTGGAGATCGATGATCGAGTGCTCCGCTCCGCGAACCACCTGATCGACTGAGCGCTCGGTGCGTACCGAGAAAACAGGTCATCCTGCAGCTGAACCGTGGTGGGCGTCTGCGTCCGGGGAGGCGTTGGAAATCGACTGCAATCGGCGCGGCTGAGGAAGTCCGCTACGCGGAACCGGCCGTCGTCGTTGAGGCACGGCGGCTGACCTTGGGAGGAAGACAGGAGCGCCCCTCGGACGTCTTGACCTGCTCGTCCCATCGATCCCCACCACAGGAGCAAACGACATGAGAACATTCAGCATTTTTTCGGCGGCATTGTTGGCCGCGGCCAGCGCCGGCCTCGTCGGGTGCGGCGCCGAAGTCTCGGGCGACCCGGACGGCTGGGACGAAGTCACCGGCTCGGAAGGCGTTTCGGAAGAGGGCGCGCCGCGCACCCTCGCCGAAGTGGACGTCGGGTATGGCACGGTGGTCTTCCAGGAGGCCGAGGGTGAGGAGGGGAGCCTCAACATCTCGGTGGCGGAGATCACCGCCAACGACGCCGGAAGCACTCCCTTCTCCGACATTGCCGGTCTGGGAACGTATACGATGCTCGAGCTCTTTCGAGCGGTGGCTCCTGGCCAGGAAGCTCCCCAGGCTCTGGTAGACGCCCACGAGTTCGAAGTTCAGCAGCTCGGCCGAGAGTCCAGTGAGGTGACCATTCCCGAGTTCGATCGCGATGCGCCAATCGAGAAGGTCTCGCAAGCTTGCAGGAACTTCGTCACCCCGCCGTACGGCATGTGCCGCTATTACTCGACCACTTCCGAGAAGGACGCGACCTCGGCGACCAGCCAATACCTGGGCTCATCGAGCTTCTACACGAACGGCCCAGTTCACCAGGGTCTCTGCAATGACTCCTCACAATCCATCCGAGCGAAGATGAGGCGTCAATTCTCGGGCTCATTGTCGTGGAGCACCTATGAGGACGTCTACGTCCCGGCGGGACAGAAGGTCACGTCCTTCACCCAATTTCACTGGGATCCGATGGCCCGGTACCGCGTGTTCGGTACTCCGCTGCTCCCCTACTATCCCGCCAGCTTCAGCCTTCGCTCGGGCAAACTCTCGCCGAACAGGTCGCTGTGCCCCGACGCGCCGCCCTGGCTCCCCTGAGCTCGACCTCGGCACCGGCGGAGGCGGCCTCATCGGCCGTCCCGCCGGCGCTCACCTTTCGCTTCTGTGGCCGCTGTTTGGCCCAAGCTCATCGGCAAGGGAAGAGTTCGTCGTGACGGAGCTCAAGGACAGGACCTGGCTCTCGGGGGCACTGTGCAACGCTCACGGAGCAAGCACGGTAATCGTCGTCGCGCTGAGCTTCTCCGGATGCACGGTCGACGCGACGTGCTCGGAACGTTGGGGGACCCGCAGTGATCGGATCAAGATCGACGATGGTTCCCTTGCGGCCACCGACGTCATCGAGCCCGTGGTCGTCTCAGTCCTGCTCGATGGACCTTCTGAACCGAGACCGATCTGCACTGGCACCCGCATCGCCGCGGGCGTGGTCCTCACCGCCGGACACTGCGTGCGCGACGTGCCAATCGACCATCTGTCGGTGCGCACCGCCGCGAGCCAGGCTCTCTCCCAAGAAAGCCCGGACGACGACTGCGCGTCGAGCCCGCCGCCGCCCGTCGACTCGTCCCCCGTGCTCGACGCCGTCGAGCACGCCGAGCTGGATCTGGCCGTGCTCCACGTCGAGGAAGCGTTAGATCGTCCGTTCGCCGGACGCGCCCAGGCGCCCCTCGCCGTCGATCGCACCGCGACCATCGCCGGCTTCGGCACGACGGAGACCTTCGAACGAGGCGCCTTGCGTGCCATCGACGTCGACGTGCTGGCCGTCGATGATCACTGGATTACGGTTCAAGCCCGCGGTGGCGGCGCTTGCACGGGGGACTCGGGAGGCCCCCTGTACACGTGGGCCGAGGGGCAGGTGACTCTGCACGGTGTCTTGAGCCGCGGCAGCGCGTCCTGCCTTGGCAAGGACGAATACGTGCCTCTCGTCGCCGCCTCCGGGTGGATCGAGTCGGTGTTGGATCCATGAAAGCCGCGCCGGTTTCGTCCGGCAAAGGTTCACCGCTCGGGCAATCCGCGCCAGGAAAATCGATGGAATTGCCATCGCCGCTACCCTTGGGGGAAGGGCTGGATTGCAGGTTGATGTTTCTTAGCCCCGTTGATTGCATCGGCGAATGTCCTGAAATCATCTGAAATCGACGGGTTGGGCACACGCACGCTATCGCGCTCACGCGGTTCTCGTGAAGAACCAAGCAGAGAATGGAGAGCGAGATGATGATGAGAACCTTCCAAGAGCAACGAACGGTTCGCCGCTTCTCGGGACCGGGTCAGCAACTGGAGCGCGGATTCGTGCAGAACGCCGGGACAGAGCACGCCAGGACCGCCTCATCGCGAGAGGAGGGAGCCGGTTTTGGTCGACGTCGCCGCGGCAAGCTAATCGGCGCACTCGGCACGTGCATGGCGCTGCTGGCGCTCGGTTGCAGTGGAGGCTACGACGAAAGCGAACCTACCGCCGATGAGGGGCAAGATGTTTCTGCCGATCTCGATCTGCTTGCCAGCGTCGAACTAGAAGGCGGGGGCGAGGTGAAGTTTTCGCAGATGGAGGGTGGTGAGGCGATCGTTATTGATGCCTTGGTGCCTCCCGGCGGGAAGGATCTGTCGGAATATCGGGAACTTTCTCCCGTCGAGCTCTACACCGCACTGACCGGCGATGCGCCCCCCACTGCTTTGGCGGCTGCGCACGACCGGATTGAGCATCAGGCAGGGAGTGACGACGAAGAGGTAGGTATCGCCATCGATCCCACGGCTGTGGACTCGTCAGGGATCGGAACGATCCAGCAAGCGATCGCCGTTGAAGAAACTCCGCCAAAGTACGTCGGGTACTACAACGGGGACACCTTTTGCACCAACGGCAAGGGAACCTTCTGGCTCGCGGACTACGAGCACTGCTGGAACGACGTTTGGCAGACTGCGAGTCGTGCTTACCAGGCGAGCCACTTGTACACGTACGCATACGCCAAGAGCGGCAAGATCCGCCATCGCGCTCGTAACAATACGTGGAGTGGATGGCAGACTCCGGTGAGCCACGATGTCAAGGCTGGCTATATGTCGTACATCCACATCATCGGGAGCTCGGGTTGGAAGAAGCAGGGAATCGTGGATGAGGCTTCCGCCACGGGCGACGCCTACCACGCGAGCTTCATGTTCTATAAGTAATCGAAGACTGGTGGGGTGCTGAACAGGCACCTTGCCAGGACCCGGTTCTGCTCACGCTCAAGTTCGGCAGCGCTCACGTTCACGGCATCAAGGACCGCCGATTCGAACGAAGTTGTCGTTCGAGGTGCACATCCGACCATCAGCAATTGGCCGCGCTCGCTCCTCTGTTCGAAAAGGGCTCGGTCGAGGAGCTTGCGCTCGACGAATACTTCGTGGTTACCCCGCGCGGCGTCAGATGGCGGGGGGTATCGCGGTTTCAGAGGGTATCTGCGCTCGCCTGCCGGCACATGCGTTTGCGTTTCTCACGGTGCCGCCCCGAGGGGGCGGCACGACTCTGATGCGCTCCGCTCGGGCTGGTACCCACTGACCGGCGGATCGGACCGGCTCAAGCGCGCACCCCTTCCTGTTGTTCGCGCTTGAAGGTGTAAAACAGCGGAGTGCGTCTTCGTCGCATTTTTGCGCTGCGCTTCTCTCTGTTGGCGCCCTTTCTCGCTCCCTTGTTCAGTTGCGGAAGC
>JBNKGC010000332.1:0-4657 GCA_050289625.1 Polyangiaceae bacterium | reverse complement strand
GTCTCGCAGGCGGGTTCGGACGGCACCGGACCCGCAAGCCGTCCGCGGGGATGCCACAATTGAAAGATGTCATCCGATTGTGGCCCCCGCTTCACCTCGGGGACCCGCATAGGAAGCGAGGCTCGGAACCGGCCCGCGCCCGTTCGGCCATCACTCTTCAACTAGGAATCCCGTGCATACCAAAGCCCTTCTTCTGACCGCCTGGTACTTTCCCATACGCATCGTGCACTGGCAGACCGCGATCAAGATGGTCTACGAGCAGTCGGTCGACGTCGTCGTCGCGTACGACGAAGAAGTGCGCTCGCCCTCGGTCACCTGGAAGATGCCGGCCGTGCTGCGGCTCAAGAAGACCTTTCCCCGAACCAAGCGGAGGGCGCGGTTTTCGCGGGCAAACGTTTACCTTCGCGACGACTACCGGTGCCAATACTGCGGCCTTCAGTTCGAGTGGTCGAAGCTGACTTTCGATCACATCGTGCCGCGGTCGAAGGGAGGCCGCCGAACCTTCACCAACATCGTGACCGCCTGCCGACCATGCAACGCACGCAAGGCTGATCTCTCGTGCGACGAGGCAGGCATGTTCCCGCTCCGCGTGCCCATGGTGCCGAAGGCCCTGCCCATTTCGTTTCCCGACGTGTCCACCGAAAGCGCCCCCGAGGAGTGGAGCCCCTTTCTGCCCGTCCGCACCTGACGGGCGGCGGCCTCGCCATCGAGTCGAGCGGTCACCGCTGAAGGAAACGCTGGGAGAGCCACTCGATGGTCGAAAAGTCCGAAGGATCGTCCGGGAGATCCGGCAAGAACACAGTGGGTAGATCGAGAGTCTCGAGCCGCGCCACGTTGTCGGCCTGCACCTGCTCTCCTGCCGCCCGTCGTGCTGCGTAGAAGACCGCCACCTCGGCCCCTTGGGGTCGGACCAGCAGGGGCAAGGCCCCCAGGCTAGTGCGTTCCTTCGCGGTGAAGAGCGGTTCGCGAAATCGGTTCACCACGAGGCCGCCCAGGGGCAAGCCGAGGTCGTCACGCACGGCCTGAGCCAGCTCGAGAGTCTCCGTGGTCGGGAGCTCCTCGGGCAGACTGACGAGCAACACCGCCGCCTGCGACGAATCGGTGAGGGTCTTCCAAGCGGCCTGAGCGTCCTCGCGCAAGCGTCCCCCGGGAGCGATGTCCATGATGGTGCGCGGGACACGAAGGAGTTCGGTGCCGTGCCCGGTGGCCGGTGCATCCAGGATGACCGTGTCGTAGGAGTCGCTGTTTTCGTGTCGCTGACTCAGGTACCAAGCGTTGCCAAGCACGGCCCATTCGCGCAGGCTCGGAACCCCTCGGAAGAAACCGCGCGCGTAACGGTTGTCGAAGAGAGTGTCGTACAGCCTGCGGCTCTTCAGAACCATTTCGCCGTATTCGCGCATGGCGCGATCCGGGTCGATGTGAAGCGCAGAGAGATTGGCTCGAATCTGCGTCGGCGTGGACTCGACGGAATCGGCCCCGAGCAGCCGCGCCACCTTGTCCTCGCCCGTGGGCAACGCGACCAGGACCCGCCGACCGCGCGCGGCGAGTGCAGCGGCCACGGCACACGTCACCGTGGTCTTTCCGACCCCACCTTTTCCTGTGACGAAGATGAAGCGGAGGCGGTCGAGAGACATCATGAGCAGGCCGTCAGAGCGGACTGCCTCCAGTATTGCATGCTAGCGCCCAGGCTCTAGTGTGGTGGCCCGCCCGACCCAGCCCCGGACCCACCTCGAGGACACGAGAACGAGATCCATGACACGAATTCCTTCGACGTTCCGCCCCCTCCTCCTCGCGGCACTGCTTTCTGCGGCGACCGGCTGCAGCAAGGCACAGAAAGAGAAAGGGGAAGCCGCGCCCGGAGCGTCCACTCCGGCGGCGCCCACGGCATCGGCGCCAGCAAAGCCCCTCTACGCCCCGAAAAAGCCGCTCGGGAACCCGAGGCCGGCTGGCCCTCCCCAGATCGTACTCCCGGGCAAGGGCATCGGCGCCATTCGGTTCGGCGCGACGTGGAAGACCGTCGAGCGCCACATGGCGGCGCCGTGCACCCTCCGCACGGACGACCACTGCATCTACGTCGACGAAGCCATCGATTTCACCATGAAGGACGGAGTTATCGATCGCATCGACATCCACCTCCGGGATCGGCCTGCCGGCAAGGGGCCCGATGGCAAGCAGCGGTACTACGGAACCTTCAACGGGGTGATCCGACCCGACTTCATGCTCGGCATGCACAAGCACGTCCTGCTCGAAGGCGTCGGACAGCCAACGCGCGTCGAGAAGGTCTCCTCCCCCGGTCCGACGGGACTCGTCGAACGCCACCACTACGACGGGATGATCCTCGACTACGACAAGCTCGAGAACGGAAACGTGGTCCTCGCCGGGATCGAGGTCTACCCGTCGAAGACGGCGACCGAAGCCTGGCTGACCAAGTAGACCGAGCCGAGAGGTCGCGCACGGCTCTCATCGGGGAAGAACCCGAGCGGGTGATGTGTGCCTCGTGGCGCCGGCAAAATCCGCCCTCACCTCTTCTCGAGGGGGTGGTTTTCGCCGGCTCCGTGCACCGTCACGCAGACAGGAGGCGACAGCTCGCCGTCAGACGCAGCTGAGCACGACGGTGTGGCTATGCAGACTCAGACCTTGATCCTCCGACGACGTCTTGGTCACGGTTTGCCCGTTCATCAGCTGCTGCATATCCTCGGCCGTCAGATCCATGGTGTGCGTGTGGAAATCACCGCCTAGCTCGTACGTGCCGGGCGTCATGGTCTCGATGGCGGACAGCGGAATGGTCTCGACGGGGTGCGTGTGGTTGTCGTCATTGGAGCTCTCGAGGCCCGCGAGGTCCCCCGTGCAAGCGTTCTGACCGCCGCCACCGGAGCCACCGGAGGCGTCGCCGCCGGTGCCACCTGAAGCCATGCCGCCGGCGCCGCCCGTTGCACCACCGGTGCCGCCCGTCGCACCACCGGTGCCGCCCGCTGCACCACCCGTGCCCGTCGCGCCGCCCGTGGTCGTAGCGCCCCCGGTGCCGGTTGCACCACCGCTGCTTGCGCCCCCGGTGCCGGTTGCGCCGCCCGTTCCCGTGCCGCCGCCGGTGTTGCTGCTTCCGCCGTCGCTATCGCCGCCATCGTCACTGCAGCCGACCAGGGGCATAGCCGCCGCCAAAATTGATCCGTGGACTACGAACTGTCGTCGTTTCAAGGCTTCCTCCAAAGGTGCTGTGACGACCACGTCACGGGCGGGAGCATGGCCTGGGCGCTACACCTGGGTAAACACGATCACGCCGAAATCGTTGCCCTTCGCCATTCTTTTTGTCGCTTCGCACCATTCACCGCCGAACGAAATCGGGTCAAAAAACACCATCAGCGAAGACTTGTGAGATCAGCGCAACGGCCCCCCCTTTGACATGCTGCGGAAACGCAGCGCTGGCGGTCTGCCATCGCAAAGGGGCGCAACCCGAAAACGCGAAGGAGCCGCGCCGATCGGGTAATGCCGAGCCCACTCTCTCTCGTCGCGCTCGCAAACCACTTACGCGGAGCGAACGACTACCGCGCCTCGACTCGGGCTCCACCCCGAATCGACCCGTCAGAAAGCGCGGTGGTGTCGGCGACGATCCTGCTGGAGTTTCTGCTTGATCGCCCGCTGCTCGTCGGGAGGCTCGATCAGAGTCCAGGTGTCGTGATGCGGTCGGGCGAGCGAGCACTCCAAAAGGAGCTCCACTGCGCGTTCGGCCTGGAGGGAATCGGTGTGCCTGCCTGGCAATTGCACGACGGCTCGTCGCACCCCGAGACCTTCGATCGTGTCGAGCATCGTCTCCACGACGGCGCGGTAGATCTGTTCGTTGAACGCCGCCGCCCTGCCCATCCCGAAGCACAGGACTTTGTCGAACGGAAGCTTCGGCTTGCCCGGCAAAAGCACCGCCTCGCCCACCACCCCGCGGATGAATCCCCGCCGGATGAGATCCGAGATACGGCCGCCCGAACGCCAATCGACGAGCCCCGCGACTCCACCCGGGGGCCGCTCCCCCTCGGCGATTGGCACCGCCAAAACTTCGCTCACGGCGAGATCGAGCCGGCGGAGCTCCCCGGTGGAAAATCGCAGATCCACCAGGCTACCTCCCCGCGGGACCCCGGTCCGCATCGCGTCGACCCAGATCGTCCGCGATGCGATCGAGCACGCCGTTGACGAACTTGCTGCTTTCTTCCGTGCCGTAGCGCTTGGCCAGTTCGACCGCCTCGTCGATGATCACGGCTCGCGGCACGTCGCGGTTTTCCAGGAGCTCGAAAACTCCCACTCGCAGGACGTTGCGATCGACCCGAGCCATGCGCTCGATGCGCCAGTGCTCGCTGGCCGAACGGATGCGTTCGTCGATGGCATCGAGATGATCGCGCACACCGCGCACCAAGTCGTCGGCGTACGCACGCCCTTCCGCGTCTCCCGGCAGCTCGCGCCAGTAGTCGCCGACGGCGCGCTCGACGGAGTGCTGTCCCGATTCGACGGCGTAGAGCATCTGGAGGGCGGCTTCGCGCGCGGTAGTTCGGGCTCCCATGACGTTTTCAACTGGGCCGGGCGGATTGAGCGCCGCGGCGGGGCTCATCCTGGTGGCGAACGGCCCTTCGAGCAAGAGCCGAACCAGGCTAGATCCCGGCGCGCATGGTGCTCC
>JBNKGC010000331.1:0-4708 GCA_050289625.1 Polyangiaceae bacterium | reverse complement strand
CGCCCGCCGGCACGACCAAGAGCACACCAAACGGCAGCGCCCAGCTCTCGTACTGGGATGCGAGGATCAGGAAGACGAAGAACACGGCCAGCACGAACACGGGCACCGGCGACGGCGCGCGCTCCTCCTGAAAACTCATCCCATTCCAGGCGACGCGGTACCCGGCCGGAAGCACACCGTCTGCCGTTCGTCGGATCGCGTCGAGCACCTGCCCGGACGAGACTCCCGGCGCGCCTGCACCCATCACCTCAGCACTCGTGGCCAGGTTGAATCGGGTCACGGTGTCGGGCCCGATGATGGTGCGCGGCGAGGCCAATGCTGAAAGGGGCACCATCGCCCCGTCCCGATTGCGCACGAAAAAGGATCCGATCTCCTCGGTGCGGTTTCGATACTCCGGCTCCGCCGCGACGTAGACGCGCCACTGCCGCCCGAACCGATTGAAGTCGTTGACGTAGAGCCCTCCCATGAAGGCCTGCAGGGTCCCGTAAAGCGCACTGGGCTCGACACCCTGACGCAGCATTTTTTCCCGGTCCACGTCGACGAAGACCTGGGGCACTTCTGCATCGAACAGGGTGGTCGCCCCCGCGATCTCGGGCTGCTCCGCGAGCGCATCGGTGAGCTTCTTCACCTGCTCGGCGAGCTCAGCCTCCGTCGCGTTCCCCGGCGCCTGGAGCATGAAACTGAAACCGCCACCGTTGCCGATCCCCGGAATGGCCGGTGGAGGCACCGCGCGCACGTCGCCTTGCGGAAAGGCCGCAAAGCGTTGGTTGAGTCGTTGAGCGATGGCCAGGGCGTGTTGCTCTCGATCGGGTCGTTCCTCCCAGGGGGTCAGTTGGACGAAAAAGAACCCGTTGAAGGGAGCTGAGGATCCGGAGAAGAGACTGAAGCCGACGATCGTGTTGTAGCCCGCGACTCCCTCCGTCTCGCTCAGAATGCGCTCGACCTCGCGACAAACGGCGTCGGTTCGCTGAAGTGACGCCGGCGGGGGCAGCTTCACGTTCAGGAACAAGTAGCCTTGGTCTTCTTCGGGCACGAAAGCGCCGGGGACCACCTTGGCAAGGCCCCCCGCGCTGAGACTGCACACGAGAAACAGCGCGACCCCGAGCACGGTCTTGCGAATCAAGCCACGCACCAGTCCCGCATAGCGGTCCGTCCCCCGATCGAAGATTCGGTTGAACCAACCGAAGAAGCGCCCGAGGGGCCCGCGAGCCTCTTTCTGAGGCCGCAAAAGGCGAGCGCAAAGAGCCGGGCTGAGCGAGAGAGCGTTGATGGAGCTGAACAGGACCGAGAGCGCCACCGTCACAGCGAATTGCTGGTAGAGCTGCCCGACGATCCCCCCCATGAAGGCGGCGGGGATGAAGACCGCCCCCATGACGAGGGTGGTCGCCACCACCGGCCCCGCCACTTTTTTCATGGCGGCAGCCGTCGCCTCCGGTGGGCTCATCCCTTGGTCGATGTGATGCTGCGCAGCTTCGACGACCACGATGGCATCGTCCACCACGAGACCGATCGCCAGGACCAGCCCGAACAGCGACACCGTGTTGATGGAAAACCCCAAGAGGGGGAAGAGCACGAATGCCCCGAGCAAGGAGACAGGCACGGTGAGGAGCGGGATCAGGGTAGCCCGCCAGCTCTGAAGGAACAGGAAGACCACCAAGATCACCAGGAAGAGCGCCTCGATCAGGGTCTTCTGAATTTCCGCGATCCCTTCGTCGATCGGCAGGGTCGTGTCGAGGGAGACCGCGTAGTCGAGATCCTTCGGGAAGGACCCTTTCAACCGCCGCATGGCGCCGCGCACCTCGGCAGCCACGGCGAGCGCATTCGAACCCGGCGTCTGATACAGCATGAGGAGCGCTGCCGGAGCTCCGTCGAGTCGACCTCGCTGGCGGTAGTTCTCCACCCCAAGCTCGACGCGTGCCACGTCCTTCAGGCGCACGAAGGACCCCTCCGCGGACTCCTTGATGATGATGTTTTCGAACTCCTCCGGTTTCTCGAGACGTCCCTGCGCGCGCACCGAGTAGGTGAGCTCCTGCCCGGGGGGAGCGGGCTCCGCCCCGATCTCTCCCGCAGGATTGACCGTGCTCTGAGAGCGAATCGCGTCGGCGACATCGTCCACCCCGAGTCCGAGACTCACGAGGCGATCGGGGCGCAACCAAACTCGAAGCGCGTAATCGGAGAAACCTCCCTTGTCCACCTGCGCGACGCCCGGAATCCGAGCCAGTTCGTCGACAATGTGAATGGTGGCGTAGTTTCCGAGAAAGTTGTCGTCGTAGGTTCCCTTCGGCGACGTGATGGAAACGACCATAAAGGGCATCCCCATCGACTTCTTCACCGTGACGCCGTAGTTCTTGACGTCGACGGGCAAACTCGGCGTCGCCTCGGAAACACGGTTCTGGGTGAGAACGTTGTTGATGTCCGGCTCCGTCCCCGTTTCGAAGGTCACTCGAAGCGCCATGCGCCCGTCGTTGCCGTTGATCGAGCGGAGGTAGAGCATGTTGTCGACGCCGTTGACTCGCTGCTCGATCGGAGTCGCCACCGACTTTTCCAGGGTCGTCGCGTCGGCCCCCGTGTAGGTGGTTTGCACGAGCACCTCCGGCGGGACGATGTCGGGGAACTGCGCCACCGGAAGGCCCGACATCGCGACCACCCCGGCGGCCACCGTGAGGATTGCGAGCGCGATCGCGAAGACGGGGCGGCGAATGAAGAACGTGGCGTTCATTTCGGTGCCTCCCCCCGTTCGGCCCCGACCTCGCCTGCTTTTTCCACCACCTCGCGCACGCTGCCGAGCGGCACCTCCTTCACTTCCACGTGCTGTCCGGGTTTCACCCGGGTCATCCCCTCGACGACGACCCGCTCGCCCGCTTTGATGCCTCGTTCGATGACCCAAAAGCTCGCCACCCGAGGCCCCGTTCGCACCTCTCGAACTTCGACCTCTCCTTGGGAGCCGACGACGTAGAGCTCCTTCAGACTCTGGCGCTCCATCACGGCTCGTTGGGGCACCGCCAAGGCGTCTTTCAGCGGCTCGCCATAAATCCGAACGCGGGCGAACTGCCCCGGCCGAAGCACGTTGTCCGGATTCGGGAAGTGAGCCTCGAGTGCGATCGTTCCCGTGGCAACCTGGACTGCGCGATCGATGAGAGCGAGCTCCCCGGCTTTCGGATACATCGATCCATCCGCCAGGATGAGGCGCAGCCTCGCGTCCTCCGCTTTTCCAGCCGCAAGCTGGTTCAGCTCGCGTGCGTACTTGAGGTAGATCTGCTCGGCGATGGGGAATCGCACCCGAACCGTGTCGAGCCGGGACACGGTCGTGAGCAGAGTCGGTTCATTCTGCCCGACCAAGGTACCGACGCTGACTTCCTTGAGGCCAGCGATCCCCTCGATCGGCGAAGTGACGCGTGTGTACTCCAGGTTGGCTTCGGCCGTTTCCAGGGCGCCACGCGCTGCTTCAACGCGGGCTTTTCGCGCGTCGCGCGCCGCCACGGCGTGGTCGTACTCCTGCCGACTCACCGCCTTGGTCGCTGCGAGCGGCTCGAGGCGATCCACGTCGAGCTTCGCGCGGTCGAGCTCCGCCAACGCAAGCTCGAGATCCCCCCGGGCCTGCTGCACAGCAGCTCGAGCCAGCACGGGGTCGAGAGTAAACAGGAGATCCCCGGGAGAAACTCGCGACCCCTCCCGGTAATCAACGGATTGAACGTACCCCGGGACTCGAGCCCGGATCTCTGCGTTTTCGATTCCGTCGATCGTTCCGACGAAGTCGGCGGAAAGAGGTACCTCTTGAGGTTCGACCCGCACCACCTCGAGCACCGGAGGCGGAGGGGGTGCCGGTACTTCACGCGAGGTGCACGCGACGGCTCCCCAGACGAACGAAAGTCCCGTTCGGGTGAGCCAGCGTTTCACTCGAGCGCCGATCCGGTCTGCTCCCACGAGCAGCACTACGGCAGATTGCCAACCGCCGAGAACCCCAGAGCCCGCTCTCGCCCGGTCGTCGGATTCAGGGGCCGAACGAATCCGGAAAGACCCAGTCGGCGTCTTGCTCCTGCTTCCGCGAAGACCTCTCCTCCGCGACCGGGAGCCGCTTCAATGCTCGCGCCGACACGGGAGCTCCCCTCTCCGCGACGAGATAGGTGACGCGATCGGTGCAAGGGGGAAGGCTCAGTTTTCCCCGGTAGTGAAGGAAACGAACTGCGCTCGGCACGAAGCGGGCCGGGTCGATGGAGGCGTCTGGCACGTCCTCGAAGTAGCGGGTGGCCCCTTCCGGTACCCGCTCGATCACGCGGCTCAAGGCCGCTTCCGCACCGGAGTCGGCTGCCTCCAGGGGCACACTGACGACGAGAAGATCTCCGCGCGCAGCGCGGTGCAGGATCTCCGCCTCGCCCTGAGCGTTCACTCCAGCGACCGAGTGAATGGACCACGCCCCGATCCGCAGCTCCACCGCATAGTAGTTCTCCCCGCCAAAGCTCACAAAACCCGCGCCGCGCAGGTCGGCGAAAAAGGACTCGTCGGTCGCGCGAAGGCGAAGGCTCGTTGGCTCGTACCCGAATCGAACGGTCGGCGGTTTCGCGTCCGAACCACCCGGCGTTCACTCGTCGAAGTATTGGTGCAACCAGGCGTTGACCTGCTCGTGCCAGTGTACCGAATTGTGCGGCTTCAGCACCCAGTGATTCTCGTCCGGGAAGTACAGGAAGCGGCTCTCGATACCGCGACGCTG
>JBNKGC010000330.1:0-4724 GCA_050289625.1 Polyangiaceae bacterium | reverse complement strand
GGGGCTGTCACCGCTGATTGCGAACTATCCCGAGCTAATCTCGACGGGCGTCTACGACCCTGGCGAACGTGGGCGAAGGCTTCATGAACGTCTGGTAGGAACGGCTGGGCTTTTCCCCATCACGCCATCTTCGAGCGTCGGCGGGCGCTCGAACGGCGGCACTTGCGCATGGCGCCACGAGATGTCGTACAAGCCGCCCGTACCGCCTCCGAGTCGCCAGTCGTTGGAAGAGGTAAGTGCCTTCGACGTCGTGGCGTCGTCCTGGGTGATGTGGGATTCGCAATACACCATCGCGACGGTGCTGGCGGTCACCTCGTAGCCAGGGGAAATGATGCTTCAGAACGGCCACCGACGCTGACAATCCGCCGAAACGTCGCCGGTTCCCAAACGTTTGAAAGCGCGTGCCGAATCTTGCTCGCCGTAGTCGCGTCGCCTGATGGAGTAGCTCAGAGCACCCCGGTGACGATCGTGGTCAGCGCTCTTCCCAGAAAGGATCGCTCGCTTGCGACGACTCTTTCACCTGCCACACTGAACGAGATGTGTCGGAGCTATTGGACTGCCTTTGTCCTCAGTCTCGTGTTCGTCGGGTGCGACGACGGCGAGCGCGCACCCCTGCTCGGGGACTTCATTCCTGAGACCGATCAGGAGGATGTGAGCGACGTCACGGACGACAGCGACCTCGAAGCCAACTCGGACACGACGGGCGATGACCCTGCTGACACGGACCCGGTCGACGAAGGGGCGCCGGCCAACGACGAGGAGCAGGATGGTGACGTGACCGCCGTCGATGGTGGGGCCGTTCAGCAGCCGCCCTCCGCGCCGTCCATGTCGTCCGATCCTCCTCCAACGGACATGAGCGAGTGCGGGCCCTGCCGGGACGGTACAGTGTGCTGCCCGAGCGGGCAGCCGTGTGCCGGTCAGTGCGTGCCTGATTGCCGCATCGATCAGATGTGCCCCGCGAGCGATCTGAGCTGCGATTCGGACACGGGCGTTTGCACGCCCATGGGATCTGCAGGTCCGACGTCGATGAGCACCGACGTGCCGCCCGATGCTGAGCCCCCACCCATGCCCAGCAGTGACACGACGATGCCTGGGGGGGACACCATGATGCCGCCTTCCGGAGGAATGGGGGGAACGACGGGTCAAGCTACCGAGCCGGAGCCCGAACCTCCAGGGCCCGAGGCCGGCGACGGTAGCGCCGAGTTTGCCGTGCCGGGGAACACCAGCGGCGTTGCCATGCGCGGCACGACTTTGGTCGTCGGACACCCAGGAACCCCAGGCTTCGCGACGGTGTACGATTGGGTAGACGGTTTGTGGGTCGAGGGACAGCAGCTCGATCCCGGAGAGCTGCAGGCCAATAGCACCCAGATGTTCGGCTCGGACTTGGCCTACGACGGCGAGCGTCTGGCCATTGCCGCGTACGCCAGCGGTTCCGTTTTCATATTCGAGCCGAACGCGGACACTGGCTTGTTGGAACAAACCAGCGCCATCTCCGAGGGGACGAGTTCCCGATTCGGCACGTCACTGGCCTGGTATGGGGAAACGCTGTTTGTTGGGGCGCCCATGGAGCGCGTCAACCAAGACGGAACCACCAAGAACTTCTCCGGCGCCATCTACGCGGTCACCCGAGATCGCGCCCGCTGGAGCTCCGCAGAAATCGCGCGGTCCAACTTTGCGGCTGCGGAAGTCTACGAATACATGGGGCATGACATTGCCATCACGGGCGACATGTTGGTAGCAGGTGCCCCGGGCGTGGCTGGCAAAGCAGAGTACATAGGCAAGGTGTTCGTCTTCGACATCTCCGGCGTCACCCTCGACGAAGTCACTCAGGTGCGCCCTGCGGACGCTGTCTACGAAGACAGCTTTGGCTCGTCCGTTGCAGCACTCGATGACCTCATCGTGGTGGGGGCTCAAGGGCGTAGCGAGGACCGCGGTGGCTACGCTTTGGTCTATCGTCGCGTCGGTTCGGAGCTCGAGCTGTTGCAACGCCTAGATCCCCCGGAGGGGCAGGAGATCTACTTTGGGGCCGAGGCCATGTTCATCGACGGTTCTCAGCTGTTCGTCGGAGGTGCACACTCCGTAGTCGAGTTCACTGGGGAGCCCGGTTCGTACGTCGCGGGGCGCGTTTTTTCCGGGTGCAGCGGTGAGTCCGGTGCCTCGATGACGACGTCCAATCAATTCTTGGTGGCGGGAGGTGACTATGAACTCGGCTTCAACAAGGCCCACCTCTTCGATCTGACCGATCCTGACACGAGTTGTGTCGAGTGATCAGCCCCCCTGGGGTGTAGTCGCAGCAGTAGCGTTCGGCATTGAGGGCTGGAATGGCGTGAGCGGTGCTCGCGGGACCGGTATCACCGACTGCGTCCCAACCGCTGTCGTCGCGGTGGAACGAAATCGGCTCGGTCGCCAGCCCCGACCGCACTGTCGGGTTTCGCAACGGACACCCTCTCTGGCGCTCTCGAACGGCAATGCTTCGCAGCAAAGAAAGCGACCTGCGGCCCTGCGTCGCCCGACGGAGAGCACCAACAGTCAATTGATTGATGTTTCGAGGAGAGCCTTGTTGTCGACGCGGCTGACTGTCATCTCAGCGGTACTTGACGAGAAGGGCGTCGGTGGCACCTTGGTTTGCGCCGCCGACGTCGTCTTCTGCGTATCCGACCAGGTAGACGCTGCCACTCGGACCCACCGCGACATTCCGCGCGATGCCCCATGCGTAAGCGTCGAGTGGTTTGGTCCAAAACAACGTGCCACTAGTTGAGCACTTGGCCAAGAAGATATCCGACCGTCGAACACCGTCGAGCCAGACGTTCATCGTGCCCACGATGAACAAGTTGTTCTTCGTGTCGATGGCGACACCGTGGGCGGTGTCCTTCCCCACGTCCCCGAATTGCTTCGACCAAACGAGCTCTCCATCTACCGAATACTTCGCCACGAAAGCGTCTTGGTCCCCAAAGCTGATGCCGCCGGCATCGCCACTCGTTCTGCCAACGACGTAGATGTCGTCCTCGTCGTCCACGACCACGGCTGCTGCTTCGTCCGACACTTGCTGGTTGTTGGAGCCCAACTCCGTGCGCCAGAGCAAGCTGCCATCGCCAGACCTCTTCTCCACGAACACGTCGTAGGTTCCCGTCCGTTTGCCATCCACGACCGTAAAGAAGTGCCCTGCAACGACGATGTTTCCGCTCGAGTCTACCGCCGCATCCACGGCTTGTTCCCCGTCGGGCGTCGTGATTTCCTGTGTCCATGAGTGAACGCCTTGGTTCGAGTACTTCGATGCGAACGCCTGAGTTGGGACGGAACCATTCTCGACCCAATAGGGAGTGACGAGGTTCCCGACAACCACCAGGTCGTCCACACCATCGACCGCAAGACTCATGAAGCCGTCCTGAAGGAAGCTCCCGGTGTCGTTGAACCACAGCCGGTCGCCCTCGGCGGAGTATCCGGCTAAGAACGGGTCGTAATAGTAACGAGTCGCCTCCGCTTCCCAGCCGTCATACTGGCCGGCGATGATCATGTTCCCATTCGAGTCGAGCGCTACTGCACGACCGAGGTCTCGATCCACTCCACCGAACTGCCGAACCCACTGCGATTCCCCATCCGCAGAGTACTTGGCGGCGAAGACGTCTTCCCACTCCGCGTTCTCCTCGCCGTCGAAGGCGCCGAGCGTGGCGCCCACGATGTACGCGTTTTCATCTGCGTCCAACGCCACATCGTAGCCCTCATCGCCTTCCGGGGTGCCGAGGAGCACCGCCCACTCGACGCTTCCGGTCGCACCCAGTTCGACGGAGGCTTCGAGTTGCGTGCTTCCTCCGTCGTTCGTCGCGATCAGCGTATACGTCGTCGAGCCCGTCACCGGCACTGAAATCTCAGTACCCGTTACCTCGCCGAGGTCGGTGCCCGGTGCGCTGGCGACGTAGAGGGAATCCGCGCCGCTTACGTCCCACGAAAGCACGACCGAGCCCCCGTCCGTGAGCACGCTTTCAGAGCTAGCGAAGCTGGAGATGACCGGCGGGTCTATCGTGCACGTCGAGGGCGTGCCCTGACAGCTCCAACCGTCAGTCTGACTGCAGCTCTCGCAGCCGTCACCCGTTGCGAGGTTGCCGTCGTCGCATCGTTCATCGGGGCCGATGACACCATCGCCACAGGCGGCGATGGTGCACACCGTCGTGCAGGCGTCTTCAGCTACGTCGTTGCCGTCGTCACACTCTTCAGGGCCTTCCACTTGGCCGTTCCCGCACCGTGTGCAGACGCTGTCGCCGCCTACGCTGGCGCAGTGTTCCGCGCACCTTTGGCGACTCGTCGACGTCAGGTCAGCGCCGCATTGCACCCGCACGTCGCCATCACAGAACGCCTCTGCCGACATGCGTCCGTCGCAGCCCTCTGCCAACGGTGCACACTCGGCTGCTTTCCTGTCGCAGTTTTCGGTTGCAGGGCAACGCCCTCGGAGTGCCCACTTGCCACCACTGCAGACGAGCAGATCCTTCTGGGCGGCTCCGGCGCACGCGAGAGCCCCTGCGCTAGTGCAAGTCGTATCGACTTCCGCCACGCCGACGACCTCGGGCGTGACGGCGCTGCCGCCTTCAGAGACGCCCGCTTCGTCGGGGATGCCCGCATCGCGAAGGGCCGGCGGCTCGTTCCGCTCACTCCCCGAATCAGGCTTGCTTGCGGACCCTGCATCTCCCGCGTCGGCGGTTTGCCCGCCACGTGCTCTTTGTGCGTGTTCG
>JBNKGC010000329.1:0-4727 GCA_050289625.1 Polyangiaceae bacterium | reverse complement strand
GCTCGGCGTCGTCCTCCCCATCGATCACCTCGGCCCGCTGGTCACTGCGGAGCAATGCTTCGGCGGTCCAGGTCACCAGATCTCGAGGCGAGAGGAGTCCGCCCAAACCTGCACGCCCGAGGATCTGGAGCACCGACTCCACCTGCTTGCTGACCTCGGTCCGGTTCCGCGCGTCGAAGCGCTCGAAGGTCGCTCGCACGAGGGGGCCGAGGCGCGTGGTCACCACCTCGCCTTTGACCGATGGGGCGTCGGCGCCGAGCTCGGCGAGTTTTTCGTCCGTCTCATCCATTGCGGAGAGCCACGGCTCGAGTCGCTCGAGCACGCCGGCCAGGTCGGTGGCGTTGGTCGACGCGAGAACCTGCTCGACCGCGCCGCGAAAGTCGGTGTCCCAAAGACGGGTGAGCGCAAGCGCCGTTGCGCGCCCGGCGTCCTTCCAGGCGGTCTCGCCGCGTTCGAAGTTCTCTTCGAGTGCGCCGCCGGCGCGCAGGTGAGCGCGCAACTGTCCGTAGGCGAGAGGCCGACTCAGGGCGGCCCAAGCGCGTCCACTCGTCTGGTCGAGTTCGGGTGCGCTCCGCAGTGCCATCTCGAGGTTGGCTCCGATGGTGCTCGGGGCGTGCTGGGCGGCTTGATGGAGAACGTCGAGAGCGCGACCTCGGAGCCAGCGCGCGACCGGCCGTTGGTCGCCCCGCGTGCTTTCGATCCGGTCGGCCATGAGGGAGAGCTCTTTGGCGATGTGATGCGGCGAACCGTCCTCGTCGAGCTCGAGGGTCAGGCCTACCTTCAGGGCCCGGCGTGAAAGCTCCGCGAGGGTGCGTTCGAGCCGTTCTGAGTCCTCGCGGGAGAGCGGGCCGTCGTCTGCAGACTCGACCAGAGCTGCGGCCTGCCGAAACAAGTCGCGCTCTCTCAGTTCTTCGACCGACCGTCGACGGATCTTGCGGGAGGGTGCTGGGGTGGGTAGGCGCCGGGTGGGGGGCCTCTCCAACCCTTCGAGACACCGATCGTAGATCTCGCGCTCGGTGAGCATGATCGACAGCTGGCGACGTTCACGGGGATCGGTCTCGGCTTCGATGAGCGCGGACAGGTGCTCCTTTTTCGGCCCGGAAAGCAAAAGGGACAGGCGCAGACCTTCGAAGTCTTCGAAGGTGACGCTCAAGGGACGGTCGCTTCCGGCAAACGCCCGGTCGCGAACGCAGACCGCCTTGAGCAACCGACCGAGGGTCACGATGGTGCGCGTCGACAAGTAACGCGTGGGGAGGAACTGCGGATCGGCGCGCACGGCCGCGGCGATTTCGGTCTCGAATTTCTTGAGGAAGGTGGCGAGGGTCTCGCAGAGCTCCTCGGGCACGTGCACCTGGTCCGCCGCTGCCTGCAGCACATCGAGATCTTGAATCGTGAGCGGGCAGGAGAACGTCTTGCCCCGACGTCCGCCCACCTGACCGTGCAAAACCCGGTTCAAGCTACTTTGCAGGGCGAACCCTCGCGGAACGAAGCTGACGAAGGCGATGCGGTCGACGAAGGCGAGCAGGGTTTCGCGGGACTGCTCCAGTACCTCGGAGAGGTAGCGGTTCGTCGTCATCAAGGCGCATTCGATCGCGCCGGCGGTGATCTTCGAGCCTTGGCGGAGCTCTCGTTCGTGGAGTACGTTGAGAGTGGAGCGCAGCAGCATGTCGCGCCCGTCGAGCACCTCGTCGAGGAACGCGTGCACGGAACCGAGCATGCCCTCTTCGGTGATGTGCTCGGAGCGTCCAGTTTCGGTGAGGGTCTTGAAGTCGATAGGGCCGATCAGGTCGGTCTGGACGGTGCTTTCCGTGAACTGCCGAGCGAAGACACTCGGGGCTCCGCTCTTTTCGTCGAGGATGCGGCGCAGGACGGCGGACGCGAGGGCGCTCTTCGCCGTGCCCGGCGGTCCACACATCAAGACGTGCTGGCGTGAGAGCAAAGCCAGCTCGATTTGAAGCAGGAGCTCTTCACGTTCGACGAAGCTTTCGCCGAGCTCCGCAAAGAACGCGACGAAGCGCGAAGCCGCCGCCTGGAACCGTTCCTCGTCGATCACCGGATGCACGAGCGGAGCATACCGCAGTTTCGCGGCTCCCGAGGGCGGGCATCCGCGAGCGGGAGCGCACCAAAGCGGCTTCGGTCGAACTCGGGGTTCCGAGCGCGAAGAGGCGCGTCCGAGGACGTTGGGGAGCCCTCAGCGCTTGCGATTCTGATTCCGATTCTTCCGGGAATGCGAGAACAACCCCAGGGTCAAGAGCGCGACCACGCTCAGGGCCAGGGCGCGCGACCAGGTCAGCCAGGGGCGCTCGCGTTCGTTTCGTGCGGGTCGGTTCCCTGATGAATCCGCCGCTCCGAGATCGGTGGCCTCGCGGGTTTCGACCTGCACGGCCGGTGGCGCAGGATCCGAGCCGACCCCGAGCTGCTCACCGAAAGCTCCGGAGGCGAAGAACAGAGATGCCGCCACGGTGCCGCTCTCCCAGAGGCGCGCCTTGCGCGCCCCGGAGCGGATGGGTCGAGCGGGTGTGAACGCACGGGTCACACCCTTGATCTAGCAGGATTGAGGCGAGGCTCAGTCGGCGTCTTGTCGCGGCTTGCCCGGGAAGTGACGTACGACCTTCTTCGGCAGGTTTTTGAACTTGCCGTGATGCCCCGGCTTGCCGCCCGGCCCCGACTTCCAGGGGCGAGCGGGCTTCGGGCCGGTCGCTTCGGCGTATCCCCGATCGCGAGGAGGTCCGGGGTGTTTCTTCTGGAAGCCGCCGCGCGCCGGGCCCTGAGCTGCCTGAAATCGCTCGATCCTCACTCGCGGTTCCCGCGGATCGGGCTTCTTGGCTTCGCGCTCGAAGTCTGCGGCCACGTCGGCAGCCACGTCGAAGGTGGTGCCGTTGTCGTGGATGGTGATCGAGCCGACGTCCTCGCCTTTGATGCCTCCCCGGCGGCAGACGAGAGCGAGCACGCGGTTCGGCGCCGCGCCCTGGCGGCCGCCGTAGCTCACGAAAAAGCGCTCGAATCCGCGCTCGGCCTCACCAGGTTCGCGGTCGAAGCCGCGGCCCGGGCGCCCACGCGATTCGCCTGCGAAGCCGCGGTCACCATCGAAGCGGTCGCGCCCTTCGAAGCGGTCCCGTCCCTCGAAGCGGTCGCGACCGCCCCGGCGATCGTCGCGAGCGAAGCGGCCGGGTGCGGCCGGCTCGCGGGGCTCGCAGGGCATCTTCACCTCGGCGCGATCGAGCAGGGTGGCGATCACGTGTTTGGCGTCGTGCTCGGCGAGGAGCTTTTCGGCGTACTCGAGTTGCGTGGCGCTCGGACCGGGTTCGTCACCGAGGGCTGCGTGCAGCACACGGCGGCTCTGCTTGGTGAAGGCCTTGCGGATCTTGTCGGCGCTCGGGACTTCGCGGAAGGAGGCGTCGGCCTTGGCGATCTTCAAGAGGCGTTCGACACGACGTCGCGCGGGGGGCGGCACCAGCATGAGGCTTCGCCCCTTGCGCCCGGCGCGTCCCGTGCGTCCGCTGCGGTGGGTGTAGATGTCCGAGTCCGTGGGAGGATCGAGGTGCACCACGGTGCCCACTTCGGGCACGTCGATGCCGCGCGCCGCGACGTCGGTCGCCACGAGGATTTGCACCGCGCCCGCGCGAAAGGCGTTCAGGGTGCGGGTGCGTTGGGCCTGCGCCAGATCGCCGCTGAGCGGCATGGCCGAAAAGCCATCGCGCGCCAGCTGCTCGGCGACCTCGGCGGTATCGGCGCGGGTGCGCACGAACACGAGGGTGCGCGCAGCGTCCGCATCGGGATCGGATTCGGCCTGCGCGAAGAGCAGCAGGTTCACCAGGGCGTCGTAGCGGTCGGCGTAGCGCACGACGCAGGCGACGTGTTCGATGTCGACGTTGGCGGCGCCGAGTTTGGTGCCTTGGACCGAGACCGGAACTTTTTGGTAGCGGTCGGCGAGGCGCCGCACTTCGGGGGCGAAGGTGGCCGACACGAGGTGGGTGCGGCGCTCTTCGGGCATGCCTTCGAGGATGCCTTCGAGCTCGTCGCGGAAGCCCATGTCGAGCATCTGGTCGGCTTCGTCGAGGACGAGCTGCTCGATGTGGCTCGGATCGAGCGCGCCGTTCTTCATGTGATCGAGCAGGCGCCCCGGGGTGCCCACGACGACGCGGGGTCCGCGCGCGAGGCGCTTGCGCTCGAAGGAGATGCTGGTGCCGCCGGTGACGACGTCGACGGTCGCGTCGTCGAGCTGGGCGAGCAGCCACACGAGCTCGCGCTGAACCTGGGCGGCGAGCTCGCGCGTCGGAGTGATGACGAGAGCGCTCGGAGCGCGACCCGAGCGCGAGTGCGCCGCGAGGTGGCCGGCGAGGACGAGGCCGAGGGCGACGGTTTTTCCGGAGCCGGTTTGGGAGGAGATGCGGAGGTCTTTGTCGTCGAGACCTTCAGCGAGGACGGCTTTTTGAACGGCGGTGGGCTCGGTGAAGCCCTGTCTCTGCATTGCTTCGCGCAGAGGGGCTGGGAAGCCCTCGAAAGGATCGGTCGTGGTCATAGGAAGCCTTTGGCGAGGCAGTGCCGGGGAGCGGCAAGGGGCCGGCTCGCATCCGGATGGTCGCGGCGTCGGGGGGAGGGGACGCCAGCGAAAAGCTCTCGTCCTGGGGTAGGGGAGCGCGAAAGGTAGTGCGAGGGTGTGAGCAGGGCAAATCCGCCTGGAATTTCTCCTGAAAATTCGCACGCTCAACGTTCTTGACAGCCCC
>JBNKGC010000328.1:0-4817 GCA_050289625.1 Polyangiaceae bacterium | reverse complement strand
CATCTCGCCTCCGTTCGAGACGTCACTTTGTGGAGCAGGCTACGTCACTGGAAGAACGTGGGTCGCTGAACGGTTACGCACCGTGTACTCGAGCGTCGCCCGCTCCGGCATGGTGCCGTTCGTTCGAAAGTACACGTCCGGTCGCTCAACGAAGCGGCGTTCTTGTTAGCGACCGAATTGAGGTCGTAGGCTGCTCCAAGAGTGACGTCGTAGGAAATCTCGGGAAAGCTCGCGCTGCCATCGTAATCGGCGACCGCAACGGTCGTAGCGCTCGCGTCTGAGAAGGGGGTAACAAACGACCGACGCCGTCGTAGCGCAGGCAGCACTACGACGGCGCTGGTCGTTTGTTGTTCGATGTTCACTGGGGCAGATCGACGTCCTTGCGCCAGTGGGGCTGGAGGAGGACGCGGTTGACCTGTTTGAGGTCGACGGTTTTGGTGCGGTCGCGCACAGCCTCGAGCAGGGTGCCGAGGCAGAGATTGCGTGCGCGGCGGAGGACACCGTCGGACGAGCGGACGATGAGGCTGAGGGCGTCGTCGGTGAAAGTGGTGTGCGCGAGGGCGACCTTGTCGAGCTCGGAGCGGATGAAGTCGGCGACGCTGTCTGGGGCCAATTTCTGGAGCAAGACCGAGTAAGTGACGCGACTCTTGAGGTCCTCGTTCACGGTGAGGGCGAGGCGACTCATGAGCTCCGGTTGGGCGACGAGCACGAGGCAATGGTTCTTCGGGAAGTCCTCGAAGAGCAGGCGGATGCGACGCAGGGCGGAGACGTCCATCAAGTGCGCATCGTCGACGATGGGTGCGAGCATTTTGCCGGCGGTGTTGAGCCGTCGAGCTTCCTCGATGAGGCGTTTTTCGCAGCGGAAGTCCGCACCGTCGGCTTCGATCTGAAATGCCTCGCACAGGATGCGTAAGGTGGAGTGGTAAGTGTGGAGCGTTCGGTTGACGACGGGCGTCATGATGCGCTTGGGATCGTGCTGGCAGAGGGCGTGCTTGATGACGCTCTTGCCGGTGCCAGGCTCGCCGACGATGACGCAGAGGCCGCCCTGTTGGCAGTGGACGCGCAGCGTGTCGAGCACCTCTCGCTGATGGGGCAACAGGGCCAAGTTGTCGGCGGAAAACGGGTCTTTTGCGAGACCAAAGTGAGCGCGGATCATGACTGCGCCTCGGGGTCGCGGCCGCCGTCGACGGACTTCTTGGAGGGCTTGCGGTCATTGGCGATGAAGTCGACGGGCCTTGCTTCGCCCATGCGCTCACCTTTGAAGTACACGACGGCGCGTTCGAATTTCAAGCGGTCGAAGCGGACTTGCACCTTACGATTTCTGAGGTCGCGAGGGGCTTCGAAGCGAGTGTTCTTGAGTGAGAAGGTGTTGTCGGCGAGCACGGTTCGGCTCTGCTCGACGAAGAAGAGCTCGTCGTTGACGTCGCTCGGCGGCAAGAAGCGGATGCGCGCGAGATCGAGGCCGAAGCGGTCGATGGGCTTCATGCCGAGCGAGGAGTGTTCGCGCTGATGGTACTCGTCCTCGACCCAAGCGGTGAAGGCGCGGTTGAGCGCGTCGAGGCTCGAGAGGTCGAGGTTTCGTGTGAGGAAACTTTCGCGGACGGTGCGGAAGAAGCGCTCGATTTTCCCCTTGGCGGCGCCGTCGCGGACCGGAGTGTGACACAAGATCGTGCCGAGGCGCTGGCAAACCTGCGACATCTCGAGGGAGGAGTAGTTGCTGCCGTTGTGTGTGTCTTGAAAGCTATGTTTGCCATCCAGGTGAAAATCCTGGCCAGGCTCCGTCCTCCCGACTGGAAGCACCTGGGGCGGATCAGGAGGAAACAAATGGTCTGAAGCACCCTAGGAAAAGGCCCCGAAGGGGGTCAGCGAACCGTACGGGCCGCAGCTTACGCGAACACCGAGCAGGCCTCGAAAAGATCAGACGTGGGAGTCGACCCGACATAATGGCGGGGAAGACTGTCATCCGCAGGGAAGTGGAGGTCAGAAGCACCTGCGGGTCCCACCGGGGTAGGGGTGGCAGCACGTACGGACTGGGCAGATATGGAACAAGAGAAGCCTGTCGAGGTGTGAAGTCCGGTGGCAATGGGCGTCACAACGTCCGGCCCGCAAGGGATGCGGACGGCCTCTGCAGGTGGCGGATGGGCCCGTAGTACTGATGAAGCAGGGTAACTCCTGCGGAGGGAAGGGGCCCTGATCTCAACCGACGACAGAAAGCCGTAAGAGCAGGAGATTGGCGATGAGCCTATCAACTCCAGAAAACCACGTTCAGAAACTGCAGACTGCGTTGCAGGCGAAAGCCAAAGCGAACCCGAGTTTTCGCTTCTACGCACTCTGGGACAAGGTGTGCCGATCCGATGTGCTGCGCGAGGCGTGGCGCCTGTGCAGCTCGAAGCGAGGTGCAGCGGGCGTCGATGGCCAGAAGATCGACGACATCAAGTCGCAGGGGGTAGAAGAGTGGCTTGGGGATCTCCAGCAGGAGCTGAGGACCGGCGCATACCGACCACAGCCCCTGTTGCGCGTATGGATACCGAAGCAGAGTGGCGACCTGCGCCCACTCTCGATCCCGACCGTTCGGGACCGAGTGGTGCAGAGCGCCATGGTGCTGGTGCTCAGCCCGATATTCGAAACGGACCTACAACCGGAACAATACGGATTTCGAGCGGGAAAGGACGCGAAAGATGCTCTCCGTCACACCCACCGACTCGTGCACCAAGAGGGGCGCCGAGAAGTCGTCGATGCTGATCTCAGCAGCTACTTCACGAGCATCCCACACGGTGCGCTGATGAAGTGTGTGGCTCGGCGAGTCGTGGACAAGCGGGTGCTCTGGGCCACCAAAGCGTGGCTCGAAGCACCGGTCGTTGAACGTACTCGACGAGGCCAGAAGCGGACGAGAGAGGCGAAGAGGACGCATCGAGGTACGCCGCAAGGAGGGGTGATCTCACCGTTGCTTGCGAACCTGTACTTCCGACGCTTCCTTCTCGCGTGGAAAAGGACGCGCTGCTATCGAGCCGATGGCTCGCAGGTCGTGAACTACGCGGATGACCTTGTCATCTGCTGTCGGGACGGAAACGGCCCGATGGCGATGGCGACCATGCGAAAGCTCATGGGAAAGCTGGGGCTGGAGGTCAACGAGACCAAGAGCCACATTGCGCGTTTGCCGGGGGAGTCCTTCGACTTTCTTGGCTACACCATCAAGAGGCTCTATCGACGAGACGGGACCGCCTACATCGGAACAATCCCGTCGATGAAGTCTCGCAAGCGCCTGACCACAACCTTGCGCGAACAGACGTCGACTCGGCACTTACAGACAACGCCGAGGGAGAAGGTATCGTACATCAACCGGATCTACCGGGGGTGGTGCAACTACTTCGACCTTGGTCCCGTCTGGCCGATCTACGGGGCGTTCAACAAATACCTCGGACGACGACTGAGAAGATGGCTCCAGAAGAAGCATAGAAGGAGAGGCGACGGGTACCGCCAGATCCCGAACGAGTATCTCTATGGGGAACTCGGCCTCTACTACCCTCGACCGCCTCAGTGGAGACAGCTGAATGCGAAGGCCTGATGGTTGAGATGAGAGCCGGATGCGGGAGATCCGCACGTCCGGTTCGATGAGCGGCAACCGGAAACGGAGCTATGCCACGGACTGAGGCACTGACGTTGGGCGAAAGCCGTCAGCAACAGCTACTCCCCGTGGGCTACGGTCACCGCGCCGGTTGTCGACTCTACCGACGTAGAGGCATTCGGGAATGCCCCTCTTGTAGAGGGCAGTCTTGAATGCCTTGAGCAAGACTTCGGTGTTGTCGGTGGGGAAGAACTCGCCGTGGCAGATGACACGGGTGGCGTCGTCGAGGAAGGCGATGAGCTTGGCCTGCACCTTACCGGCCCCGTGCTGCACATAGGGTCCCACCATCGTGTCGGCCTGCCAGAGCTCACCGGCGTGCGCCTTGGCGAAGGCGAGGCGGCGCTTGTTCTGCACCTCATTGTCGGGTTTGAGCAGCTCGTGAGCCTTGACGACGCGGCGAAAGGTGTTCGGGGCAATGCGCTCGCGCTGCAGGAAGCCGCGCTCGATGCAGGCGCGATAGAAGGCGGTGACGTTGTGGGGGCCACGGAAGCTCGGGCGCACCTGCTCGATGGCCTCGAGCACCTCCTCCGGCGTCATCTTGCGCGTCTTGC
Source organism: Polyangiaceae bacterium (assembly GCA_050289625.1). GTDB lineage: Bacteria > Myxococcota_A > Polyangia > Polyangiales > Polyangiaceae > NIC37A-2. Next base: position 641 of record JBNKGC010000328.1, on the reverse strand, counting down.
CTTTGTCCGAGCGGGGTTTCGGCAGGACAGTGGTCGTGCCGTCCTTCTTGTAGCGCGAGTACCATGTCTGGATGGTGCGCCAGGTGAATCGGAAGCGCTGGCCGTCCTCGTCGAGGAAGGTCTGTTCGCTGATGTGGCGGATGCGCGCCACGATGGTGTCGCCGGGGGCTGATTCGATGGCGCCGAGCACGCGCATCTTCAGATAGCTGCTGACTCGTTTCATGGGGGTCCTTCTGGGCGCACTGTGCGCCCGCCCCGCTTCACTACGTCGACCTCGCTTCCGACCGAGATTGCCGTTTGCTGTGGTTGCGGGTTCCCAACGCGGACCCTACCGGAGCCCTACGAGCTGAGCGTGGTGGCCAGAACCGCGCAGCGCAGCACCGGGGCCGCGGCTACCTGTCGAACAAGCCCTGTTGCAGGTGACACTGGAAGGCCGCGAAAGGGTCGAGCGCCGCGGCGGCGACGCCCGCACCCACGCTCGCGCCCACGACGACGCCGAGGTGAGCAACGAGCTGCGCCAGCGGCTCTCGGGCGTCGCAGACGGGTGCTGGCAGGACGCGAGTGAGGCGAACTCGAAGCGTGCTCTGCGCCGCGGAGAGACGCCGCCACAGCCGATAAGCGCTTGAGAGCGACAGCGCGCC
>JBNKGC010000327.1:0-4843 GCA_050289625.1 Polyangiaceae bacterium | reverse complement strand
GGAAGGTGACATGGGCGCGAAGTACGGTGGCTTCATGCAAAGCTGCGGCGGAGACCTCGGTTGCGTTCGCAACGAGTGCAACTCCACCTTCGCCAACTTCCCAGAGCTCCGCGATGGTTGCCTGTGGTTCGTCGACTGGTTCAAGGGCGCCGACAACCCGAAGTTCATGTACCAAGAAATCCAGTGCCCCTCCGAGCTCGGCGGATTTGATTGAAACGGCGGGCCCTCTTCGAAGATTGCGCCGGTGGAGTAGAATCGCGCTTCGACCGATGAACACGAGACCTCCCTTCGCTTTCGCCTTGCCAACAGCATTTTTTGCAGCGCTCCTGCCACTGGCCTGCAGCTCCGGCGACGAAGATCACCCCGCCGCGCTGTCCGTCGCTTCGGGATCGAGCGGCAGCACGACGAGCGGGGGCTCAGGGGGAGCTTCGACGGCGACTGGCGGCACTTCCACGGGAGGGGGCGCGCCTCAATTTACTCCGAGCAACGAATGGCAGCGCACCGAGCTGACCTGCGACAACGTCGGCCTCCCCTGCGGCAACTGCAACGATGGCACCGTCTGCTACGGGGAGAGCCTCTCGGTGTGTGTGCCGCGCCCCGATCCGGGCATCACGTGGCGCTGCAGCGTCGGCACCTGTGAGAGCGACGCGCCGTATTGCATTTTCGACCAATGCATGACGCTGGAGGAAGCCTCGTGTTTCTGCACGGCCTCGCCTGGTAGCACTGCCTACGGTTGTTCCCTCGGTCCAACCGAGCACCTCGACGCTCAGGGGGGAACCGACACCTGCACCCTTCTGGATGCACCTTGCGGAACGAGCCTGCCCGATTGCTGCGAGGGAGCTCTGTGCACCGCGTTCGACGCGGAGCAGCCAGCCTGTCAGCAGCTGTGCGAGGACGACACCGAGTGCCCGTCGGGGTGTTGCGCCCTCGTCGGCGACTCGGCCACGAAGGTGTGCAGTCCAGCAACCGAATGTTTTTGAGTCGCTCGGCCCGCCCCGCTCAGTTGTTTGCCCCGCCTGCTCCGCCTAGGCCACCTGCGCCACCACTACCGGAGGCAGGGCATTCGCTCAGCGAATTTTCGGCTTCGCCGACCCCGAGGCAGAGCCCCGCCGTCGGCACGTCGTCGAAGGCGAAGCAGTGCTGCTCGCCCGGACAGTCGGCGTTGCAGTCGCAGAGGGTGGCGCAAGAGCCTTCGTCTTGGCCGCCCATTTCACGACCGAAGTCGAAGGTGAAGAACTCGCAGCGCACCGGAGCTTCCGAAGCATCGGCGAACCCGCATCCGCCCTGCGCGCCCACGGTGCAGTTCTCTTCACACTCACCGCTTCCGTCCGGAAGCTCGATGCAGATCCCGCGGCATTCGTCGGTCGCGTCCGGATCGCAGGTTTCTCCAACGCCCTGGCCGGTGATCATCTCGCTCGCGCATTCCCCAGTGGCCGGATCGCAGAAGCGCCCTTCGGGACAATCGAAGTCGCTGTTGCAGCGTGGCAGACACGCTGAGAGGAGCGAGCATTCGCCCTCGAAACACAGGGGCACTGCCTCGCCGTAGGCATCGACGAGGGTCACCTCCCCGCGGCAGTCCGCGTCGTCGGTGCAGCTCACCCCAGTCGACACGCTCAGCGGCTGACAAGAAAGCTCAGGGCGGAGGTAGCACTTGTTCTCCTCCGCGGGCTGCGTGCCGAACTCACACGACTGGACGCAGTACGCCGTCTCCCCGAACTCGACGCAGGTCGCAGCTCGGTCGAAGCGCAGGCAGTCGAGCGGCCCTGCGCACTCGATCGTGCAAAGCCCCGCGGGAGGTGTACCGACGAGGAGCGAGTCCTCGTCAGCGTCCGCAGCCAAACAGGTGAGACCTTCGAGGCAGTCGCTGGTCGAGTCGCACCGATCGCCGAGGCCTCCGGGAAGACCAGTCTCCAAAACTCCCGCATTTCCACCGGAACCGGCAGCTCCCCCGGTGGACGACGTTCCCCCGGCGGACGGTCCGTCCGAAGGATTCGGATCGTCATCGCCGCAACCGGGGGTGGTGGCGATGACCAGGCCAAAGGTGAGAAGAACGAAGGAAGAGGCTCGCATGGGTCTGACCTTACTACGGCCGGAATGGAGATTGCCTCACCCTTCGCAACTCCGTTCGCGAACATTCCCCGTTTCAATCTCCGCCGATTTTCCAGGGAAAAAGCGCTCAGCTCGAGCCGCACTCCCCTGCTTCCATGGGCCTTCGGCCGTTTCGGGGCTCGGCCTTCCCGGACGCGCTCAGCTCGCTGCGAGCCCGGTGGGCGACGCCGCTGCGGACCCCACCCCGAGTCCGAGGAGAACTTCGTCGAGTCCCTCGTGACGCAAGATCCGCTCGCCGGCTGGGTGGGACGCCACGGTGCGGGCCAGGCGGGCGTAGCGATGGAGATCGAGCACCGGGAGCTTCATGCGCATCCCCCACATGAAAAAGACGAACGCGTATCCATCGAGCGCGCTGCGTCGCCCCCCGAGCACGTATCCATCCGCCGGAAGGCGCGAGTCGACGAATCGAAGCAGTCGGTGGAAGTTTTCTCGGCCGCTCTCTTTCAACGCGGGGTGGATGGCTTCGTTCTTCGTGACGCGCACCGGGTTGTAGTAGGAGACGAAGGCGGGATGTACGGACGACGCGAAAAGGCTCATCCATTCGTGAGCGCGCGCCAGCGGCATGGTCTCGGTGGGCAGCAAATCGTGGTCGGGCCGAAGTGATGCCAGATACGTGAGAATCGCGCAGACTTCGGTCAGGAGCTCACCTTCCGGTGCGCGCATGGTGGGGATGAGACTGAGCGGATTGAGGTCCCGGTATTCTTGCCGCAGATGCTCGCCCCGAAAGGCGGCGACGAGGTTCAAGCGGTGCGGCAACTCGGCCTGGTCGAGCGCGAAGCGAACGGCGAAGGAACAAGCGCCGGGTGAATAGTAGAGCTCGTGCATGGTCGACTTTCTCCTGTTGGTGGGCGCGGCCGCCCGAAGCGTCGGCGACCCGACCCAGCTCCCTGACCCGCCACCGGTGGTGACGGACTGCTCGACAGCCGGGCGACTGGGTCGGCAAACCGCCTGAGGCAGGCCGCGCCGTGTGAGGGCTAACCCTAGGCCTCGCCCGCGAATGCAAAAAACGAATTGATTTCATTGCATCCATCACGTTTGCTCATCTGATGATTCCCAACACCACGCTCGAGCTCCGGGACTTGCGCCTCGTCCGTGCGATTTCCTCGGCGGGCGGGGTGACGGCGGCGGCGCGCCTCCTTTCGATCAGCCAGTCGGCGGTGAGCCACCAGCTCCGCAACCTGGAAGAGCGCCTCGATCTCGAAGTGTTCGAACGGGACGGACGCGGCCGGCGCATCACCGAGGCGGGACGGCGCCTGCTTTCGCTGTCGTATGAAGTGCTCGAGCCGGTAGCCTCTCTCGAAGCCGACTTGCGCGAGCGCGGGCAAGAGCGCGTGGTCGATCTGCGGATCGCCACCCAGTGCTTCACCGCGTACCACTGGTTACCCCAGGCCCTGGAGCGCTTCGCGGAGCTGCACCCGAGCGTGCGTTTGAAGATTGTCGCGGAAGCCACCGGCTCGCCGCGCGCGGCCCTCCGAGCGGGAGACTTGGATCTGGCGCTCGCGGTCGGCACCACGCGCGACCCGCGGCTGTGTCAGCGCATGCTGTTCAGCGACGAGCTGGTGTTGGCGCTTCCCCCGGGGCATCGGCTCGCAGGGAAGAATCGCGTCTCACCCGAGGAGTTGGTCGATGAACATCTCTTCTTGTACGAGCTCACCGCGGAGGTGAGCGAAAAGATGCGCCAGCAGCTCTTTCCCCGCGGTGGGGGCTTCCGCCGCGTAACGCGGGTGGCGCTCACCGAAGCCATCGTCGAGTTGGTCAAGGCCGGTCTCGGCGTGAGCATCCTCGCGGGTTGGACCATCGAAGCGCACGTCAAAAAGGGTGATCTCGCGACGGCTCGCCTCGGGCGCGGCGGACTCGAGCGCAAATGGGTGGCAGCGTACCCGAGGGATACAAAGCTGGCCGCACCGATTCGCTCGCTCATCTCCATTCTGAAGGAGATGCGCGGTCCGGAGGCGCAGGCCGCGCCTTAGGCGTCGTGAGCTTCGCCGATTCGAGGACGCGCGACGCTACTCTCGTTGCCCCCTCTTCACGCCCCCGTGGCGACCGCAGCGCACGCGCACCAAGATCGGGGTACTCAGCGGAAACCGGGGGAGCAATCCTCCTCGGATCGCGCGGAGAATCGAGCGAAGCCCGAACCATGCTAGCCGCCGTCGACGTTCAGTACCGCGACGCAGACTCCACTTGCGTGGCAGCGTGCATCACCTTCGAACGCTGGACCGACGCGGAGCCAACGCACACGGAAACCGCGCAACTTCAGGTACCGGCGCCGTACGTCCCCGGGCAGCTTTACTTGCGGGAACTGCCCGGAGTGCTCGCCGTGCTGAAGAAGCTCTCGAACTTACCCGAAGTGGTCGTGGTCGATGGGTACGTGTGGCTCGGGCGGCACGAGCGACCGGGGTTGGGAGCTCATCTTTACGAGGCGCTAGGACGCAAAGTGGCGGTGATCGGAGTCGCGAAGAATTACTTCGCGGGCTCGGCCCCGGTCGAGGTGTATCGCGGGAGGAGCGTGAACCCTCTGTATGTGACCGCTGTCGGAATCGACGAGCGGGAAGCGGCACGGCATGTCGAGGAGATGCACGGGGAAGCGCGGGTGCCGAGGTTGCTGCGGTGGGTGGATGGGGTTTGTCGGGGGGTTCGAGGGTGAGTCTGGCGGGGAGGCGCGCCCACGAGAGAGTCAGAGCCTCGGTCCCCGTCGGCGGACCGCGCCCCAAGCCCTCGCTTCGCGACCTCGAGC
>JBNKGC010000326.1:0-4853 GCA_050289625.1 Polyangiaceae bacterium | reverse complement strand
TCCGCTCCGGTGCTCGCGAAAGCCTCGCCAAGACTCAAGCTTGACGGGCGCGCTCGCGCTTAAGGTATCGGGGATGGCCCTCACCCAGGGTAGCGGCGATGGCGATCCCGGTCGCACTAAATCAGTAGAGGCACACACTCGAAGGCATCGTGACTCTGCACGGGCGAGCCTGCACTTGCCTGAGCGAGTCGTGCGCGAATCTCGGGACTTCGAGAGCATCGTCCCCGGTGCTCCTCACCCACGGCCACAACGACCACGCACTTCGGGCGACGAGGGGGGCGGGGCCGCCCCCCTAATAGCCGAGCAGCGCAGCGATGCTTTCGACCACGGCGTCTACCTTTCGTCGCGTTTCGCCGTGGCGTCCCTCGACCCCGACGACCAAGAAGCTGAAGGCGACCGGCGCCCGTTGCCCGGGCGCGAGCACGTACCCGCTGAGGGCGATGACGTCCCGGAGCGTTCCCGTTTTGGCGCGGACACTCCGCGTAGACTTCAGCTTCGAGAACCGCCGCTCGAGCGTGCCGTCCACACCGCCGATGGCAAGTTGCGCGATCATCTCACTGCGCGACGCGGGCTCGCGGTACGCGGCGGCGAGGGTGCGCACGAGCACCTGCGGAGACAAACGGTTCGCGTCGAACAGCCCGGAGCCATTCTTGATCACCACGCCCTGGGTTGAAATGTCGTTCCGCTCGAGCCACTTCACGAGCGCCTGAGCTCCCGCGGCGCTCGTGCCCGATCCCTTCGCTTGCTCGGCGCCGATCGCCTTGAGGAGGGTTTCGGCGTAAAAATTGTCGCTGTTCTTGCCGAGCGGATAGAGGAGCTGACTGAGCGGCTCCGAACGCAAGTAGGCGATGCTCGTGCGCACAGACTCGCCGCCGAGCCGCACGGCGCCACTCACTTCGACTCCCATCTCCTGAAGCAACGTTCGCAGCGCAAACCCCGGCACGAGGCGCGGATCGTCCAGTCGGCGGGGATAGCGGCGCCGTCCCAGTCCCTCACCGATGCTGCCGCCCACCTTCGATGCGAGCAGACTGGCCCCACCTGGTCCGTCGGGTCCCAGCGACCACTGGACCCGATCGCCCGTCGAGCCCGCCTTCGTCTGGATGGTGCCTTTCGAATCGACCGATCCCGGAGGTTCGAACCAGAAGCGTGCCGGCTTCCCCTCTTCGGTCGGATCGACGTTGAGGGTCACCGAATTGCCGTCGAGGGCGACCGCACTCACCGGAGCTCGAAAGCTCGCCCACTCGTCGGGCTGCTGTTCGAAGGCAGGCGGTACGAACTTGTCGTCGAAATGGCTTTGGTCGACCAAGATGGTTCCGACACGGGTCAGACCCTGGTCTTTGGCGACGTGCGCGAGTCGCCAAAGATCTGCGGTGGTGGAGGAAGGGTCGCCGTTGCCGCGAAGCACCAGCGGATCCGCCTGTCCGTCACGAATCCGCCCCGCGAGCTCCGTTCTGAAGCGATATCCCGGCCCGAGGTAGTGGAGCGCTGCCGCTGCGGTCAGCACCTTCTGATTCGACGCCGGATTCACGGCCCGGTCGGCCTCGGCAGAAGCGAGCAGACGGTCGTCCTGCAAGTCCAGCACCGCCGCTCCGAGACTCCCTCCGTGCTTTTTGGCCCACGAGTCCAGCGCCCCAACCATGCGCCGGACGCGCTCCTGGTCGAGTGGCGTCGGAGGTGCGAACGCGGGCGCGGATTTCGCGCCGGGGCTCGGCGAGCCCGCTTCGCCCCGGTCGGCAACCGACTCCTCACCGGGCGGCGCGCCAGCGACTCGGTCCGGACGGGGCGCATCGTCCGAAGTAGCGACGGACGACGCAGACGCCGGACCGGCGCTCGTGGCGGTGTTCGCCTCGGGCGCCCCGGTGGGCGGTTTTTCATCGCAGCCGAAAGTCGCGAGCGAACAAGCAAAGACGGTGGCCAGAATGGGCCTCTGCATGCCCTTCGCCTGCCCGACGACGCCCGGAAACGCAAGCCACCTTGATTCCAGTCCTCGCCTCTGCCCAACATCGCGCCACCCCATGGCCCGATCCTTCGATTCCCGTCGCCCACCTCGCTGGGCACCGGCAGCCCTCGCTGCTTGCGCTCTGCTCGGCGCCGCCCCGGCACATGCCAGTGAACCCGAGCCCGTCATTTCCTTCGATCCCGAGGCCTACCCGCCTCCCGAAACACGAACGAAGCTCTTCTTGAGCGGGCTCGTGGTCACCGGCGTTTTCTACGGGGCCGCTGCGGGCGCGTCGGTCGCGTGGCCAGACTCCCCGGGCGCCTCGGCTCTGCTCATCCCGGTTGCGGGACCCTGGATGAAGGTCTTTCAGACGGGCTGCCCCGATGACGACCCAAACTGCAGCAGTTTCCTGATGGTCACGGGCGCGATCCTCGCAGGACTCGACGGCCTGGGTCAGGCCGGCGGCGTCGGTCTGATGCTCGAAGGTTTGTTTCTCCCGACGCGTCTCCCCAGCGAACCCGCCGACACCGCGAGCCTGAAACCGCGAGGAGCCTTCACCACAGGTTCGGTCACCTGGCGACCGGTGCCTCTGTCCTCGGGAGGAGACGGTCTCGGTCTAGGGGTGATCGGGATTTTCTGACCCTCGCCTTGATGTTCGCGGAGCCCGCAGGAATCGGCGGACATTCGGTCGGGCGTTGTCCGAACGTCCGAAATGTGCTGAAGAAGGTCGGGCCTGGACGAAGCAGCGGTCGACGAGATCGCCGCACCGGCTGGCCCTCGCAGCGCCCCGCACACGTGGTGGACATGACATCACCACGGCACTTCACTGCGGCGCCGCTTCATCGCGGCATGGGGTGCGGCCCCTCGAACCAGAGCCCTTCAACAAGGCGAGCCTCCACCCGTTGCAATCGGGGGCTCGTCAGGCCCGCCCGTTTTCGGGTGCCTCCTCGGAGAAATGCGTGATACTTGCCAGTAATGCCGGAGGTCGCACGGTGAGTCGCCGGACCAAATTCGTCCTAGTCACCGGCGGTGTCGTCTCTTCCATCGGCAAAGGTCTGACCTCTGCGTCGATTGGTGCCTTGATGGAGGCACGCGGGCTTCGGGTCACCCACATGAAGCTCGACCCGTACATCAACGTCGACCCGGGCACGATGTCACCGTACCAGCACGGTGAAGTCTTCGTGACCGACGACGGTGCCGAAACCGACCTCGATCTCGGTCACTACGAGCGCTACACGGCGTGCCGTCTCTCGCGCAATGCCAACATCACCACCGGTCGCATCTACGAGGCGGTGATCAACAAGGAGCGTCGCGGCGAATACCTGGGTGGCACCGTGCAGGTGATTCCCCACATCACCGACGAGATCAAGGCTCGCATTTACGAGGCCACGAAGGACGTGGACATCGCGATCGTGGAGATCGGCGGAACGGTGGGCGACATCGAGTCGCTGCCCTTCCTCGAAGCGATTCGGCAGCTGAAGATCGAGTCGGGGCGCGAGAACGCGATGAGCGTTCACGTCACCCTCGTGCCCCACATCCCGACCGCGGGCGAGATGAAGACCAAGCCCACGCAGCACTCGGTGCGCGAGATGCGTGAGATCGGCATCCAGCCTGACCTTCTCGTTTGCCGTTGCGACCGAAACATCGCCCAGGGCCTGAAGGAGAAGATCTCGCTCTTCTCCAACGTCCCGGTGGATCGTGTGATCTCCGCCGTCGACGTCGGCTGCATCTACGAGCTGCCCCTCGCTCTGCACGCCGAGGGGATCGACGATCGCATCGCCGAACAGCTCAACATCTGGTCTCGCCAGCCCGACCTTTCGCGCTGGGAAAAGACGGTCGAGAAGTTCAAGAAGCCCGCCGGGGGCAGCGTGAAGATCGGCGTCGTCGGCAAGTACGTCCATTTGAAGGACAGCTACAAGTCGCTGCACGAAGCCCTCGTCCACGGCGGCCTCGCCAACGACGTCTCGGTTCAACTCGAATACATCGACTCCGAGCAGATCGAGCGTGGCAACACCGGCGGCCTGTCCGGTCTCGACGCGATCCTCGTCCCGGGCGGCTTCGGTGACCGCGGCGTCGAGGGCAAAATCACCGCCATCCGCCATGCACGCGAGAACGGACTGCCGTACTTCGGGATCTGCCTCGGCATGCAGCTCGCCGTGATTGAGTTCGCTCGGAACGTGGCGGGTCTCGAAGGAGCGAGCTCCACCGAGTTCGGAGACAAGCCGCGCGAACCCGTCATCGACCTAATGCCGGACCAGCGGGACGTCGAAGACAAGGGCGGAACGATGCGGCTGGGCGCCTACCCCTGCAAGCTTTCGAGCGGCAGCCGCGCCGAACAGATCTACGGCCAGACGAACATCAGCGAGCGTCACCGCCACCGCTTCGAGTTCAACAACGCCTACCGCGAGCGTCTCATCCAGGCGGGCTTGGTCTTGAGCGGAACCAGCCCCGACGAACGCCTCGTCGAAATGGTGGAATTGCCGGAGCACCCGCACTTCCTCGGGTGTCAGTTCCATCCGGAATTCAAGAGTCGCCCCCACGCGCCGCATCCCCTGTTTTCGAGCTTCGTGCGAGCCGCGGTTCGCCATCGCGATCAGATCACTCGATCGGCCCGCGCAGGGGGCGAACAAGCCGCTCCCTCCGTCAACTGACGAACTCCGTCAACTGACGAACTCCGTCAACTGACGAACTCCGTCAACTGACGAACTCCGTCAACTGCGAGGAGAAGCCGCGGGCGCCACCGCCCCGTCGGGCAAAGCCCATGGGGTTGCCACTTCGACTCGAGCCATTTCGCTGGAAAAACCCAAGGCTCGCGACGAGCCTTGGGCGAGGAGTCTGGTCAGCCCCCACCCGGAGCCTGTCCTCGGCTTCGCCTGCGGAAGGCTCCGCCTCCCCCTGACGTGTGCTCGCGCTC
>JBNKGC010000325.1:0-5016 GCA_050289625.1 Polyangiaceae bacterium | reverse complement strand
GAGCAGCCGGTCGTCAGGCTCGCGTTTAGCTAGGCTTTGGCGGGCGCCGGCGACCGGCCACTCGTGGCCGCAGCGGGGCACGCGAGTCTTCAGGTTCGGGAACGAGCCGTGCCGAAACCCTTGGCTCGAGCCGGGTTCCGAACTGTTTTTCCGAACCCGCGTGCCGCAGGATACCTACTGCGTTTTCAGCACGAGCTTCGCGTAGGAACACTCGGCAGGACAATTCCGCCCGTTCGGGAAAACCTCAACGTATGTCGGCTCGGCAACCACCTACGTTGAAGGGAGGGTCACCTGAGCACCACGGATGGGCCAAGTAGCCAGCACAGGGGCTACCGCACCACCACGTCGATTTTCGGCACGATGAACTCTTCCCACGCTGGGGTGAGGTTGTTCGAGGGGTATTGTTCGACATTGCTACCTTCGACCAAGTTGCTCTGGTTCCAGAGGTAGATAGCCGGGTAGTCCGTGATAGTGCCCGTGGCGTCGTCGACCACGATGGACGCCATGAAGAGCTGGGCCCAGTCTTCGTCGAGCCCCTCGGGGCCGTAGCCAGGGCGCTCGGAGGAGAAGACGACGAAGTAGTAACTCTTGCCATCTCGCTTGCGGACGAGCGGGCTCCACTTAGGCCAACTGTTGTTCAGCCCGGGACTCGACAAACCGGTGCACGCTGGAGCGTCGTTGGCAACCAGGCGCCTGGGCGTGCCGCCCTCGCTGGGTACCACGTTGATCTCGGCAGATTCGTTATCGTAGGGATGAGCGCTACCGGTAGGCGCCTTGTTGAACGCGATGAAGGCACTATCCGGCGTGAACGACGGGTAGTACTCGAGGGCGTCGGCGTCGTCGGCGCCCGCGACGGCCCGGGCGGTGCCGCCCTCGCCGCCATTGTAGTCCACGATGTAGATATCGGCTGGAACGCTCGCATCACTCTTCGACGGATGCCCGTTCTCGCTGCCCATGGTCGACGTGTAGGCGATGAGCGTGCCGGCGTCGTTGAAATCCGGTGTCACTGCCTCGCGGGTGTCGCCGTCGCGGACGATCGTGCCCCACATGGTGCCCTCGTTGGCCGCGAACGCTGCCTCCCAGGCGGCCAGGGTGTCCTGCTGGGCTTGCCAGTCGTCGCTGGGAAAATCTGCGGGCACGTCCACTGTCGTGCCCAGATTCATCCAGACCAAGCCCTGCGGAAGGCGCCCATCGTCAGTGAATGCCGTCGAACGTTCACCTAGGGTGGTGACGAGAATCCGTTCGGACTCGTCCCAGTGCGCGGAAGAAACAGCGGGGGTGCCTTGCCATGGCAGCTTGAGCAGGAACTCTCCACCCGGTGTCAGCCATTCAGGCACCTGGCCGCGCGTTTCCGGTTCGATCGATGCGGCCATCTTGTACCAAGGCCAGCCGCCACCAATGATGACCGACTTGCCATCCGGTGCCGCCGTGTGGCAGCCCATGCAATCCGCCTGGCCTTCGTTGTGGTAGTAGCTGCCGACCGGTGCCAGGATGCCGTCCATCTGAATGTCGGGCAGGTCAAGGGCGAGGGCAACGCCCTCGTCGCCGACCTCGAACCCCAAGAGGCGACTGTCGTCTTCCGTTCCCAAGGTACGGCTTGCCCAGAAGACCAGGCTGCCTCCAGCGTAGACGGGAGCGATCGCGAACTCGCCACTCACACCGACGACACCATCCGGGGTGGCGGCTCTTACGGTGGCCGTGATCGGCGTATGGAGGTTCTTGCCCATCTGTTGCCAGATCTCGGGCGGGATCTTCCATTCGTGCCGCTTCGTGTAGGCGATGAGTGGGTTCGCTTCGATCGGATGCGAGAGCCGGATTTCGAACAGAGTGGCGTCCGTCGGCGCGCTCCAGCGAAAGCGCGGTCTCAGCCAGTTCGCCGGAAAGAGCGCACCGGGCGCCGAACCATCCGAGAGCTGAGGCTCGGTCAGGCACAGGCCGGGGGAAAAATCCCCCCCTTTGAAGACCGAGAGTTCGCTCGCATCGATGGTGTCGCCTTGAGCGTCGATCAGTGGTTCTGCTGGGAAGTCGAGGCAATCCTGTGTGCAGTCGGGCTCCGGTTGGTCAGCCCCGACGGGATCGTCCTCGCCGTCTTCGCCGCCCACCACCACCAGCGTCGAACCTCCCGTCCCTTCATCGCCCGAGGCGTCCGAACCGGGGCGCCGGGATCCGTCGCCCGCAGAACAAGCTGCCGTCACTCCCGCCGCTGTAGCGGCAACCACCAGAACCGAAAGCAAGAACGAAAATTGACCGATGGGTTGCATGGCCGTCGCATCATGCGCCCGATCGTCGCTTCGGAGTAGGGCGACCTCGTGAGTCACGCCATTCGAGCAGTAACGCCAGCCTTCCCACCGTAGAATTCCGTCAAAGGTCCACGCCTGCTTCACGGGTAATGAATCTGGTGAGACGCAGTATCTCCAGAACTCGTCCAGGAGGCCATCGCCAAGTCCTTCCGCACCTCCGCGGGTCCCAAAACCTCGCCACCATCTGCCGCGCCTGCATCGAGAATAACCTCCTTCAGCGTGAGCAGGTCGCCCCGAACCCCGTCGAGGAAGTACCGCGCCTCGACCCAGCGACGACGCCCCGCGCGGCAATCGCGCGACCGCACGTTCGAAAGTCGGGCGGAACACCGTCCACGGGACTGTAGGCCTCCCGCAGGCGAATGGTGCCGAGGTGCCACGGCACCAGTAGCGCCGCCAAAGCAACGAGATCGGTGGGGTCGACGACATGCCGAACGATCGCGATTTCGCCGCTCGGTCCGCCGAGCGCAGTCCAAATGGACTGCATCACTCGCTCGTAGCCGGCGCCCGCTGCGGTGCTAACGTTGATGATCGCGAAAACCGCGCCCGTCGCGACGATGCACACCAACAGGGCACGACGACCGGCACGCCAGGTCGGTTTGCAGATCACGCCCACGAACTCGAGGAGGCACACCAGGAAGAGAGGAAAGAAGATCATTCCGGCAACGTCCGACAGCTTGCCTGTCACGAAACCGGGATAACTCGCCTTCAGGTGAAGATCGTTGAGCGCGAGGAGGCCGGCCGCCAAGAGCGGGACCGGGTGCAGCAACCAGTCGCCGACGACGCGAGTGGAACTCCACCCATCCCGACTCACGGAACTTCCACCTGTTCGGCTCGCACGCTGATGTTCGCGGGGCCGCCGTCGCAGTCGCCTTCACCGGCAACACTCACTACTGCGGTGACCTCTTGCTCGACTGATGTGTCCGAGCGGATGACGCGGAACGTGGCTTCGAACGGCCCTTCCGAGAAGGGAACTTCCACCTCGCAGCGGTTCTCGAGACCGCTGACCGTGCAGGCGCCCTGGGGATCGCTCGGCCCCGCAGGGAGCGCTGACTCGCCACCCTCCAGCGGAGTCGAGCTGGCCCCGGCCGAACCAGCGGAACCCAGAGCAACACCGGGCGCAGCCGCAGTGTCCGGCAATCGCAACGGAACCGTCAGCCCGGAATCGACCACGATGGTGACTCGCTCGCCGCTCGCTCGAACTTTGAGGAAGGCCGTGCCGTCTCCTGCGTCGTAGTGAAGAGCGACCCTGGTCTCGATGGTTTCGATGATCGAGTCACAGCTGGTGCCGAGCGAGAAGTAACCGCAGAACGCCACCGTCGCGAATGCGGCAAGCTGTCGGATGGCGGCGCGGCCAGACGGACTGGCAAAGGAGGTCATCGAGTGGCGTCCCATTGGATGAAGAAGGACAGGCTGGAGCGCCCCGTTCGGGTGAGAATCGGCGTGCCGAGGTGTCCCTCGATGGACGCGACGAGACCGACCCCCCAGGGCGTGCCGGTAGGGAGTGTGAGGCTCGCGCCGAGGCGACACGCCGGTCCGAAATGCGACTGCGCGTCGACCTGCGCATTTTCCGGAGCCACGGGCGTCGTACTCAGTGCCGTACCGGCCAAGCCCACGTCCGCGCTCAGAGCCATCACCCGGTGTGCGAACTGCATTTCCCCACCCACCATTACGCCCCACAGCCAACCGTGCGCGTCGAAGACATAGGGAACCGCGATGTTCTCTTCTTGGTAGCGAGTGCTCGCCGTTCGCATCAGCGAGAATGCACCTCGCGGTACCAACGCAAAGTGCTCACTGAAGGCCAGGGCAACCCCGGCCTCCGCTCGGCCGCCCCAACCTCGCGCGATCTCCTCACCCGAGATGGAGAATTGAGAACTCGCTCCCGGGCCACGATAGGTTCCTTCGTAATCATACGAATAGTCCACCGTCGAGCGTTCGAGTGACAGTCTCACGAAGGAGCCGAGCGAGTCTGGTCCGCCTCGGCTTCGCGCCCTGGTCTTGCCCGGTTCGCCTTCGACGTTCGTGTGATCCGAGTCAGACTCCGCAGCAAGCAAGGTGTGTGCAAGACCCAGAAGAATGGTCAAGACGAGACGGGGCACCCTTCGCACCCTTCGATCCCAAAGCAACACACCTCGATCCCAAAGCAACACACCCCAAAGGTAGAACAAACGATTGGCGTTGAGGAGACTGATCCGGGGATCATGGGTGGCGGTCGCCACAAGTCACCCTGCCGTCTTTTCGAAGCGACCTTCTAAAGAGGTTGGCCCGGCCGAATCCTGCCGCTTGCGATGGCAGCTACGTACGGCGGCTCCTTGCCCCGGAGCAGAGCGCGCACGTCTGCCCGCATGCTCTTCCCGTGCGGGTAGCGATGGTTCTTGTCGAATGCGAGCGAGCGGTCGACGAAGGCGCACAGATCGGCCGGGAGATCCGGAGCCACCGAAGTCAAACTGGGAGGCGCCTGGGACGCGACGGTGATCAAGAGTTGCGTGTCGGGCAGATCGCCGTGAATCGTGCGACCGAAGATGCGCCGTTGTCGAAAGGCCCGGCCTGGGAACATGATCCATTATGAATTTGTGATGCCGAATCCTTGGAGCATGTCGCTTGATTCTCATCCGCCGGCCAGCTAGCCTGTGCCAACTTGATCCCAATACTTGGAGACGTTATGAAGGCGCCGGTTCGTTCTTGGCTTCCCGTCCTGAGCTCGCCCCTGCTCTGCGGG
>JBNKGC010000324.1:0-5050 GCA_050289625.1 Polyangiaceae bacterium | reverse complement strand
CGCGCCCCCCGGCCGGCGTAGATGAACATGGAGTTCAGGTTGGAGGCAAGGGGGAACGTGGGCGAAGCGGAACGAATTGGAAGCTGGCGGTCCGAACGGTTGGCTCACCCCACTTGTCCAAGTATAGACGCGGTCTATACTTTGACCCATGGCAGCCCGTGCGAAGCTCTTTCAGAATGGCGGAAGCCAGGCCGTTCGCCTGCCCGCCAAATGCCGCTTCCCCGACGGGCAGCGTGAGGTTCTCGTCAAGCGAGTGGGCCGCAAGGTCATTCTCGAACCCGTCGATGAGTGGACGCCTCAGTTTCGCGAATGCCTCGGCGCCTGGCGTGGAACCATTCAGCGCCCCCCCCAGCAGCCTCTGGACGAACAACGCGACCCGTTCGACTCGTGACCGACTATCTGCTCGACACGGACACCGTCAGTTTCGCTCTGCGGGGGGAGGGCGACGTGGCCGCCAATCTCCTCCGAAGGCGACCTTCCCAGCTTGCTCTCAGTTCCCTGAGCCTTGCTGAGCTTCGCTTTGGCGCTGAGAAGCGCCGGTCCAAGAAGTTGCACGGCCTCATCGACGTGTTCGTTGCAAACGTCGACGTCCTCCCCTTCGATTCAGATGCTGCCGATCGCTACGGAAAGCTCTCCGCTCTCCTACGCAGCCGGGGAACTCCCATCGGTGTCCTCGACACCATGATTGCGGCTCACGCGCTCGCTCTCGGCCGCACTCTCGTCACCAACAACACGAAGCATTTCGCTCGTGTCTCCGACCTCCACACGGAAAGCTGGCGGTAGCAGCCTCGCGTGAAGGCTGAGCCCCCTCACGCCGCCTTCCGTTTGAACCCCCGATCAAACAACCGCACCCGCCGCATCAAGAGGTCCAACAAAAACACCACCAGCGCCGTCAAGATGAACGGATTCTGTCGCGGCGTTTGCCTTTCGATGCTTTCCCCCGCCGGATCGAAGGCCCAGGTGGAGGCGGGGTCGACCAAGCCTCCGCCAGCCTGAGCCAGGCGCGCGAGGCCGTCCAAGTCCGGCTCGAAGGTGGCGTATTCGCGCGGGTAGGGGTGGGAGACGTGGCTGTAGCTCACGGCGAAGGGGCGGGGTTCGCCGGCTCCCCAGGAGAGAGTGCACAAGCGATCGCGGTTCGGCACGCCTTGGCACACCCGCCTGGCAGAAGTGTGGCCGGTTCTCGGGAGTTGGGGCCTCCCTGTGTCAGGCACATCCTTTGCAGAGTAGGAATGTAGGAATCGAGAGCCCTGCGCGTGCCATTCGTCGAGAAGTTCCCCCCGATCCTGCTCGTTTCGACCTGTCTGCTCACCCTCGGCTGGGTGGGTTGCGGGCTGACCGAGTCAGACGCCGGCCAGGGCTCGCGAGGCGTCCCGGACGCCGATGATAGCCGAGGGGTGGACGAGGACGCGCCTCCCGGCGAGCCAACACGACTGGCCGAGGACGACGACGACGAGAACGAGCTCGAGCCGCCTCTATCGCAGGTCGTCATCCCATCGAGCACTGTGAGTTGCCTGGGAGACTGCAGCGTGTCGACGATGCGCTTCGAAGCTCGGGGAACTCTCGGGGGGCTCGACCTCGCGGGAACTGGCCTACTCGTCCAGTGGGGGTTCGAGTCGAAGCGCCACGCGCAGCTCATCGACTGGCAGCTCGACGATACCGTCACGACGTCGACCGTACGAACAGCGATTACCTCCAGCCTTCCCGGGCGCGACAAGTTCTTCTACTTGGTGCACGACGAGGGTTGGCCGCACCTGGTGCTCTGGGATCAGGGGCAGGTGAGCGTCGACGGAAAGCCAGATTGGACCGGTGAGACGACCGACTTCCCCCTTGCCGCGACGACCCTGGGAGGAAAGCTCCACCTTCTCGAAAGCGGAGCGGATGTCGAAGACGCGTCCGCCAACCACTATCTGTCCACCAGCGGGGATTCCTTCACGACCATTCCCCGTCCTCGAGCCGATGCACCGCTCGATTGTTTTTACGACCGGCTCTGGCGGGGAGACTCCTACGGAGCGGAGATCCCGACCGGAGCGGATGGCGAGATGTTCCTTTGGTCGGAACAAGACGATTTCTCGGAAGGGTCAGCTGGAAGCCTCGCTTGCCGTGGCGCATTCGATGGCGAAGGAGTCGTGCTCTTCCAACAGCCCGATCGCTACGTTCGGCATCGGATCGATGGTGGAGTCGAGACGCTGTTGGCTGTGGAGCCCCCGCCCCCCATGGTCTGCTTCGACCACTTCATTGCGTACTACCCCGACATCTGCGAATTCGACCCCGAGCTCCTCGCCCGACGGGACGACAGCCGCCTCGTGGTGCTCCGCACGGTCGTAGCCCGCGAAGGCGCCGTCTGGGCCGTCGAGGTGGAGGCTGACGTCACGCGCACCTGCGAATCGAGACTCGGCCCCTGCTTCGAGACTCTCCCCTGTGATTGCAGCTATGAAGAGCAGCACAGCTATTCGAACGCCTCTCTCGTCATTCGTGGACTGCTCGGCGACGCGGAAACCTACGAGGTCCCCGTTCAGCTCGACGGCAAAACACAGGTCATCGGGGGCATCGACGCGCACTACGGTCCTCAGGGGCTCGAGGTCGCGGTGGCGCAACAAGCCTATACCTCAGGGAGTTTCTCGCACCTCGTTGTGGACCGGTTTCGTGTGACCCATGAAGATGGCAGCTCGCTCTAATCCGCGGCACTGTTCCGGCTCGGCCGTCATCACTCCCTTTGGACGTGACCGCCGGTTGTTCTACTCCGACGAGGCGGCTGTGCGGCAGCCGAATGGAATAACGTCAGGTGTGCCGATGGTCAGAAGTCTGGTGATTATTGCAAGCGGTCTTGTCCTGAGCTGCACGAAAGAAAGGCCCGGAGAATGCCCGCTGCGCTCGTGAGCCCTGCGACCTCGCATCGCGGCCGAGCCCGCCTCTCGCGGTTGCACTTCGTTGCTCGCCGATGCCGAGGGTTCGGAGACGCTACTTTGTCGAACTCCGCCGAAACCCCCGATCAAACAACCGCACCCGCCGCATCAAGAGGTCCAACAAGAACACCACCAGCGCCGTCAAGATGAACGGATTCTGACGCGGCGTTTGCCTTTCGATGCTCTCCCCCGCCGGATCGAACGCCCACGCCGCGCCCGGATCGACCAAGCCGCCGCCAGCCTGAGCCAGGCGTGCGAGGCCGTCCAAGTCGGGCTCGAAGGTGGCGTATTCGCGCGGGTAGGGGTGCGAGACGTGGCTGTAGCTCACGGCGAACGGGCGGGGCTCGCCGGTTTCGTCTCGTTGGGAGTGGGCGGCTGAGACGGCGTAGGAGCCGAAGCGCGGCAGCGGGAGGCGCGCTTCGTAGCGGCCCGGGGCCACTTGCGAGAAGCTCGCCTTTGCGGGCTTCTCGTCGCTGGCCGCTTCGCCGCGGGCGCGACCGCGCTTCACGCTGAGCGTCGACTCGAGGCGGTTGTCGAAGCGCTCGTCCGCGGTGAGGGCGTCGACCACGGCAACGAGCTCGCCGTCTTCGACCTTGGTCTCCATCGGGATTTCGCGGCGGCGTTCGTGGCGCATGTGCTCGCGCACCAGCTGCGACCAGAAGCGGCCGAACGAAGGCCAGCGCAGCCAGTCCGACGCCCAGTTGTTCTTGATGTCGCTCGTCCACGCGAGGCTCCAGCCGAGCCCCACCCGCCACCGGGCGAGCAGCGGCTCGCCGCGATCGCTCGCGATGATCATCTGGGCGGGCGTGGGCTTGAGCTGGGTCGACACATAGCCCCGGAGAAGCGGCGCTGCTGACAGCGAGACACCGCGCAGGAACGCGGCGTTGCCCACCTGGTGCACCGGGAACCAATCTTCGACCGCCGCCTGCTTCGAGATGAGCTCGGTCTCGCGGGAAAACACGCGCGGGAGGCTGCCTGCGTCGGGCACGAAGTGGTACCGACCGCCACCCGAATCGGCGATCATCCTGAGGAGCTCGTCGTTCACTCCACCGCCGAGGCCCACCGTGGTCACGGTGATCGACTCGGAGATCATCGCCGACACCAAGTCGAAGATGCCGTCGCTGCGGGCGTTGCCGTCCGTCAGCAAGATGACGTGCTTCTTGCGCGCCTCGACCACGGCGATGTCCTGGTACGCCATGTCGAGGCTCTGGAAGATCTCCGTGCCGCCGCCCGGCTGGATGCGCAAAATGTCGTTCTGAATGCGGCTCCGGTAGCGGGCGGGCTGCATCTTCACGTAGCGCGTCGGCTGCGAGTCGAAGGCGATCACCTCGATCAAGTCGTCGCCTTGCAGCGTGGTGACGGTGGCGTTGCAGGCCTCCTTGGCCATCTCCATCGGCAGGCCCGTCATCGATCCGGAGCGGTCGATCACGAGCACCATCGCCACCCCGGGCACCTCCCGGCGGCGCTCGGCATCCATGCGGACCGGCAGGATCTTCTCCATGCGCGTCCCCTGCCAGCCACCGAGTCCGTACCCGGACTCACCGCCTGCGTAGAGGAAGCCTCCGCCGATGTCGCGCACATAGCGCTCGATGAGATCCACCCGCGAACGGTCGAGCTGCTCCCGCGCCACGTCGGAGACGATGATGAAGGCGTACCGCTCGAGTTCACTCAGGTTGCCCGGGAACGCACCCGGACCGCGCACGTCGACGTCAAGCTGCTGCGCGGTGAGCGCACTGGCGAGGTAGCTCGCGCGGCTGGGCTGCCCTTCGACGAGCAGGATCTGCGGGCGCCCCGGTACGTCCACCGTAACGACGCTGCGGTTGTTGTCGGGAAAGCGATCGTCTGTCTGCGGCTCGAGCTCGAGGGAATAGGTGATCTCCCCCGGCACGCGCACCACGCTGTTGAAGCGCACCTCGCCTTCGCCCGGCTCGAGCTTCACCGTCTTGACGGACTCGAGGCCGTTCAGGGTCTGCCCCTGGTAGAGACGCGCCCGCACTTCACCCGCGCGGGTCGAGTGCAGCTTCGCCACCACCTCGAAAGGCTCGCCCACGTTGACCTTCGCGGGCAGCTCGAGGTTCGTCACGGCGACGTCTGCCGGGGGCGCCTGTCGCTGGGGCACCACGCTCAGGCGAATGCCTTGTTCGCGC
>JBNKGC010000323.1:0-5059 GCA_050289625.1 Polyangiaceae bacterium | reverse complement strand
GAGGCTGTTGGCGCGCGCCGCGTCGTGCGGGCTGATGGCGCCGGAGGCATAGGTGAGGGCAAGCCCGATCGGAACGCGCTTGGCGACCTTGGCGGGAACCCGCCCGTAGCTGATGATCACCAAGATTTCACTGGGACCTCGTAGACCCGCGGTCGAGGACTCGCCGCCCTCCGCCTCCGACACCTCGGTGGACCTTTCTTCCGCGGAGGCGCCGACGGAAGAGTTTTCGAGCAGCTCCCGCAGTCGTGGTGAGGTGTAGCCGGAAGCTTCCATCAAGCGCCGGACCGGCGCCACGAGCGAAGGGAACTTCCCGTACTGGAGCGCCTCGTCGTAGAAGCGCAGTGCGATGTCTGGCCGCCCGCTCTTTTCGAATACGAAACCGGCGAGGTAGCTGCCGGGAGCCATCATCGAGCGCGCGGGGTTCTCGTGTTCGCGCAGGTACTTCTGCATGACCGCGAGGCGACGCGCCTCGATGCGGGCACCTTGGAGCTCCCCCTTGGCAAGGTAGTTCACCATGTTCATGGTGTTGATCATCAGCTTCTCGTACGGGGGCGCCTTGTAGGGGCCCGTGTCGTCGGAGAAGACGTATTTGCCGATGTCGTCTACCGCCGTGCGGGAGAAGTCCAGCATCTCGATCTGCTTGTCGGCGGTCTGTAGGTCACGGCTCGACAAGGCGTAGTCGTCGAGCTGCTGCAAGATGATCGAACGATCGAGAATCAGGAGGGAGGCGTCGTCGGTCAGGTCTTCGGGCAGGTCCTTGGCCGAGTCGACGCCGAGCTCCTCGTTGTAGAGCCGGAGGGCGACCTTGGGCTGTCCGGCGTCCAGCGCGTCACGCGCTTCCTTCGTCTTTGCCGAGTGGCCTGCGCAACCGGAGAGCGATGCGACCGCGAGCACCGCCGTGCAAACGAGCGCACCGACTCCGCGAGGCCGAGCGGCGCTGCGGGCGGAGTCGCCTCGCCCGCGTCGGTCTTCGCCTACTTCTGCTCGATGGGGCGACCTCACCGAGGAAGTCGCCGTTCCGACGAGCGCGAGGCTGAAAAAGGTGCCCCGCATGTGCGTTCAGAGCAAAGCCTTGGTTACGGCGGACTTGTTCTGGAAGAGGATGCGGCCCGTTTCGACGTCGAGCACCTGCATGAACATGTAGTACTGGACGCGTCGCTCGTCGCTCATGCGCTCGTCGGTGCTGAACACCTTGCCGGTGACGATGTACTGCGCGCCGAGCTGTTTGCCCCATTGCGCAGTCTGACCGGCATCGAAGGCATCCGATTGCTGCTTGCGAATCTCGGCCAGCAACGACTGCTGGGATTCGATGCTGACGACCTGGACGTGCCCGGCGTTCACCAGCTGCGTTTCCACGTCACTGATCAGAGCGTCAAGAGCGCTGTCGATGTGTTCGCTCGTCTCGTTGCGAAACGGAAAGACGGACACCACGGGATCGTTCTCGCTTTCCCAGCGTCGAATGACGGCGGACGACTGGAGAGCTTGCATGTTCTCGGAAAGCAGCGTCTGCAGGTCGCGGCGGTCGAGGCCAGTGCTCATGGCCTCGTCGTCGAGCCCTTCGACGTCGCCTCCACGTACGGCTTTGGGCCCGCACGCGACCTGGCTCAGGGACGCGGCGACGGCGAGACAGGACAGGGCGGTGCGAACGGAGCGCCGAGGCAAAAAAGCGAAATGCGACATCGAGAAAAGTCCTTTCGAATCCACTCGGAAGCTAGAGATTGACCCAGGTGAGACGGTCAGCAGGCCCCAGCCCTTCAATCGGTGCGGCTTCAGGTTCCGAACGGTGCCCGCAATGGCTTCCAGCAGGGCACTATGCCCCACCAACCCGGAGAGCCCAAGCGGGATGGAGACAGCGGGGGCGATGCCCGGGAAGACCAGGGCACCCGGGAGAGGGCGCCGCCGGGAAGCCGCCTCGCGACCCCGGTGGATCGAGGCAGCGGCGCGCCCTGGTTCTTGGTGCGGGGTTGGTCGGCGCCGGTTGCTCGGCGCCGCACGGTCAGCAGCTTTCCGTCAGCGTCGAACGGGGATGATCTGCACCCGCCGGTCGTCACCCTCACCGTCGCTCTTGGTGATGACTCCCTCGAATTTCGCCAGCGCCATATGGACGACCCGGCGATCACGCGGATTCATCGGCTCGAAGGTGATGATTTTACCGAGCTCGACGGCTTGCTTGCCCAAGCGACGTGCCATGGTGGCGAGGCTGGTGTCTCGGCGGTGCCGATAACCTTCGGCATCCACGAGAACGTGTCTGCGCTCCTGGCCAGGGCGATTGATGACTCGGTGACAGAGGAACTGAAGGGCCTGCAGCACCTGACCCTTCTTCCCGATGATTCGGCCGGAGTCCTTTCCGTTGATCTCGATGATCACCTCTTCGGGGTTCTCCTCGGAGGGCCGCTTCAACCGGACGTTGCAGTCCATGCCCATCTGCTCGACGACGTCCGTGATGAACTGCAGCGCCTGGGCGGCGCGCTCGTCTTCCGGTTCGTAGTCTTTCTTGCGTCGACGTGAGCGGCGTTGACGCTTGCGGGCTTCCCCGCCGTCGTCGGACTCAGAGGAACTCTGGTCGTCGCCGGTCTCCTCCTCGTCCTCGGAATCCTCGTCCGAAGTGTCGTCGTCTTCGCCCTGCGCCTCGGGGCTTTCCGTCGCGGAGTCTCGCGAACCTCCCTCGGTCGCGTCATCCTCGCGCTCTTCCTCTTCAGGTGCTCGATCGTCGTGTTGCGTCATCGATGTGTCCCGCCTTCTTGGGGTAATCGGGGAGTGTCGGGTCGTGGCTTCGCCCGGAAGTGGCTCACGCGCGCCGACCTCCCCGCTTCTTCTTTTTGGAGGCCGTCTTGCTCGATGCCTGGGCCTCGTCTTCAGCCTGCTGGTCGCCCGCTCCTTCGCCCTGGGCGGCCCTGCGGGCGGCCATGGTCTTCTTCACGTGGTGCTCGACGATCTGCTGCTGCGCGATGCCGAGCAAGCTGTTGGTGAACATGTAGACGCCGAGACCAGCCGGTAGGAACAGCATGAAGACCGTGAACATGCCGGGCATGAAATACTTCATCATCTTTTGCTGCGCTGGATCCGCCTGAATCGGCATGAGCGTCTGCTGCAGGAAGTACACGCCGCCGATGATGAACGGCAAAATGTAGTACGGGTCCGGCTTGGAGAGGTCCGGGAACCAGAGGAAGGGAATGTTGTACAGCTCGACCGCGGTCTGAAGCGTGGTGTAGAGGGCGAACCAGACCGGCATCGAAGCGAGCTGCGGCAGGCAACCCTTCATCGGGTTCACCTTGTGCTTCTTCCACAGCTCCATCTGAGCCAGGCCCTTGGCCTGCGGATCGTCCTTGTACTTCTCGTTGAGCTTGTCGATTTCGGGCTTCAGCTCCCGCATGTGGATCATGTTCTTGATCGACGGAACGGAGAGCGGGAACAGCAGGACGCGCGCCGTGATGGTCAGGACGATGATCGCGATGCCCCAGTTCGGAATGACCGAGTACACGGCGAGAAGGAAGGCCACGAGGACCTTCGCAATCGCCGAGAAGAAACCGAGATCGATGATCTCCGAGTACTCGGAGCCGGCCGCGGTGAGTGCGTTGCGCTCCTTCGGACCGATGAACGCTTCGAACTCATACTTCGACACGCCGCCCGCATCGAGGGTCCGCCGCGGGAAGGCGAGGCGGGCTTTGTACAGCGCTTGGGAGTTCGGATCGGCTTTGCGTGATGAGTAGTGAGTGCTGTCCCAGAGTTCCTCGACCTGGAGCAGGCAGTGCGGATCCTCCGGCGCTTTGACCTTTGAAAGTGCGTTGGTGAAGTACGCGTTGGATACGGCCGCGAGGTCACCGGGCTCCTGTGCTTGGAACCAGCGGCCGTCGGAGAACTCATTTTTGGGGAACTTCTCGGAATCCGCGAAATCGCTCGGCTCGAAGTCCTCTTGCCGCATCCGCTCGGCTTCGCCCGAGGGGGACACGCACTCCACGTGACTGTGGAGCGGGTTCATGCGGAACATGTGGTTCTTGACGTCTTCGTCGCGATAGAAGTCCGTCGTGTTGAACGACAACGCGTACGCGCGCTTTTCGTTCGAGACGTTCTCCACCGACAGTTCGACGGACAGCGCGTAGGGGCTGTCACCGACGCCGATCGTCTTTTCGAGCGCGACCTGACCGTCCGTGTACGAGAGCTTGCAGCGCTTCCCATCGGACTTCTCGAGCTGCCAATTCCGGAGGTCGTGCTTCACCAACCAGTCGGCGTCGCCCGCTTCGTCACGATAACGAAAGAACAGCGGCTGGAACTGGGGATGGTCGGGCGTCGTGACCAAATTGATGGGATTGCCGTCGGACTGGTACTTGGCCCGGAGCAACTGAAAGCTCTTCAGAGACCCACCGCGGGTCGAGACCTGGGCATGAAAGTCATCGCTCCACAGGTCGCAGAGCTTTTCAGGCGCGGCAGGCTCTTCCGTCACGACGAGTCGTTCCGTCAGCTTTGGGTAGCTGACGTCGTCGTCGTCGAAGAACCTCGGAAGGCCGACCAGGAGAAGAATGAAAAGTCCTACAAAGAGGAAGATTCGGAACAGACCACCGCGTTCCATGATGCCGTGAGATAAAGGTGTGTCGGGGGGGCTGGGGGTCGACGCTCAAAGGCGAGCGGGCCCGCGCGAGTCCCCTGCGGGATGCGGCTCCAGCTTGGCTGGCGCACGCTCGGTGGGAGGGGGAGGCGGATCATAGCCGCCGGGGTGGAATGGATGACAGTGCAAAATGCGCCGCGCCGCGAGCCAGCTACCGCGCCAGGCGCCGTGCGTCGAGAGGCAAGCGACCGCGTAGCGCGAGCAAGTTGGGTGGAAACGGCAGGCGGGCCCTAGAAGAGGCGAAATCGTCCACTGATAAATGCGGATCAGGCCGATGAGGAGCTTCGCCAACATGACGCCGCCCAAGGGTGCCTCGAAGTGGCCCGGGGCGCTAGCTCGAGTCTCTCGGCGTCGCGTCGCGTCGCGCCGCTTGGATCGCCCTCCGAATGCGCGGCTCGGCATCCAGCCACTCGCGCACCACCGTGTGGAGGGTGAGATGGACGTCGTCACGCCGCG
>JBNKGC010000322.1:0-5092 GCA_050289625.1 Polyangiaceae bacterium | reverse complement strand
GAGGGCCGGCCAGGGCGCTCTCCGGTGAGGTAGTCCAGCATATGCGAATGGCTTATGTCTAAGTTTCAATCATTCAATTGGACGCATGGCTGCATGAGATGGAAAAAGTGTCGCTGGACGGGGAAGGATTCGGTGCCCTTCCGAAGGAATTAGGTCCATGCAACTCACCGGCTTCACTCTCGTGCTTCTGGCCACCTGCGGGTTGGCGATGAAGGGGATTTGGGCTCGCCTCGGCTACGTCCGCAGGGCTCGACGTGGGCACGGTGCTCTTCTACCGCTCGGCCTTTGCCGCTCCGTTGGTGGTCCTGAGCACGTGGTGGTTGCTTCGCAGAGAGCGCCGGCGCAGCCCGGCGAGCGAGCGGCCTTCCTCGTGGGGTGCGTATGTGCCGGGGGCGCTCCTGGGCCTCATCTTCGCCGTCGGGATGGTGTGTGACTTCCAGGCCATCGCTCTGGCGGAGCACCCCATTTTCAGCTTCGAGCCGTCGCGATAACAGTTCGCGCATCATTTGCTTCTCAAGCGTTCGTCGTCACGATAGCCAGTGCAGCCTGACGGCGACGAAATGCAGGCCGAGGCGATGAGCTTGCTCGACAAGGGAACGGATTTCGGTCCCCTCACGGGTGATGTCAATTCGGCCGGCAACACTGAGGGGGGCAGCGCAACGCGCTGGACCAGCCTGCAGGAGGACGGGCGCGGCGTAAGTCCCGTGGCCTTCAGGGAACTAGGCGCGCAACGAACGCGTCGTAGCCGCCCGAGCTGGTCTGGTCGGGCAGGGTGCCGTTCGTACGGCCCGCAAGGAAAACACCGCCGTCGGCGTCGAGGCTGACCGCGTAGGCCTCGTCGATGTTGCTCGTACCGAACTGGCGGGTCCAGAGCAGGGTGCCGGCGCTATCGTACTTCATCGCGAACGCGTCGTAGCTGCCCACGTGCAACTGGTCGGGCAGGGCGCCGTTCGCGAAGCCCGCGACGTAGACGCTCCCGCTCGAGTCCACGCTCGCAGAGAAGGCAGAGTCGTAGCTGCTCGTGCCGAACTGGCGCGTCCAGAGCACCTCTCCGGCGCTGTCGTACTTGCGCACGAACGCGTCATTTTCTCCCACCTTCGTCTGCTCGGGCAGGGCGCTCCAGGCTTCACCCGCGACGTAGACACCGCCGTTGTCGTCGACGCTCACGGAGTAGGCAGAGTCGTAGTTGCTCGAACCGAACTGGCGCGTCCAGAGCAGGTTCCCTGCGCTGTTGTACTTCACCAAGAACGCGTCTTCGGCTCCCGCGCTGGTCTGGTCGGGCAGGGTGCCCCGCGTGAAGCCCGCGACGAAGACGTGCCCGCCGCCTTCCACGCTCATCGCTCGGACGCGGTCGCTACCCCCCGAACCGAACTGGCGGGCCCAGAGCAGAGTGCCTGCGCTGTTGTACTTCACCAAGAACGCATCTTCGGCTCCCGCGTTGGTTTGCCCGGGCAGGGCGCCGTACGTGTAACCCGCGACATAGGCGTTCCCATTGCCGTCGATGCTCACCGAGAAGGCAATGTCGGAGGCGCCCGGCGCGAACTGGCGCGCCCACAGCGGGTTCCCCTCGCTGGAGTACTTCACGAGGAACGCGCCCACGCCCTGCCCCCCAAAGAGGGAGCCGCTCGCTTCTCCCGCGACGTAGATGTCTCCGCTGCCGTCCACGCTCACGGAGCGGACGCGGTCGTGGCCGCCCGAACCGAACTGGCGCGTCCAGAGCAGGTCTCCGGCGCCGGAGTACTTCACCAAGAACGCGTCGTCATTGCCAGCGCTGCTCTGACCTGGAAGGGTGTCGGACGTGAAGCCCGCAGCATAGACGCTGCCGTCGGCACCCACGCTCACGGACAAGGCGTGGTCTTCGCTGCTCGTCCCGAGCTGGCGAAACCACTCCCCCGCCCGGCACGTCCGATCGCTCGTCGCGGACGCTGGCGTGTCCTCCGTGTAACCCTCCGGGCACTCTGTCCATGGTGTGCAGCTCCCCTCGTTCGCTATCGTGCTGAAAGTGTCTTCCGGACAGGCCTCACAGCTCCGGTCCGTCGTCGCGTCGCCCTCGTCGGACACGTACTGCCCAGCGACGCAGGTCGTCCTGGCGGCGCAGGTCGTGGCCGGGTCGCCATCGTGGTCCCAGGTGCCCTCGGTGCAGGCCACAGCGGGCTCGGTGCCGCCGGCGCAGTAGGTGCCTGCGTCACAGGCCGCGCATGCGGGAGGGCTCGTGCTCGTCCCTGGAGCGGTCTCCTCGGTGCCGGCGGTGCAGGCGTCGTGAGGCTGACAGGTGGACTGGTTGGGGCCGCTCGTGGACTCGCCCTCGGAGCACGCGGCGCACTCACGATCCTCCGTGGCGGAGGGATCGTTGCGCACGCGGTACCCAGCGCCGCAGGTGGCCCAGTCGACGCATTCGCTGGCGTTGGCCGAAGTGCTGAAGCTCCCGCTGGGGCAGCCGCTGCACTGCTGGTCGGCCGTCGCGCTGCCCGGCTGGCTCACGTACTGGCCGGGAGGGCACGCGGTCCACGTCTGACAGACGGTCCACGGGTCGTCGTCGTGGTCGTAAGTCCCGGTGGCGCAGGGCTCGCCCGTCGAAGGGGTGCCGCCAGAGCCTCCCATGTTGGAAGCGCCTGTACCGCCAGCGCCATCTCCGGCGCCTCCGGAGCCCGCCGTCACGCCGCCGGCGCCAGGTGCCTCGTCCTGACCATCGTCGGACAGTGAACCTTCACCGCCACAGGCGCTGAGGGCGACGAGGCCCGCGAGCACCGCCCCGGTCATCCCTTCACGATGGTGTGCCCAGAGGGAGGCGAGGGAGGCGACGAAAGCGAAGGGGCGCGGGAGGGGAGTCATGGTGGTAATCTATTAAATGCTGCCGTGACGTCGCTGGCACGTCAACGCTCTGCTGAGAGACCATTTACATAACGGCGGCGGCGTCCGCGGCGGCAAGCTGCGTGAGCGATCCGCAAAGCTGGAGCAGCGGCGAACGGTCCGGGGCTCGAGCTGACCGGTGATACCCCCCGGCGGGCCCCTGCGAAGGCTTCGCCCGGCTCCACGAACGCCGTTCGCGCCGTCGAGATCCCGCCGCGACCTACAGCGCAAAGGGGAGGGAGCCTATGGGGAGACCGCGTCAGGTGAGGTTGGCGACCAGGGCGAGCACACGCGCACCTCCAGCTGCATGGCGAGCTGCCTCTTGACGCGAGCCTCTGGTGAACAGGGAACCAACGAGTTTTCGAGAACTTGCGAAGACGCAGGGGACGGCAAGAGCGCGGGTGCGCGAGCGCCGATTTGCTGATTGTCCGCCGAGCAGCTAGCACGTCGTTTCGTCAGAAGCGACGACCAGCGAGCAACCGGACAGTTCCATTTTCGCCGTGTCCACGCTCGAGCGGGAGGCCACGCGCAACCGGAACCTGGCGCTGGAGGGGCTGGGATATCCGGATACGCAGGAACCTCGTCAGTTTGCCTCATGCCCGTGTCGAGCACGCGAAACTCGGGGACGAAACCTTGGACGTCCTCGTGGTCCGCAATACCTTGCGGTGCGGCAGAAAGCCTTCCGTGGCCGCTTCGACCCGAACTCGATGGGGGGCGAAAGCGGCAGGAGGGCAATCAACGCAAGTGGCCACCGTCGAAATCATTTAGCACACTGACGGACACACGGAGCGACACTTCGAGGCTACACAGATGCGCAGTTAACGTGACAATCGATTCCTGCTCTCCCGTCGAACTCCCGGAGGCGATCGACGATGCTGAACGCGTAGCTTCGAAACCTTTCACGCACAGGATGGGGAGTCGCCTCGGTCATCCGCTCCGCATCGCTGATGACCTTGGTAGCGGTGGCGGCGATCCCGTGCTTGCGCACGAGGTCAACCAGCTTGCGGTGGGCGTCGACCGCAGAGGCGGGAAGAGCGTCACTAGCCGAGGGAAATGTACGAGCGCTTGGCGGCAACGCCCGAAGTGGGCGCCAAAGCGCTTCGACCAACTCGTGCGCAGCCGGCACCGCGCGCAGCGTAGCCACCAATGGATAACTCGGAATTCCCATGCTGCGATTTGCCCGTGGTCGCTCCGGGGCGGTCGCCCTCGCGATTTCGATCACCTCGGTCATGGGTGCGAGACTCTTCAGTATGCCCCCGGCAACGTCATCCGATGCACGGGTGCGGTCGACGAGCCAAGCTTGCATGCCGGCCCAACGTGCCCCGTTCACACACGCCTCGCGGTCGTTGAAGTAGAGACACTTGTGAACGGGGACCCCGAGCGCCTCCGCGACGGAGTGGTAGGCGCCAACAGCGGGCTTTTCCTTGCCGATCATTTGCGAGGTGAGGGCGAAGTCCACGAAGTCTGCTAGCCCCGCGAGCGAGACCAGGCGGGTGGGACTCACCCCCATGCTGTTGTTCGTCAGTAAGCCAATCCTGAGCCCCTGTCGACGCGCTTGGACCAGGGCAGGCCTGGCGTCGTCGAAAGCGGTCACGTAGCCGGAGTAGTCCAGCTCGATCAGAGCTTCTCGTGCCTGCCCCGAGAGGCCAAGTTCATTCGCTATGGCGCCGAGGAACGAACGAATGCGCTCCTCTTCACGACGCTCGTCGCGAATGGCATGCTCTTCGTTCCAAGCCCGCCAACGGGCGGCGAGCGTCGATGCGTCCAGAGGGATTCTCGACAGTACGTCGCGTGCGAAGGCTCGTTGATCGCTCGTGGTCAGTACGCCGTCGCGGTCGAAGATGAGCGCACTTACGAGCATGTTGCTGCGTCTCCGACGACGAAGGCCTCGAGGAACATCGCGCGAATACGCTCTGTGTGGACGCTGAGGACGACCTCGGCGTTCGGTGGCTCCCGCTCGATCAGGGCTTTCATGGCGTGCCGGAGCTCCACTGCCGGATCGTCGACGAGCGTCTCGATGAGGTCGCGAAGCAGCGCCGTTCTCGATCATGGTGAGCCGCGCATTGGGGGTCTCGCCGACAATGGACTGGCCTCGAGTTAGTCCTTGGATACTCCCCATGACACGTACGAGCGCCGTGATCGTCTCTTTGGCGACGGAGGGAGTTAGTGCGTAGATGGCAGCGACGACGTCCGGAAATGTCAGGGGTTCTCCGAACTGAGTCGTTGCAGCAACGTACTGCTC
>JBNKGC010000321.1:0-5112 GCA_050289625.1 Polyangiaceae bacterium | reverse complement strand
GTGGAAGTCACTCCGGATCTCGCTTCGGGGCTCTTGGGTGCCGACGTCGTCATCGACTTTTCGATTGCCTCCGCCGTGCCCGAGCTGGCCGCGGCTGCAGAGCGCCAGGGGGTTGCAGTCGTTTCCGGAACGACCAATCTCGATGACCGCGGCCTGGAGGCGTTCGACCGTGCCGCGCAGAAGGTGCCTGTCGTGTGGGCTCCGAACATGAGCCGAGGCGTGCACGTGCTTGCCGAGCTGGTGCGGCAGGCAGTGCGTCGACTCGGAGCCGAGTTCGACGTGGAAGTCGTCGAGGTTCACCACAAGAGGAAGGTGGACTCCCCGAGTGGCACCGCGGTCCGCTTGGCGGACGCTGTGCGCGAGGTGCGCAGCGAGCTCAAGGAAGTGCGCGGCCGCGATGGTAACGTCGGCCCCCGCGGGGACGACGAGATGGCCGTTTTCGGAGTGCGTGGCGGCGACGTGATCGGCGACCACACCGTGTACCTGTTCGGCCCGGGCGAACGGCTCGAGCTCACGCACCGCGCGACGAATCGGGATCTCTTCGCTCACGGTGCGATCGCCGCAGCGCGCTTCGCCGCCGGACGGAAGCCGGGGCGCTACACCATCGCCGACGTGCTGGGTTAGCTTCCGGCGCGAAAGGGCGCTCCGGCCGTCGCGGGCCCCCTTCAGGGGCGAGGGCCCGCGACGGCCTGCGTAGGCCCCAGTATCGCCGGCTAGCAGTTGTTTTTTCGGGGTCTTTGCAAAGACCCCGCCCTACCGCTGCGCGGCAGGGTCCCACCCCAAAACCGCTTCGCGAGTGGCTCTCGGCGAGTTTTTCGACGGGATCTAGCTAGTTCCCGGCGTACCTCGGGCGGAGGCTGCCAAAGTCGGACGAACGAAGCTATCGGAAGGGCGCCCGAGGTCCTTCACACGACACGAGCACGGCCAAGCGAACTCGGTCGGGCTCGTTTCCAAATCGATGGACCGCACGTTCGCGCCCGTGGCGGCTCGGCGGCTAGCCCTTCTTTTCGCTCTCGGGCTCTGCGCTGTCGGTGGCTCGGCTTCCCGATTCGGTTTCTTCGGCTTCTTCGGAGCCCGACGACGCTGCCTTGTCCGAGCCCTCGTCCGCTTCGGAAGGGCTCTCGTCGTCCTCGTCGTCGTTCGTGTGGGCGCCCGATCCTGCGAGCTCCGCCTCGACGTCTTCGTCATAGAGGCGGCCGGGTGCCGAGTCCGCGTCGCCCTCTTGCTCCTCGTCTTCGGCTTGGTCGTTCTGATGCCAACCCGCCGGCAGGCGCGCCTTGAGGGACCAGACGAGGCCGAACACGCCGAGCAAAAAGGCCGGAATGCTCAGGTACTGACCCATGGTCAGGGTGCTGGTGCTTTCGAGAGTTTGGTATTCCTTGAAAAACTCCACGCTGAAGCGGCCAGCGAAGTACACCACGAAGAAGACCGAAATGAGCGCGCCGCGGGGCCGCTTTTCTTTGCCGAGCAGGCGATCGGCCGCGAAGAGGCTCGCCATCACGGTGAGACCAAGAGCCACCTCGAAGAGCTGGGTGGGGTAGCGGAGAGGGTAGCCGCGCGCCGCGTCTTCCCTGAATTGCATGAACCGCACTCCCCAGCTCTGATCTTCCACCACGCGTCCCACGATCTCGTGGTTGAAGAAGTTCCCGAGGCGGACCAGCGTGGCACCCAGCGCCGCGGAGAACGCGAAGCGGTCAGCGCCCTCGAGGAAAGGCACCCCGCGCCGCTTCGTGAACAGGTACATCGCGAAGATGAGCCCCATCACGGCGCCGTGGCTCGCGAGCCCGCCGGTCCAGATTTGGAAGAGCCACACCGGATCGTCGAGAAACTTGTCGAAGTCGTAGAAGATGACGTGCCCCAACCGGGAGCCGACGAGAACGCCCAAGACGCCGTAGACGATGAAGTCGCCCGCGGCTTCCTCAGGGCCGCCACCTCGCAGAATCTGCCAGTTGAGCAGTGCGTAGCCGCCCAAGAACACCCCGACGAAGAGCAAGCTGTAGTACCGGATGGGCACCTCTTCGGGGAGGAACTGTGAGGCGATCATCATGATGCCGCCCATGAACAGTCCGAAGACGGCGACGTCGCCCTGCTTTTTGACGAGCCCGCTGATCAACATGATGGCGGCGATGCCGCCCACCACGAGCAACAGGGGCCCCTTGGGGATGTGAAATGCGACGGGATCGATGGTCCACTCAAAACTCGGCACGGG
Organism: Polyangiaceae bacterium; assembly: GCA_050289625.1. Lineage (GTDB taxonomy): Bacteria > Myxococcota_A > Polyangia > Polyangiales > Polyangiaceae > NIC37A-2. The sequence goes on along the minus strand of JBNKGC010000321.1, from coordinate 2,903 downwards.
CGCGCTCATAACACGGTAGGGCGCCCCCGCCGAGGGTGGCGGCCCCTCAGCTGCCTAAGTGGAGCTGAATTCGCGCGATTTCGCCACTGTCGTTGCACTCACACCGCTCGTGACGGAATAAATCGGGGCGGTTCAGGGTTGAGGGTGTGGGGAATCTGCTGCGAGCGGCCTGCCGCGCCCTTTCCTGGCTCACGGTCTGGACTCGGTGGGCGAACGAATCGCAGCGGTGGCCACTCCTGTTGACGGAGCCTCGCCGTGTCGGCCCATGGGGCCTCGTCGGATGGACCGTCAAGAGAGGCCACGGGGCGCCGCGTCCTGGTGACGTGAGTCTTGCGTTCCACGGGCGAGCGGGGTTGGCGAAGCGGCGGTCTGCGGGGTGACTTCCGTCCAAGACGAAGCTGCTCGAGGAAAGCGTGCCGCGGACACTTCTGGCCGAGGCGATGTTCAACGAGAGCAAGACGACATCTCGAGAAGGTAGCTGCCGGGGTTGGCAGTCGCACTCGGGCAAGTGACAATCTTCCAGACATGCGATTTCGCCCCGTGCCGTGCTTGTTGGTCTTCCTTCCGGGCGCGCTTTGCGCGTTCTGGGCTTGCCAAGGTGCCACGACCCATGGGTCGCAGAGCGAACCTGTCGCGACGGGAGGGGTGGCCGCCGGTTGCGACGGGTCCGAAGGCGACGAGGCTTGTCCTTGCTACGGCAACGAGACGTGCAACGGACAGCTCGTCTGCCTGTCGAGCGTTTGTGTGGACGCGAGCTCGTTGGGCTCAGGAGGCGTGGTCGGCTCCGGAAGGGAGACGGCAACTGGTGGCAGAGGATCCGCTGGTGGGAACACCGGGGGGGCACTCGGCAGCGATGACGGGAGCACGAACTCTGATGGCGGAGGATCCGCTGGTGGGAACACCGGGGGGGCACTCGGCAGCGATGGCGGGAGCACGAACTCTGGCGGCACGTCCTTCGTCGAAGTGCCTTTGGTCCCGCAGGACGGCTGGGTTGACGGCGCCTCCAACTCCCTCGGGATTCAGGGCCCGATGTTCACCTCTTCCGACGACACGACAGCGGCCACCGTGTCGGAAGATTTCACGGGGTCGAACGCGTGTATCGCAGGCGCGGCTGCGCAGGTGAACCTCGACTGCACGCCCAACCCGCCGGCGGCGGACTGCTACTCGGAGTTTTGGGGCGCAGCCGTGGGGATGAATCTGAACGTTTCGATCGACCCCAGCACCATGCAAGGCGCCGACCCGGCGCCGTTCGACGCCACGAGCGTCGAGGGTTTCACCTTCGAATTGAGCGGCTACACGGTACCCACCTCGCTGCGCTTCGCGATGCTCTCGGGGTCGACTGCCGATAGAGTCACCGGGTACTGCTCTCTCAGCTCGGTACCCCTCGTGCCCGGTTTGAATCGGTTGCTCCTGGCGGATCTCAGGACCGAATGCTGGGGAACCACCGGTGACGCTCCGGATGCCGAGGCGCTCGCCAGCGTGATCAGACTCCAGTGGCTGGTCGTGACCAACGAAAAGTCGACCGTGCCGTTCGATTTCTGCATCTCCGATCTGCGCGCTCTCGTGTCGCCTTGAGTTGCAACTCGAGGGTGCCTCGTGAGTGGAGAAGCGGGGGGACTATTCGGCTCCCGAGTCGCCGAGCGGTGTTGCGTTTCGCTCGGTGACCGTTTCGGAGGATGACTCCGCGTTTCCCATCAGCGCCAGAAGCTTCGCCTCATCGAGAGGTATGTCGTCCACCCTTGGAGTGACGGAGGCGCTGGCGGGCTCTTCAACTCCGAGACCAATCCCTCGCAGCTCGGTTTGGGGCGCAGCTCGAAGGCCGAGCGTCTTCTCGAGAACCTTCATCGTGACGAAGGCGAGCACGACGCACCAGACTCCGACCGCGATCCCTCGGAGTGCGATGCGCCGGAAGCGCGCTGACAGCGGGGCACGGCAGTTTGGACGGCAGTCCCCCCCGCTCAGAGTGGAATTCCGAGGCTCGCGAGCTGCCGTTCGACCTCGGGCGCCCATCCGCGATTGGCTCGAGGACTCGCGGGACTCGGATGAAGGATGGTTCCGATCGACACGTCGCGGTCGGCGAGCGCCTCTTGCGCCCGCTTTTGCGCGAACGCGCCGACTCCGAGGACCCACCGAGGCCGAAGCTCGTCCACCACGGCGCGAAGCGCGTCGTCGCATGTGGCAAAGAGATGTTCTCGCGCGGCCTTGGGGAGCTTGTCCGGCGTGAGATTGCGCGCGCTCTCCTCCATGAAGACGAGCGGGCAGTAGTTGGCGACGAAGAATCGCTCGAAGAACGCTTCCGCCGTTCCGAAACGTTCGCGCGCCCAGCCCCAGAGCCGCGTTCCGCTGACCTCGCTGCGCGGACAGTCGAAGCCAGTCACGAGGCGCTTCGGATGCTCGCGCTCCGGTCGCTTCACGGCCTCGGAAATGCCCAAGAAGTCTCGGACCAGGGTCACGTCCCCGAAGGGAACCCCCGTTTGCGCCATGCCAAAGGGTCCCGGGTTCATCCCGAGCAGCAGCACCTCCTTGGGTCCTGCGCCGTACCGCTCCAGATACGCCTCGTGGGGCCTGCGCGCGTAGGCGAGCGGGTTGTACGTGTAGGCGACGGGTGGCTCGAAAGTCAGGCGAGAGACCTTGCGAGACAGGGAGCGACTGATGGATGCAAGCGACATGTGGAGACTCTCGGAAAGCGGGCTCGTCCAACCCATATCACTTGTTTTTCCCCAAGGCATGGGGCCGCGGAGTCATCGACCAGGATCGGCAGGAAAGGCGCCGCCTTTGGCGGGGAGCTCGGAAAGTCGCATCACTGACGAGGCTCGGTGCGTTCTTGGGCGAGTGCGTGTTCCAAGCGCAGAAGCGGTGTTCCGCGGTGCCTCGCTTCGAGAGCTTTTCGGCGAAGCGCTTCG
>JBNKGC010000320.1:0-5214 GCA_050289625.1 Polyangiaceae bacterium | reverse complement strand
GGGTGAAGCTAAGGCGACCTCCTCCGTCGTAGAAGTAGTCGCTCGTGTGCGTGGCGGCGACGACGTTCTCGCCGTCCAGGGTTCGGAGTACCTGACCCAGGTAGTTCATGGCCGAAACGGTTTGCCGCCCCTCTTCGTCGGTGGTCAGTCGAAGGTCGGTTGCACATCGACTCGCCGGCATGTCGTAGTTGCATCTCAGACCGTTGAGCCAATGAGCACGAGCCGCGTCCAACGTCACGCCGCGACCGTACTTGTGCTCGATAGTAGATCCATCGCTGCGCTCGATGCGAGTGACGCGATCCAAATGGTCGTAGGTGTACCCGACGGTCGGGATCACGCTCGCACCCGCCGTGTGGGGCAGTTCTTCCGAAATGACTCGCCCGCGCTGATCGAACTCTCGCGACTGAACGACCTCCTGACCCCCGAAGCCTTCGGTCCGCGTGGTCACCGGACGACCCAGGTAGTCGAACTCTTGAACAACTCGACCCGTCCGCGTTCCCAATTCACCTTGTCGATCCATCGTGACGACGACCGGGCGCGTTGCAGTTTGACCCGGCGAATAGTCGTAGATGACCGATCCCGTCGGATTTCGTCTCTCTCCGAGCCTTCCAAATCCGTCGTAGGAGCGTTGCGCGGCGATACCGTTCGGATCGGCTACTGCGTTCACCGAACCCCAACGCTCGTCGAAGCGTATCTGAGTGGTGTGGCCGAGGGGGTTCGTGATGGAGCTCGGATAGACCCGGCCCGAGCCGTAGCTGATCGTCGTCGTTCGCGACGGCAGCTCGCCTTGATAGATGGCGTGAGGGGTTTCGATGATCTGCTCGACATTCCCGAAAACGTCGCGCACGAATGTAGTGGTCGTGTTCAGCGTTTCGGAATCAGAGAAGGCATCCCCCGTCCCGGCGAGGCGCTCCGTCGACACCACCAGTCCTCGCGAGTCGTACGCATAGTTGGTAATCCTCCTCTCGAAGCTATTCTGCTCGAAGGCTTCGTAGGTTCGGTTGTTGCCGCTCTGAACTTGTACGAAGTCGGGGTTCGAAATGAGCCAGTTTTCCAAGTCTGGCGTGACCGGTGCCCACACGCTCAGTGAAGTGGAGGAAATCTCATTCCACTCCTGGCAAGTTCGACGATGTTTGGTTTGATTGCCATATCCATCCACCGTCGAATATTCACGACACCGGATCTGTTCCCGCTGCTCCGCTCCTTCGAGGATCGCTGAGGAACCCACGGGAATTTCAGCCTGATAGACGTATGTGTTGCTACGCTCCCGATGTGGGAACGGCTGGTTCGACGCCGACATCTCCACCTGCCACTGGTTTTCGATCCGGGTGCGACGCGCGTACCGACCGTCGTCGAGTGAGTCGACGTTCGCGCCAAGCGGGGGAACCTGGTCGATGACGATGGTCTTCGGAAGGCCCGCGAGCGGGTAGGAATACGGCGGAAACGGCGACGACGTCTCGGTGCCTTGAGCGTCGTAGCGTCGGGGAGGTTCGTACTCGGTCGTCTCCGTCCAAACGGTCGCCTGAGCAACGCTCATGCTCACCTCGCGCTCATCGAAGCCGAGGAATCCATGCCCTGCCACGTTCATCCGGGCGTTGACGTACTTGTACCGGTAGTCCCGCTCCCACTCGACGGTCCCTGCGTTGCTCGTCAGGTGACCTTCGCGATGCAACGAGACCAGGCCTGGCATCCGTTCGATGCAGCGCTCCGGCCATCCACTGCGCTCGCAACGTTCATCCGTCTCGTAGGGATAGCCCCCGATCTCCGTTCCGTACTCGACCCCGATGACGTTGCCGAGGCCGTCCGTCACGCGCGCGAGCAGGGCGTTCTCCTGACCTGAACCATAGAGGACTCCCGCTCCGCCGCCGCCAAAGAGATCGGTGTTGCCGTCGCCGTCGACGTCCCCAGCCATGCTCCAGGGGATGTAGTCGAACACCTGCCCCTCGGGGGTTGGGAAGTACGCTCCGAGCTGGTCCGCGAGCTGCTCCTCGAGCTCCCCCAGACTTGGACTGGGCAGGAGAACGTACGACTGACGGAGATAGTCCTTCGACCAACCTTCGAGGACATCGAGTCGTCCGTTCGCATCGTAGTCGACTAGAGCGAGGCTTCGGTAGAAGAGCTCATTGTGCACGGGCCTCTGAACGCGAAGGCTCATGAACCGTCCCGCACCAGAGTTCAGCCAAATCGTCGCGCGATCGACTTCTTCATAGCCGAAGCAGTCGATCAGGAGGCACTTCCCCGGCTCTCCGGTTATCGCAAGCTTCCGCTCCGAAGCCCACACGTCCACCAGACCGTCTCCGTTGAAGTCACCCAAAGATAGACCGCGGCCTTGCGCCGACCCCCCGATGTCCGGGAACTGAGCCTCCCGCCACTCGAGATGCTCCACGCCGTTCGTGTCCCGGTAGTAGCTCAGGATTCTCCAGCCGTCGGGCCCTCGCACGATCAGGTTTGGGGTTCCATCTCCATCGACGTCGAAGATGTTGTAGGTCGGTACCGCATTCCAACAGTAGGGGTTCCGACTCCGCCCCCCCTCAGGTGCGCTCTCGAGCTCGAGCGGCGCAGGGGCAAACGGAATCGACCAAGACGGTGGGAAGCGCCGGCGCACCTCCAGCACATCGCCGTCGCGGCACGACACGACGTCTTGGAGACCGTCTCCGTCGACATCGAACAACAGCGGTTGTGGAAGGAACCAGTTGCCATCATAGGGCGGCGCGACGACGGGCGTCGTCGCATCCGGACTCGGGGTGAACGTCCCATCTCCGTTCGAGAGTGAAAGCCAGTAGTTCCAGACCGGCTCCCGGGTGATGGGGTCTGCCAGACCGCGACAGGCCGTGATCACGTCATCGAACCCATCGTGATCGAAGTCGGTCAGGAACGTCTGGCCCGCTGGACCGCAATCGTGGATGCCCGAGATGTCGTTGAGCACCTGCAAGGCGCCCCCGCGACCTGCGGTACCCATGCGGAGGCCGCGGCTCAAGTCGATCCGCGGGTGCTCCTCGAACATGCTCCAGAACGGGCGCTTCGCCAGATCCCACATGACGTTGACAGCGACACCAACGATGGGTGTTGCGAATGCCGCCCCCGCGCTCACGCCGATGTCCGCAGTGATCTGGGCTGCAATCAGATACCCGTTTGCGTCCACCTTTCCTTGGTTCGCCGTGGTTGTAAACCAGTCGGGGATGCCATCGCCGTTGACGTCGAGCCTCCCCGCCGCCCTCAAGTCGGAGTTGAACTTCGTCTCGAGTTCGAAGCCCGACTCCTCCTTGTACTCGAATTCCGTAGGCGGTTTGCAGTACGTGTCATCCGCCCCGGTGCACTCGAAGAGTTTCTTGACCTGCGTCAAACTCCCGTCTGAGTACTCGAGACGGTAGTTCTTGACCGGGCGCCCCTCGATGTAGGTCGTCACCCGTTCGAGGCGCGTCGAGGCGAACTCCGGCACACCCCCTTGCAGGTAGCGAACCTCCGGAAGGTCCCGCGGAGCGTATTCGAAGCGGACCTCACGATTGCCTTCGGTGTCACCGTGTCCGGTATAGGTGATCCTCAGAGGGTGCACGGCCTTGGGCAGGCCCGGCGCCATGAAGAACGGCAACGAAACATCCGGCTGTCCGTAGTAGACGTTGATGGTGTTCCCGGCCCGGTCTTCGACGCGATCGAGAAGCCACGTGTGGCGGGCTCCTGTTCGCGCCTTAACCTGCGAATCCGGTCTCGTGCCGTAGGTCAGGATGCGTCCATCCTTCGTCCACACCTTGAACGAGTCCGGACCTTGCAGGGCGCGGTCCGTTCGAGTCACGTTCGCGAGCAGCGGGTGCTGATCCCCCTCGCCATCGTCCTTGTAGGAGATGATTTTGGCGAAGCTGTCGATCAGGGTCCGGTACTCGGAGCCATCCTCCCCGTACACGCCATTTTCCCCCTCGAGGCGTTTGCCATCGAGACAGAAGCGATCCTTCGGCGTGTTCCGAACCGGCTCGGTGCCCCCCTCGATCGCCGAGATGCGAGGACAACGCGTGATCGACGAAAGCCCTTCGAGCGACCAACCTGCGCCCACCGGACCGTCGACCTTCCCGCCCACGTACTGAAGGCTCAGCGCCGGCTCCATACCCGCGCGCCCAGGGGGCACCTGAATCGGCACGGTGTACGAAGCTGTGCCTTGCTCAGTCACCTGGAACGCACCAGGCACCGCGCCGACGGTGCTGGTGGGCGGCTCGGGAAGCGGAGCCAAGGGCACGCGGTTGCCATCGTCACCCGGCACCACGATGGGGTCTTCGGCTCCCTCGGGTTGGCATTTCCCCGAGCCGTCGCAGAAGCTCCCTTCCGCACACGTACCGCAGCTCTGGCCGCAGGCCGGATCGACTCCGCACTGTCGACCACCGCACTCCGCCGTGCACTCGGGACAGGGCCCGCAGGGGGCGTTCGGTCCGCAGAGTGGCGGAACCATCACGCGGAAGGCGCAATCGGTGGGACGACAGGCCGTGGCGCCCGTCGCATCCAGCGAGCAGGTGTAGCCCACCGGGCACTGCACGTCGTCCGTGCAGCCCGGCTCTGCTGGTTCGCACACCTCGGGGCACTGTCCCCCGCACTTGTCGTTGGGGTTTTCGCAGGTGGCCTCCGAGCAGTCGGGGGTGCAGATGCAGGCCTCCCCGCACAGGGAGTCGGGAGTGCCGCAGAGCTCCTCGTCGTCGGTGGGGCACCCCTCAGGTACGCAAGCATCGCGGGAGCCCGTCCTGTGGACGAGCCCCATGTCCTGCATGCACACCTCGCCGTCGGGGCACTCGGTTTCCGGATCGGTCGAGTCGCACGTCGTGGCGCAGGAACAGACTTCGCCGCACTCGCTGTCCGGCTCTCCGCATTCGCGATCGAGGTTCGAGCGGCGGCAGCTCACGGGCCAACACATGCGCTCCGACCGCGCTCGACCGAAGCAGGCGCCGTTGTATTCGCCGCACTCGAGGTCGGTGCCGCAGTCGGACGTCGTGTTGCAGCCTTGGCCTCCATCGCAGGGCGGGCAGCTGCCGCCGCAATCGACGTCCGTCTCGTTGCCATCGCGCACACCGTTCGAACAGTGCTCCGGGGTGCACCCGGGAGCGTTCGGATCGGCGCACGGGCTGTCGCAATCGGAAGGGCTGCAACCGAACGTTCCGTCGCAGTTCGGGAGGGTGGAACAGTCGGTCCTGCGGAACCTCCGGTGGTGGTAGCGCGTGTCTTGGTGCGCGATGATGT
>JBNKGC010000319.1:0-5217 GCA_050289625.1 Polyangiaceae bacterium | reverse complement strand
ATGGGCATCAGCCTGCTCCAAATGACTCGCGCCGGGAACAAGGGGGGTTGTGCAGGGGATACGATGAACTCGCCGAGTTCGGCATCGAGTCTTTGCGGGTGGAGTTTCCGAAAGGGATGGACGCGAACGAGTACGCCCAGAAGGTGCAGCCGTCATCGAAGGCGCTCGGAGCGGTGCTCAGCGCAGCCGAATCGATGGGGCGAGTCATTGCGGAGCAGGTGGCAAGACCACCGGCCTCGCCCCCACCGGCAGAGGTTTCGAAGGCAGCTAAAAAGGAAGAGGAGCTGGCGGCAGGCGAGGGAGAGGCGGAGACCATCAGCGCGGAGCCACCCGCAGACGTCGCCGAGCGAGAGGCGCCCGCCGAGGCCGACGAGCCCCGCGAACACGAGGAGAGAGTTCCTTCCTTAGTTGCCCCGAAGGCGCCGCGGGCAGAGGTGGAGGTAGTCGGTCCTTGCGACGAGGTGGTGCTGGAGCTCGGGGATCGGCGTTGGCGAGTGCGGGGGCTTCCGAAGAACACCTCACCAGGCATTCTGAAGGTGAATCTCTTCGTCTCGCGCGAAACCGGAGGCTTCCACGTCGACAGCCTCGACCTTTATTCGGCAAGGCATCGAGCAGGCTTCTTGAAGCAAGCCGCCGAAGAAGTCGGGGCCGAAGAACGCATCCTGAAGCGTGATCTCGGCGAGGTGCTGTTGAAGCTCGAAAAGCTGCAGGAAGAGCTGCTCCGGCAAGGCGAAGAAGTGGGCCAGCGCCCGGTCGAACTGAGCGCCGAAGAACGCAGCGAAGCGCTCGACCTGCTCCGCAGCCCGCGGCTGCTCGAGCGCATCAGCGCGGACATGGACCGGTGCGGCCTCGTCGGCGAGACGACGAACAAGCTTCTCGCCTATCTCGCGGCGAGCAGCCGGAAGCTCGAGCAGCCGCTAGCGATCGTGGTGCAGAGCTCGTCGGCGGCGGGCAAATCGAGCCTGATGGACGCGGTGCTGCGGATGATGCCGGACGAAGAGCGGGTGCAGTACTCGGCGATGACGGGGCAGTCGCTGTTCTACATGGGCGAGACGAACCTCTCGCACAAGATCCTCGCCATCGCGGAAGAGGAGGGAGCGGAGCGAGCCTCGTACGCGCTGAAGCTTTTGCAATCCGAAGGCGAACTCACCATTGCCTCGACCGGGAAGGATCCTGCGACGGGACGGCTCGTGACGCACGAATACCGGGTGCAAGGTCCGGTGATGATCTTCCTGACGACCACGGCTCTCGAAGTGGACGAAGAGCTTCTGAACCGCTGCATCGTGCTCACGGTCGACGAAACCCGCGAGCAAACGCAGGCGATCCACGAGCGTCAGAGGTGGTCGCAGACGCTGGAGGGCCTTCTCGAAAACGAAGAGCGAGGCCGGTTGATGGGGCTTCACCAGAACGCGCAGCGGCTGCTGCGGCCTCTGCTCGTAGCGAACCCCTTCGCGGAGGAGCTGACGTTCGTGGACCAGCAGACGCGGAGCCGTCGGGATCACATGAAGTACCTGACGTTGATCCGTTCGATTGCCTTGCTTCACCAGTATCAGCGCCCGGTGAAGACGGCGGAGCACCGGGGCCGGAAGGTGCAGTACATCGAGGTGACGCGGGAAGACATCGCCGTGGCCGACCAGCTCGTGGGCGAAGTGCTGCGGTCAGCGGAAGACCAGCTCCCCCCGAAGACCCGCGAACTCCTTAAGCAACTCGACCGCATGGTGCAAGAGCGTGCGGAAGCGCGTGGCATCGACCGCATCGACGTGCGGTTCACGCGTCGAGAGGTGCGGGAGCAGACGCAGCTCGGCAACACGCAGCTGAAGCTCCACCTCGGGCGCCTGGTCGAGATGGAGTACCTGAACGTGCACCGCGAGCGGCACTCGCAGCGCTTCGTGTACTCGCTCGCGTGGGGTGTCGATGCCCGAAGCGGCACCACGAACCCCCACAAACACGACTACGACAACAAACCGGTCGGGGGTGGTCGGGGGGCGGTCGGGGTCGAGGTCCGACCGGTTTTGCTGAGTGATTCCGATGCGATGACCGGGCCGGTCGTGGAAGTGCAGAAGAGCACCAGCCGGCGGCAGCTGAACGGCTCGTCGTATCTGCCTCGCACCTTAGTCGCCCAGCCGCCGGTGCCTTTTGTGCCGCCGCCTGCCGAGTGAGCGACGGAGCGACGGATGCCGCGCAAAGGAGCGAAGAAGCGCCATTCCCTCGGCGACGCGAGCGTGCCGGAGGGGTTTTGCGTCTGGACGAAGCGCTACTTCGAGTGGCTGCGCGTCCGGGACTACTCGCCACGCACGCTCTCGAACGCCGAAAGCGGCCTCGGGCTCTTCATCGAGTGGGCGGAGCTCAGAGGATTGATGCGCCCCGTGGACATCACCCGCGGGGAGATGGAGCGCTACCAGCGGTTTCTGTTTCATCTGCGGCGGCCGAATGGGAAGCCTTTGGGGTTTCGGACGCAGCGGGTGCGCATCAGTCAGGTGAGCGTGTTCTTTCGGTGGCTGGTGAAGCGAGGCGTGGTGAGCGGCAACCCCGCAGCCGATCTCGAACTCCCCCGTCTCCCGAAGCGCCTGATCAAGGACGTGCTCAGCGAAAGCGAAGCCGAAGCCGTGCTCGCCGTGCCTGACGTGACGACCGCCGTGGGCCTGAGGGACCGGGCAGTGTTGGAGCTTCTGTACTCGACGGGGATCCGTCGGATGGAAGTGACGGAGCTCGAGGTAGCGGACTTCGAAGCCGAGACGCGGACGCTGCGGGTGAGGCGAGGGAAGGGCAAGAAGGAGCGCTACGTGCCGGTGGGGGAGCGGGCGGCGTTCTGGGTGTCGCTCTACGTGAGCGGCGTGCGGCCGGAGCTGGCTCTCCACGAGGGAGAAAACGCGCTGTTCCTGTCGGCGGACGGCACTCAGCTGAACGCCGATTGGCTTGGCCAAAAGGTCCGCGCCTACGTGAAGCAATCGGGCATCGGCAAGAGCGGCGGCTGCCATCTTTTCCGACACACGATGGCGACCCTGATGCTCGAAGGCGGAGCGGACGTGCGGTTCATTCAGGAGATTCTTGGGCACGCGAGCCTGGAGTCGACGCAGATCTACACGCGAGTGTCGCTGCGTCAGCTGAGGAAGGTGCACGAGACGACGCATCCCGCAGCGAAACTCGACCACACCTTGGCGAAGACGACGACCGCATGGCGGCGCCCTGCCGGCTACCCCCGCGCAGCACCGGGGGCTGGCTAAGTGCTGCGTTGCTGCAGACGCGGCGAGGAAGGCACAGTGCAGCGCTTGATGCGCAGATGTTTTGCGAAGCGCGGAACCGAGCAGCGCCGCGCAGCAGAACGAGCACTTAGCCAGCCCCAGCTCCGTCAAGGCAACGAGAGGCTTCCCACCCACCCTTGCAACGTGAGGCTACGGCCCGGGCGGGCCCCTGGCCCTCCCACCCGGGCCTAGCGAGCACCACCCAGGCGAGGTGAGGCTTCCCGCCCACCCTCGCAAATGAAGAACGGCCCGTGCCCGGCCCCGATGGAGGGGCCCGCCACGGGCCTTCGTGCATCAACTGCCCGTCGAAGTGCGGCTCAGTCGAAGAGCTCGTCGACGGAAGCGACGGTGGCCGCCTTGCGGACCCAAAGCTTCAGCACGTCGAGATCGGCACAGGCGAGAACGCGCTCGCGCTGCTCGTCCGAGACGGTCAGGCCGCGAGCATCGAGGAAGGTCAGAACGTCGTCAGCTTTCGAGCGAGCTTCACCTTTGATGTAGGAAGCGCGGAGAGCCGGGTCCTGAAACTCGTAGGTAGCTGGAAGCATTTCGAAGGCCTTTCGGGCCGCCTCGCTGAGGCTGGCCTTGATGAGGTCAAAGTATACAACACCGTCGTCGAGGGGCACGACAGCATCTCGGGCGGCTGCGGCGGCCTGGACGGCGAGCTCCGGATCGTCCTGGCCGTGGGCGACGGCGGAGAGGACTGCGAGGAACGGGGCAGCCTTGGCCTGCTCCGGATCGGCGATGAGGGGGATCTGCTTGGGCCCGATGACGAGTGGCAGATAGCTGGAGACGAAGCCGAAGGGCATGGGGGTGGCTGCCCACTCGGCGACCTTGGCGTCGGGCGTAACGACGAGCACACAGGCATCGCATCGGAGCTGCCGAACGGCGCTTGCGGTGTAGGCGAGCCAGTCCCGACGCTTCTTTTCCTTGGCATCAAGCTGCACCTCGACGATGCAGGCGAGGGCGGGCTTGCCGTGCTCGCCATCGAAGACGGTGAGCACGTCCGCTCTGTACTCCGGCGGCTTGAGGTCGGAAAAGCTGCTCGAGTCAGCGCGTACCTCGCGATGCGGCGGCAGCTCGATCCCGAGTACATCGCGGAGCAACGTGGCGGCGAGGCCTGGGTTGACCTGGAAGAGGCGAACGAGCCCCTCGTGAATCGCAGACGGCACGGGCGAAGCCTACACGCCGAAGACGGATCGGGGAACCTGCCTTCTTAGCTGCCGAAGCCGCCGGGGAGAGCTCCGTGGTGCATCACATGTGCATCACGGAAAACTCGCGTCTGGCGATTTTTGTCTGCCCTCGCGTGTGCGCGTCGGAGAACTCAGTTACGCAGGGCGATCGAGCGTCGGCCTTCTGAAAGACGGGCAAAGAGGAGGATGTCGAGGTTGGGCTGCAGTATTTCGGGAAGAGGTTCCTGAATCCGCTGCTGGGGCGGTGGGTGAGCGCGGATCCGCTGGCGGTGCATGCGCCGGGGGCGGCGGATTTGAATGTGTATGCGTACGTGCGGGGATCTGTTCTGAAGAACATTGATCCGTTGGGCCTGCTTGACGATGAGGACCGTGACGTAATCCGCAATCACCTTGAACAAAAGGCAGCGTACGAGACGGAGCGCAGTGCGCTGACTGACGAAATCAACCAGCTGGACGCGATGATTGACACGGAGGTGCAAGCGCTCTTCGACCCCGACGAGGAGGAGAGCACGGAAAGCGTTCAGGCGAATATTGATAGTTTGCAGGGTCAGCGGGACGCCCGGCAAGCTGAGCGGGACCAACTCGACGCGGACTGGAAGGTTCAGGACACTGCTTTCCAGAACTGGTACGGAAATGCGACCCGGCCGATTCTCGCGTCAGACTTGAAGGGAAATGGCGTTGTTGTGGAGGGCTCAAAGGAGCTAGCTTTGCACGACGGGCAGCAGCGTTTCGAGAGAATGAACGAGACCGTCAACAACATCAAAGAGTCGGGTGCCCCTGGAGCT
>JBNKGC010000318.1:0-5231 GCA_050289625.1 Polyangiaceae bacterium | reverse complement strand
GCACCACGAATCCGCAGTACACCGTCGCGAGGCGCACCGAGAACGTCCGCCCGCAGCCAGGGCGCCGGCCGCGATTCGAGCAGAACAGCCGACGCCCGCGTACGATCATCTCCGAGTCTCGTTCGGCGTAACCGTACAGCATGCCGTGGCCGATCAGCGCTCCCGTCCCGAGGCAATGCGGGCACGCCACGAGCTTGATGTTCAGCAGCACCGCGGCGAGCGCGGGCTCGTCTCTCACGATGCGCGGCGGGCTGGACGACGAAGTCAAGGACGTCGCCCTATCGGGCCAACCACCTCCCGTCAAAACGGTGCAGAACGCAGCTTGGGGAGTGCCGAATTGTCGGTGCGCTCGTGGCGCTGCATGACGAGCTCAGTTCGGCCGCCCCTCAGGAGGGCGGCTTTCAACACGTCGGCCCGCCGTGGTCTCGAAGTCGGTCCTCAGCAGAAAATCGTGCTATCAGGTTTCCGCTGAGGGAAGAAGTTTCTCGTCGCAAAGAAACTTGTTGCCGGGAGAGCTCGTTGTGCGACTAGGGCTAAGTGAGCATTAGTGCGCGAAGCAGTTCTCGGGACCCTTCAGCCGAGCGCTGGGGGCGTGACGAGCGCGCAGGGGACAATGCCGAGCTGATGAGTCGGGTGTTGGACGAGCCCGAGCGGGGGCTCGCGATGCTCTACGACCGATTTGCGCGCGACGTGAATCGCGTCGTCTATCGCACGCTCGGTCGCGACCCCGAGCACGACGACATGGTTCAGCAGATCTTCCTTCACATGATCCAGTCGATTCACAAGGTGCGCGACCCCGCTCGTCTTAGCTACTGGGTCCGGTCGATCTGCGTGAACGTGGTGCGATCGGAGCTGCGAAAACGAACGGTGAGGCGCTCCTTTCTTCGATGGGTTCCTCCCATCGAAAGTGGCGATCTCAGCGCCGATGTGGAATCGGCAGACTTCGTCACCCGGAGTTCGAAAGTGTTGGGCAAACTCCCCGCACAAGAGCGGATCGTGTTTACGCTCTATTATTTGGAGGACTACTCGCTGCCGGAGATCGCCGAGGTCTGCGGGTTTTCGACCATGACGGCCAAGCGCCGCTTGTCCAAGGCACGCGAGCGCTTCAAAAAGCAAATGAGCCGCGATCCTCACCTTGCGCGTCTAGTGAACGGAAAGGAGGAGTATCGATGATTGATCCAATTCGTTCGTGGGCCGGGCGGTATCGGGAGGCGTTGGGAGAAGGTCCCAGCGACCGCAGCCTGGGGGCGCAAAGAGCTCGACTTCTCCTGGCGCACTCCACGGGTTGGCCGCACAGGCGTGGTGGCGCGAAGTGGGCGATCGTCGGTACGTGCGCTACCGCAGCCCTGTGCGCGGCGTGGGTTTTTCTGGCGGCTTCTCCGAGCGAAACCCCTGGGCCCGCGCCAGCTCCTCTCGTGGTGGGTCAGCTCGTGGCGACGAGCGGCGCAACGAAGCAGGTTGAATTTCCCGGGGGTACCCGGGCTACTTGGGACGCGAACTCACGGGGAAGGCTATCCCGCTACTCGGAGGATCTCGTCGAACTGACCCTGCGAGATGGGTCGCTCGCGATGGACGTCGTCAAGCATGAGGGGCGGCGCTGGGTGATCAAGGCCGGTGACTTCGAGGTGCAGGTGATTGGCACGGCATTCACGGTCAAGAGGAATGCCGGGTCAGGTGCGTTTGCCGTCGAGGTCACGAGGGGGAGGGTGAGTGTCCGAGGGATTCATCTGAAGGAGCAGATCATTCTCGGAGCCGGGCAGACCTTTCATTGGGATCCGAGTGCGAAGCGCGACGAGCCCTCGAAGCCGACGGCAAAGGAAGAACAGCCAGAGCCCCCGAACTTGGGGGAGGCGGAAGATCCGGTCGCCCCGAAGCGAAATTCGACTTTGGGGGCAAAGCGCTCGGAGGATTGGCAAGTCCTCGCCAAGTCCGGTCGCTACGCCGAAGCGATCGGCTTGGTCGAGAAGCGCGGAGGCGACCGTGTGCTCTCCGGAGCGAGCCCGGGCGATAGGATCCTCCTGGGGAACGCTGCTCGATTCAGTGGCAAGTTGGCGCTCGCCGAGAAAGCCTACATCGCGGCGCGCTCGTCGAAAGACTCTGGGACGGCCGCGTTGGCTGCCTACTACCTCGCGCGCGTTTCGCTGGACGGCCGAGGGAGCAGCGGCAAGGCGGTCGGTTGGTTCCGAACCTACCTCGAAGAGGCCCCCATGGGTGAGCTTTCCGCCAGCGCGCGGGCGCGCCTCATGGACCTGTTGGACCAGAGTGGTGATCACATTGGGGCTCGAAAGGTTGCAACGGAATACGTCTCCCTCCATCCGGACGGACCCCACATCGAGCGAGCCAAGAGGCTGAGCGGACCCGGGCCTTGATGTATAGTGCCCAGCATCACTCCCCGCCTGGTATCCTTCGTTTTCGTCCTCTGCGTGTCGACCTGGTGTGGTTCGTCTCGTGCCGACTCGGAGAAGTCGGTCCACCTGCTGCGCGCGCCGGAAATGGATTGGCCGGAGGGGCAACGAGGGGTCGAGGCAGAACTGGTTGCAAGCGGGTATGCGGTCGCTCATCGATCGAGCTCGGCTCTCGAAGTGGGCGTGCTTCTCGATGAGTTGCAGGTGGAAAGCACCGAAGCTCCACTCGCACGAGTCGCCATCCTTCGGATCGGGCGTTCGGGAATCGCGTACGTTTGGCTGAGGAGCTCGGGCAGCACCTACCGCGTCACGTCGGGCGATCCGGATCCGGCTCGGGCTGCCAACATTCTCTCCCTGCGAGTCGTCGAGCTGATCAACCTACGCGGAGAGGGACTCGCGGCCGAGCCAATCGCCAGCGAGGTGAATCCGGACAAGACGCCCGCCGCTCCGGAACCGGTCGTTGTCGAACCGGAAGTCTCGAGCCCGGAGACCGAGCCCCGCTGGACCCTGTTTTTGGGAGCCGGAATCACCGGGGGCTCTGGCTTCGATTCAGCCTTGCCCAGTTTCGAGGTTAGCCTCGGGCGCGAGGTTGCGGGCCCCTTCGGTGTGCAGGCCGCATTTTCCGTCGATATCCACCCGTCGTCGCAGAGGTTCGAGTCCGGGACCGTCGATGTTGGAAGAACGGGGGGAGCTCTCGGTGCATTCGTCGGTTTTGGCCGTTCGTTGTGGTGGCAGCTCGGTGTCGCGGCTGGCGTCGAGTGCTATTCATTTTCCTGGGCACAGACTTCGGACGTCGGGAATCGATCTCGATCGGCGTGCACGGCGAACGGTTCTGCGTTCGTGCGCTCTGGGCTCCGCTTTCAGGACGCAACCCTTTGGTTGTCCGGCTCGATGTCGTTGGGACAGCGAGCGATCCGGCTGCTCGATGCGGATGTCGTGATCGCCTCTTATGGACGACCAGCGGCGACTCTCAGCGGAGGGGTAGGGTGGCTGTTCTGAGGCGTTCCGCGCCTGGCCTCGCAGTCGTCCTGCCGCTCCTGGCCGGGTTGGGCGGGTGCAACCCGATCGACATCGCCGTCTTTGGCGAGGAAACTGCCGATGACTCACCGCCGTCGCCTAGGATCATCGGCTTGGGGGGCGCCGGCCCTACGGGCGGTTTCGGTGGGTTGGGCGGGGCCGGAGCCGTCCAGGTGTTTGCGGTCGATGAGTTCGACGATGGGGATACCAAGGCAGAGGAGCCCGCCGGGTGGTGGTACCCCGCCAACGACGGTACCGGCGTCCAAACGCTGTCGATCGTTTCGGCTGCGCAAGCATCGGCGGGCGGTTCCACCGAAGACAATGTCCTCGAGGTCGATGCTCGAGGCTTCTCCGACTGGGGCTCTGCGTTCGGCGTCGACATTGCTGAATACAACTTTCCCGAGGAAGCCTTGGAGCTGAATTTTCGCATCGTCGCTGCACAGCCGGTGGAGGTGTCCCTCCACGTCATCGACCGGACCGGTACCCACTTCGCTCGGACGATTTTCGTACCCACTTCGTGGACTGAATTTCACCTGCGTCTCGACCAGCTGTTCGTCGTCGAGTCGGACACGGTGAGGCGGTTCGCGCCGGCGGAGGCTGATGAACTGCAGTGGTTCGTCTTCGGAGGGCAGGACAACACCATCTGGATGGACGGCGTATTTTTTCGCGGGTACTAGAGCGCCGATCGGTCGCGACAAACGGTAAACCGTTTGTCGCTCTAGACGTGGGCGCGCTCCGATGTTGGACCCCATCCCCGATACCTTAAGCGCGAGCGCGCCCGTCAAGCTTGAACTAACCCACCGCCCCAGCAACGGATTCAGGAAACGCTTGCCAAAATACTGCAGCCCAACCTCGACATCCTCTTCTTTGCCCGTCTTTCAGAAGGCCGACGCGAGCCGCCAGGATGCAGCGGACCATCCCGACGCGGTCGTCGAACCCGAACGCAATTCGCTGCTGCGTTCGTGAGCACAAAATGAAAGCGCCCCGACGCGAGTCGAGGCGGCTGGGCGGCTAAAAGGAGGGGACTTCAGCCCTCGTCGACGAAGTCCGGCTGATGCTCTTGTTCCTGGCCCCAGAGCGAAATGATCTCCACCCGCTGCTCCTCTTCGAGGATCACGTAGTACACGAAGCAGTGGACGCGACGAAGCGAAAGTCGCCGCACTTCGTAACCCTCTCGCATCCCGTGGACGGCGAGTTTCGGCGCGTGGCGGAGCTCCCGCTGTGCCGCGCGGAGCTCCTCAGTGAATAGGCTCTTCTTGTCGCGGTTTTTCTTCCACCACTCGCGGCGACGGCGCACCTGCGCCTTCGCCTCTTCCGTGAACCCGACTTTCACGACGCCGCTTCGGCTCGATCTTCAGCTTCGAGTTCCGCCAGGAACTCGTCTGCGTCGGTCACACGGCCCGCGCGGACGTCAGCGATGCCGCGAGCGATCGAAGCCTCGAGCTCCGGGTCTTCGTGCTCCGCCACGACACGCAGCCGCGTTCCCTCGGGGAGGTTCAGCGGCTCGTCCAGCACGACCTGACCGTTGTGCACGTGGGCT
The DNA here is from genome assembly GCA_050289625.1 of Polyangiaceae bacterium. GTDB lineage: Bacteria > Myxococcota_A > Polyangia > Polyangiales > Polyangiaceae > NIC37A-2. Next base: position 269 of record JBNKGC010000318.1, on the reverse strand, counting down.
TTCAGCTCCTGCGACATCGAGTCGGAGTCTAGCACGTTCGTTCTCCTGATCCCCTTGCCGGGGTTTTGCCTGGGGGAGGGCCGTGCCGGGCCCTTCCTTGGGCCGGGCACGGGCCGGTTTCGTGTTCGAGAGGGTGGGCGGGAAGCCTCACCTTGCCTGGGTGGTGCTCACTAGGCCCGGGTGGGAGGGCCAGGGGCCCGCCCGGGCCGTAGCCTCACGTTGCAGGGGTGGGTGGGAAGCCTCACGTTGCCTTTACTTTGTGGGGGCTG
>JBNKGC010000317.1:0-5257 GCA_050289625.1 Polyangiaceae bacterium | reverse complement strand
GCTGTAGTCGAATTCGACGCTGCCGGCGCCGACCCCGACACTGTAGAAGCCACCGGGCATCGCGGAGAAATTGATCGCATCCTGCTGCCCGCTGCTGCCATCCTTGCCGCCGTTGACCTCGAGCCCGTAACCGCTCGCGTCGAGGAAGAAGCGGAGAGGGCCCGCGCGCGCGCCCGCGCAGCGCGCCAGAGGGCCGAGGCCGCGGCCGAGAAGGCCAAATCCCCGCCCAAGGCGCCGCCCAAGGGACGCGTCATCCGCACCGACCTCTGATCCATGCGTCTGAACGTCTCCGAGATCTTTCGCTCGATTCAGGGCGAGGGGATCCACACTGGGGTTCCGGCGCTCTTCGTGCGGCTCGCGCGCTGCAACCTTGCGTGCTCGTGGTGCGATACCCCGTACACGTGGGACTTCGAGCGCTTCGAATACGCCACCGAGGTTAAGCCGTGGCCCGTAGAAGAGCTGGCGGCACGGGTGCTGGCTGATTCGCCCGGCCACGTCGTGGTCACGGGCGGCGAGCCGCTGCTGCAGCATCGCGCGATTCGAACGCTGCTCCAGAAGGTGGACTCGGTGCGCGACGAGCTGCACGAGCCGCGCGACTTCGTCGAGGTCGAAACGAACGGCACGGTGCCGCCACCTGCCGAGCTTTTCGAGCGCATCGATCAGTGGAACGTCTCGCCCAAGCTCGCGAGCAGCGGCGAGCCGCGGCGGCGTCGCATTCGACGGGGCGCGCTCGAGCGGCTCCTGGAAACGGGCCGCGCGCACCTCAAGCTGGTGGTGTCTTCGGAACAGGATCTCAGGGAAGCCGATGCTCTCCTGGCCGAACTCGGAGTCCCGCCGAACCGGGTCCTCTTCATGCCCCAGGCGACCACTCGTCAAGCTCTCGAGGCTCGCGGGCCCTGGGTTGCGGAACAGGCGCTGGTGCGCGGAGTTCGCTACTCCTCTCGGTTGCACGTGCAGCTTTACGGCGATCGACGGGGCGTCTGAGGCCGCGGCGCGAAACCGAAGGCTTTCAGCGGCGAGGAGTCACTGCGCGGCGCCCCAGACGGTGAGGGCGGCCTGGGCGTCGCGATCCATCTCGGCGGCAGCGCGCTTCGGGGCATCTTTCCTGTCGCCGTTTTCGATGTCGTACGTCCACTGCCACAAGGCACGCGCCGTGATGGGGTGCTCGTCGAAGGTGTCGTTGACGCAAGCGGGATCGGACGCCAAGTGGCAGAGCTTCGGGACCTTTCCGAAGGTTCCGCTGAGCAGCCAGGATTCCGCGCGCGTGGAGTATTCGAAGCCGAGTGTGGCTTCGAGGGGTCGTCCGACGACGGGGACGCGCCCCGCGGCGACCGACCGGAGGTCGTCACTCGGCTGAGAAAGCTCGGGATCCACACCGAGAGCCGCGAGCAACGTGTAACTCACGTCGACCGTGGTGACCGGCGCGTTCGTCTCCTGGCCACCGAGCTCCCCGTGGGGAAGCTTGACGAGCAGGGGGACGTGAAGCCGAGCTTCGGAAAGTGGTGCGGCGGGGGCAAAGGGAATGTCAGGGCGTTCTCCGGCGCCGACGTCGCCGAGGACCACCACGAGGGTGTCGTCCCAAGCGCCCTCTTGCTTGAGCCAGCGGAAGAACGACCCGAGCTCACGATCCTGTTTTCCGAGAGCTTCCTTTTGCAGGACGGCCAGGCGCGTCCAGTCTTCGTCCGGCATCTTGCGAAGGCGCACCGGGTGACGGCCCCGGACTTCGGCGAGCTGGATGGCGCTCCGTCGCGCATCGAGGAAGCCACCGTACTCGGCGGGGGGTAGCTCTCGGGCTCGGTCGCGCGAGATGTCGAACGGAGGGTGGCCGCCGCGCAGGTGAACTACCACTAGCTGAGGCCCGTCTGCGGTCAGGTTCTCCTCGAGCCATTTCTGTGCGAGCTCGAGAGGTCGTGTCGCGGGTGCATCGGTCACGGGGGAAATCGCCGCGTAGGTGCCCCAACCGCGGTCGAGCCCGTAGACAGCGAAGCTGTCGGGGACTCCCGTGAAGAAAGCGGCATGCCCGCTTTCGGCCTTGATCGATTGGGCCAAGGTCCCCACCGAGTCCGGGAGGGTGGCGACGCCGTCCTCAAGGGCATGGGCACGAGGTGCGCGCCCGGTGAGGAGCGTAGCCATGACGGCGGAGGGTACCGTCGTCGGGGTGCGATAGCCGGAGAAGACGACTGCCTCCTTCGAGAGGTGAGTCAGCGAGGGCAACCCGGCGTTGCGCCCCGACGGGGGCTTGTGAACGCGCGAGAGGCCCGAGAGAACCACAACGACTGCTCGACGCGCCTTCTGGGTGACGGCCGGAGGAACGGGCTCGGTCTTCCGCTCCAGGCGCGGCTCACCGAAGGCGACTCGCGCTCCTCGGGTCACCTCCCGCGTTTCGAGGCGGAGTTCGACGAGGTGTCCGTCGTACGCAGCGAGGCTTTCGTCGAGCTCGATCCAGCCCGGAGTCTCCGGGTCTTCGCCGCCCAGCTTGTGTTCGCCGAGGGAGACCGGTTCCTCCTCGTCCCGTGCGACGAGGACCTCCGCCGTCCCTTCTCCGGGGCCCCACAGGCCGAGCGACAGACGCAACCGCGTGTTGGGCTGAACCCATACGGGGCACCTCCAGCTCGAACGTTCGCGCAACGTGACCGAGCGGCGCGGCTTCTCCTCAAGCACGACGTCGGTGATCGAGCTGTCGCGCTTTGGGGGTGCATCCGTTGCACGCAGAGGGCGCGAATCGCCGATCCGCACCCAGTCGACTTCCGCGAAGCTGGTGATGCCGGTGCCTCCCCCGATTCGAGGAACGCTGCGCCGCCGCGAGAAACTGAGGGTCAGGCGATGACGCCCAGGCGCCAGCTCGAGGTCGCGTGGTCCGATTTCGATCAAACGCGTTTCCCCCTGCTTCAGGCGGGCTGCTCCGAGGCGCTTGCCATCCACGTAGGCGGCCATGCGCGCCGACCCGGTGCCGTGCACCCGGGCAGCGATGTAGGTCGCTTTTTGCGGTTCGGTGAGCCAGAAATCGTAGGTCACCTTGGAGGCGCCGATCTGCGCAAAGCGGGAACCTTGGCGATCCACCCGCTCCACGTCTTCGAGAGAGACCGGCGAAAAGCGCCTGCGCGCCGCCGTGGCAGGATCTCCCAGATCGAGGGCAAGCCCCTCGTGCCAGAACTCGCACGAGCCAGCGGTTTCAAGCAATGAAACCGATTCTGTGACGGAAGTGGCCGCTTGGGCCGGTGCATCGGCCTGAACTGCTGATTCCGCAGGGCCCGGCGCCTTCTCAGGCGTGGGTTTCCTGTCGGGACAACCTCCGAGCAGCATCGAGCCCAGGAGCAGCGCGGTCGTGCCGATTCGGCGGGGCCGGTCAGTCCCCGAAGACGATGCGAGTGCGCCGTTCGGCCGACACGTCGATGTTGTGGGAGCGCTCTTTCCCTTCGACGACGATGACGACCTCATGGCTACCGGGTTCGATGGGGATGCGGCGCAGTGGTCCGCGTCCCGTGAAGACGCCATCGACATAGACCAATTGCTTGCCGTCGGTCACCACCTCGATCAGACCTTTCCCCGGCCAGCTCATGCCGTCGGGCAACCCCAGGGTTTCGGTCTGAGGCGACTGGTTGGACTCCTTCTTGTCATTGGAATCCTTGAGGTTTTTCGTGACCTCCTCGGTTTCGTTCACCGCTTTCGGGTCGTGGGGGCGTGCGTTCGAGAGGCTGATTTCGGGTGCGGCATCAGCTGCCGGCCCTGCGATCGCTTCAGGGTCGCCCTCCCCATCCGGCGAGCCGCTTGCTTCTGGCTCGGCCGCTTGGGCGGTCTGGTCGAGCTCTTCGAGAGGAGTCGTCGTCGCCAGAGCGGCGACTTTGGTGGCGGCGCCGTAGCAGAGAGCCGCGGCGAACAGAGCTCCTCCGACGGACAGAAATGGCTTTGCCTTCTCGAGCGCGCTTGTCTTTGAAGCGGAAGAGACGCCGCCGGCGGGCGGACTCGACGTCGGCGGCTCGCGCGGCACGTTCAGCCTCGGCGCTTCGTCGTGAGCCGTTGGCACTTCCGCGGCGGAGTCGGTCGAGACATCGGGAGTGTTTGGGCGTCGGACGCTCTCGAGCGCGAGTCGCCCGCGATCGCGGGCAGAGTCGAGCATCCCCATGCCTCGACGGCCCCAAGTGCACGCGTGGGACCCGAGGGCGCGTGCGCGTTCGAGGCCCGCGCGGCCGCTGTGGGCCCAGTGGGTCCGCACGAACTTGCCAAAATCGAGCCCTCGGATGGCTTCGCGCAGCCGAGAACCTGAGCTCGGCCCCACCACGGGCGAAAGCGTGCTCGTGGGCAAATCGCAGGGGGGCAGGTCGAGTGGCTCGTCATCGCTCTCCAGGCGCGCCCGCGGAGCGCTGCTGACGGAGCTGGCGAAGAGCGTCGGCTCGCTTCGAAGAGGTTCGGATGCTGGGGGCTCCGAGAAACTCGGGGCGGGGATTGAATCGTCCGGAATGCGCGGAAACGCGATGCGTCGCACGACGGGGGCCTCGGCGACCGGGGGCGGCGGACTGGTGGCGTCGACGACCTCGACCGGTCTCGCCGATGGAGTCAGCAGTGCGTCCTGGGGGCTCGTGGGAACACTCACCGGGCGCGGTGCGTGTTCCCCGCTCGGTGCCTCCGCGCTTGCGGCGGGCAGCGGCGAAAGTGCGGGCGGGGGCGGGCTCAGAAACTCCGCGGCGCTCGGTCCTTCGGGGCCAGTGTCGTCCAAGAGCGGGTGTGTGGGGCCCGGGATTTCGTGTCTCACTGCGGCGAGGACCGCTTCGACTCCGTCGGCCATTGCCGGGGGAAGCCCGCTTTCCCCGACGGGGGCAGGGGTTCTCGATGGATCGAACGCGTCGAGATCGAGATCCAGGCGATCGTCCTGGGGTGAGAACCACGCGGGTCCGCTTTCGGTCTCGGTCGCCTCCACCGGGGGGGCGCTTTCGCTCAGTTGGAAGCTGAATCCACGGGGCGCTGACTGATCCTGACTCACTTCGACCTCCGGTCCCCGGCGCTATCATGGGGGTCCCGATCGGGCCGAGTTTTCGGCAGAGGCACGATCCGGCGCGCACGATGCTCCGGCCGTTGCGGGCCCCCCGACGGCGCGAGGGCCCGCGACGGCCTCCGAAGCCCCGACTGTCGCCGGCTAGCAGCTGTTTTCTCGGGGTCTTTGCAAAGACCCCGCCCTACCGCTGGCGCGGCAGGGTCCCACCCCAAAACCGCTTCACGAGGTCGGTCACGCCAACATGAACACGAGGCCCGCGAAGGCGAA
>JBNKGC010000316.1:0-5318 GCA_050289625.1 Polyangiaceae bacterium | reverse complement strand
GCAACGAGGGGGGCCCCTGCCCCCCAAAAACTCAGAGGTCGACCACCACCGGGATGTGATCGGACGGCTTGTCCTTCCTCCGCGCGGCGACGTCCATCCACACCTTGGTCAGTCGTGCTGCGAGTGGTTCCGTGACGAGGGCGTAGTCGATACGAAGTCCCCGGTTTCTACGAAAGGCACCCGCGCGGTAATCCCACCAGCTGTAGTGTCCTTCTCCTGGCTCGAAATGGCGGAAGGCGTCCACCAGTCCGAAGTCCAAGACCCGATCGAATGCGGCGTGTTCGCGTTCGGTGAAGTGGATCTGACCGGTCATTCGCTCCACGTCGAAGACGTCCTCGGGTCCCCGCGCGATGTTGAAGTCTCCGCAAAGCAGGAGGGATGATTCCGGGGACTCGTTGGCGTCGAGGGTGCGGCGAAGTCTGTCGAGCCAGCGGAGCTTCATCTCGTAGTCCGGGTGCTCGAGGTTCTTGCCATTGGGGACGTAGACACAGATGACCCGAATCCCCTCCACACTAGCGGCGATCAGGCGCTTGTCGTCGTCCGGACTGGCGTCCGCGAGCCCGACCGACACGTTCGACAGTGGATGGCGCGAAAGGATCGCGACGCCGTTGTACGTGCGCTGTCCGGCGCGGGCGACTTCGTACCCGAATCGCTGAAATGTCTCGGTCGGAAAGTCTTCGTCGACGACTTTGGTCTCCTGAAGACAGAGCACGTCTGGGGAGTGCTCCTCGAGCCATTCGACGACGCGATCGTACCGCGCGCGGATTGAGTTCACGTTCCAACTCGCAAGGCGCATGGAACGCGACCTACCTGGACACGCCCGCCCGCTCAAGACGGCTCTGCGTTCCCCGGCTCTTCTCGAGGGGCGTGCGCGACGAATGCTTGCTTGCGCCGCGCGCCAAAGGGCAGCGCGAGAGCCGCCGTCTTGCTCTCGCGCGCGGAAACGACTACCGGTTGCAGTGGCGACCAGTTGCGTCGATTGCCCTCTGCCGTTTCGGCCCCTTGGGGTGAGCGCCAAAACGGCAACTGGGGGCCACTCGTCTGCACCTGCCGCTCTCGTTTTCCACGATCATCGAAAGCGATGATCGCCTAGGCGTCTCTTTCGGCGGAAAAAGCAGTCGTGCGCGTTCTCGTTGGTCTTCCTCTCGTCCTCTCTCTGGGGGCGTGGCCTGCCGCGGCACAGGAGTCCCCTGCTGCTCCGGGTACGGGACCAGTGCGTTCGAAACCCGCCGCGCCACCACCTGAAAGCCGTGCGCCGGAGGAAACTCCTCCGAGCGAAGAGACACCGGCGAGCCCAGCGCAGCCCGCGCCGGAAACGCCACGGACGGTGCCCTCGGAAAAACCGAAGGCACCCGCGGGCGATGAGGCCTCCGAACAGCAACCCGCCGGGCCGCAGGTGGTGCCCCCGGAGGTCATTCACCACGAAAGTCCGGTCTACCCACCTGCCGCCCTCGACGCGGGGCTCACTGCCTCGGTCGTGGTCACCATTACGATCGACGAAGCGGGCAACGTCACCGATGCCGTCGTGGAGCAGCCGATCGGGAACGGATTCGACGAAGCAGCGCGTGACGCGGCATTGAAGCTGAAGTTCAAGCCAGCGCTCGTGAACGGCAGGCCGCGCGCCGTGAGGATTCAGTACCAGTTCGACTTCACCATCGAAGAACGGGTGAAAGAGGTCGAGGCACCTCCTGAGGTCGGACAGCTCGGCGGCCTGCTCACCGTGGCAGGTACGGACATCCCGCTTGCCGGGGTGGAGGTCACCGTTCGGGACGCCCAAGGTCAGGAGTACCGAGTCACCACCGACGCAGACGGACGATGGGCGCTCGAGGGGCTTCCTCCGGGCACGTACCGCGTGGAGGCTGGTCCCACGGGTTTCGTCACCGTCGCGCTGGACGAAGAGGTCGTGGCCGGTGAGGCGACGGAGCTCACCTACCGGATTTCACCCGATACCAATGAGCTGGAGATCCTCGTAGGTGGCGAACGCCCCCCGCGCGAGGTCACCCGAAGGACGCTGCAGCGTCGAGAAATCGAGCGGGTGCCCGGAACGGGGGGCGACGCACTCCGGTCGGTGCAAAGCCTGCCCGGCGTGGCTCGTCCGCCGGGCTTGGCCGGGCTTCTCATCATTCGGGGTTCCGCGCCGGAAGACACGGAGACGTTCGTCGATGGAACGAACGTTCCCTTGATCTACCACTTCGGTGGCCTCACGAGCGTCGTCCCGACGGAGCTGCTCGACAAGATCGACTTCTACCCGGGAAATTTCTCGGTTCGCTACGGACGGCTGATGGGCGGCGTCATCGACGTCGGCCTGCGTTCGCCAAACACCGAGTGCTACGGCGACTACGGGACGATTCTCACAGACGACCAGGGCAGACCCCGAACGGGGTGTTTCCACGGCATGGCCCAGGTTGATCTGATCGACACGCGCTTTTTGGCGCAGGGCCCGCTCGGAGAAGACTGGAGTTTCGCGATCGGCGGCCGGCGGAGCTGGATCGACGCTTGGCTCAGTCCGGTCCTCGAGGAGGCGGGCTCCAGTGTGACCTCCGCGCCGGTCTACTACGACTACCAGGTCATCGTCGATCGCTACAAAAGCCCGGACGACAAACTGAGCCTTCGCTTCTACGGATCGAACGATCGTTTCGAGGCGATCTTCAACGAGCCTGCAGCGCAAGATCCTGCCTTTGGCGGGAGCCTTCGCTTCGGCACCAGCTTTTACCGCGCGCAGGCCCTCTACCAGAAGGCTCTCACGGACGACGTCTCCCTCGACGCGATGCTCTCGGCAGGGCACACGCTGATCGACTTCAGTCTCGGAGGCAATTTCCTTTTCGAGCTCGACATCGTTCCCATCAATTTTCGGAGCGAGTTCGGCTTTCAGGTCACCGACACGGCGCGTCTGAACGTTGGGATCGACTTCCTCGGGGGGCCGTTCGACGTCACCGTTCGTGCACCACCGCCGCCGCGTCCGGGTGAGCCCGATCCGGGTCCCTTCGTGACCCGGCAACCGCTCGAAACCGTCAATACGGGCTTCAGCTTCCGCCCCGGCTGGTACACCGATCTCGAGTTGCAGCCGACGCGGCGCCTCCGCGTGGTACCGGGGGCGCGCCTGGACCATGCCCAGGACAGCGGTGGCACCGACTTCAGTCCTCGCCTGAATGCTCGCTATGCCCTGGTTCTGCCCGAAGACGGTTTCTGGGGCGGCCGCCCCCTCGGAACCACCATCAAGGGTGGCGTCGGCGTCTACCAGCAGCCGCCGCAGTTCCAGGAAACGGATCCCGTGTTCGGGACGCCGGGTCTGGAATCGAACCGCGCGGTGCACTACTCGCTCGGCTTCGAGCAAGATCTCACGAAGCAGGTCCAGCTCAGCGTCGAGGGGTTCTACAAGGATCTGACCAACCTGGTCAGCCGTGGCCCGAACGCGTTCGGCTCCTACGAGTACAACAATCTGGGGAGCGGGCATGTCATCGGCATGGAGACTCTCCTGAAATACCGCCCCGACGCGCGGTTCTTCGGGTGGCTCACCTACACGCTCTCGCAGAGCGTGCGGAAGGACGCGCCCGATGACGAAGAGCGACCCTTCCAGTTCGATCAGACGCACAACCTGATCATTTTGGGGAGCTACCGGTTGGGTCGTGGCTGGGAGTTCGGCGCGCGATTCCGCGTGGTCTCCGGCCCCCTCGATACTCCCGTTGTGCGGCCACCGAGTCTGCCAGCACTCTTCGTCGCGGACGCCGGAGCGTACGCACCTCTGGAAGGAGAGCTGTTCAGCGAGCGCTTGCCGCTGTTCCACCAGCTCGACGTGCGCGTAGACAAGCGTTGGCAGTTCCGGGCGTGGCGTCTGAACGCCTACCTGGACGTACAGAACGTCTACAACAACGCGGCCGACGAGACGCTTTTGTACAACTACAACTTCAGCCAGCAGACGTTTCAGACGGGTCTGCCGATCATCCCCAGCATCGGCGTTCGAGGAGAGTTCTGATGATGCACCGGGGCGCTTCGCCATCGCCACCGCCACCGCTTCCGGTGGGCTCGAAAATCGAGAGTCGTGCATCGACGATCTCCCGACTGACTTGCTTCAGCCTGACGGCGGCGTTCGCCCTCGGGGCGATCGGTTGCGGGCCGGAGCTCGAGAGTCCTGCGCAGGTCACGAACCTGCGTGTCCTCGGAGTGCAGAAGGACCTGCCCTACGCCCGCCCTGGGGAAACCGTGCGTCTGTCCCTGTTGTGGGAGAACGGCACCGAGGAGAGCCCGCAGCCTGTTCAAACCTTCTGGCTGAAGGGGTGCTACGATCCACCAGCCGACCTGTTCTCGGGGTGTGTCGCACGGTTCGCGGAGGCGGCGATCGCTTCGGAGAGCCCCGAAGCCTTCTTCGCCGAGAACTACAAGCAGTGTGACGCGGAGGGCGACTGCGTTCTCGGAGCCGACGGACTGGGTGCCGATCAGTTCGACATCACTCTTCCCGACAACATCGTGCGCCCCGTCATCCAAGATCCGGCGCAGCCCCCCTTCGGAACGGCTTTCGTGTTTTTCGGAGTGTGCACAGGTCAGCTCGATCCCACCGGGCTTGCAGACGTTCCCGACGAGCCGGGAGCATTCCCCATGCCCGATTGCCTCGACGAGGACGGCAAGAAGCTCGGTCCTGACGACTACATCGTGGGCTACAGCACCATCTACGCTTACGATGACTTCTCCAACGAAAACCCCATCGTTCAGGGGTTTCAGGTCGCTGGACAAGAGGTCGAGGTGGACTGCATTGGCACTGACTGCGTCGCTACTCAAGGCGACGAAACGGTCCTCACCGAATGTACCGAGGGATTTGCCTGCATCGACACGTGCGAGGACGACGGCGATCCAAGCTGTCCCGAGATCGACATTCGACCCATCGTGGATCGCGCAAGTGCCGAGCCGGACACGGTCGCCATCGCCGCCTTCGGTCGGGATCTCGAGGAGAGCCTGTGGATCAACTACCTGGTCGACCGCGGGGACGTCCGAGGGCAGGGGGTACGACTGCTGAACGACGCTAACACCGGGTGGAACGACGACTTCGGCACCGACTTCTATGCGCCGAAAGAGCCGGGCCCTTTGCGGATCTGGGCCGTCGTTCACGACAACCGGGGCGGCGTGAACTGGGTGCGCGTGCCCGCTTTCGTCCGCTAGGCCAGATCCCGGCGCGTGCATGGTGCTCCGGCCACCACGGGCCCCGCCCGACCGGTTCGCGGCAGGGTCCCACCCCAAAACGGCTTCGCGGCAGGGTCCCACCCCAAACCGTGCAGGACGGAACAACCCGAGGCACGCGAAGGCGAAGCCTGAGGAGTGACGAGGCG
>JBNKGC010000315.1:0-5353 GCA_050289625.1 Polyangiaceae bacterium | reverse complement strand
AGCTTTCCGTTTCACCGGCACGCCACGGCGTTGCCAGTCGATCGAACGCACATCCCTTTGCGCGAGATGTTCGAGCGCTGAAACGCACCGCACCTGAACCGAAACGGCGTGCGGCTCGCACGGGCCGTGGACACGCGGGCGTTATGGTGCGCCGCCGGGGGGACCGCCGTTGGTGCCCGAACTACTCCCAGACGAAGTCGGCGGGGTCGAACTCGTAGTTTTCGTGGTTTTCGATCGTGGCGAAGTGGTGGGAGACCTCACCATCTTCCCACCACAGCTCGCCGTCGGTCGGGTCGTAGATGATGCGGGTGCTCGCCGTGCTCGGCTCGCCCGCGTTGAAGGCTTCGATGGCCTCGATGGCGTTCCCGAGGGGAGCTCCAGCGGTCCCCGCAGCGCGGGCGAAATTCGTCCAATTCAAGGCCACCGTGTCGTCGGCCTCCATGTCGACGATCGTGACTTCGTTCTGGAACGGGTGAACCAATGCGAAGGTGTCGGAGCCCGGACCACCCATCATGATGTGCGTGCTGTACTCGAAGCTTTGCGCCAATCGATCGTCCCCGGGGCCTCCGACGTAGCAGTCGTCGCCGTAATCGCTCGGCAACGTATCGTCCCCGCCCAGACCGACGACGAGGTTGGCCGGGCCGGATGCGGAGAGCGTTTCGCCGGCATCCGTCCCCAAGGTCAGTTCGAAGTTCGTGATGTCACCGCAGGCGGCAGGGTAGTTGAAGCAAACGTCGCCACCCGGGTTCGGGGCGCCGCCGAGGCCCCCTGAACCAAGGAGCTCCGAGGTGCAGACGCACGTGGCGTCGGCGGTGGTCGCGGGGCACAGGGAACCGGGATCGCTCCCTCCCATGCCGCCCATCTCGTGCAAGCCGCCCATGCCGCCCATCTCGTTCAAGCCGCCCATGCCGCCCATTTCGGCGCCGCCCGAGCCGCCGGTATCGGCGCCGCCCGACGCGCTTCCGCCGGAGCCTCCGCTGCTCGAACCACCCGTGGTGGAGGAGCCTCCCGAGCCGCCCGTGGTGGAGCCTCCGCTACTCGTGCCGCCCGAACTAGTGCCGCCCGAACTAGTGCCGCCCGAACTCGTGCCGCCTGAACTCGTGCCGCCGGAGTTCGCGCTGTCGTTGCTGGAACAAGCTGCGGTGGCGAGGGTAGCACCTGCCAGAAGAAGAGCTACACGTTCGGGAAGCTTCATGGGGGCGCATAGTAATTCGAACGAGGTTTCCGCGGCAAGCGGTCTTGCTGGTCCTCTGGCTGTTGGCGATTCGCTGGTGACCGGCCGGAGGATCCACCTACGGGGTCTGTGGGGCCGGCTCGGGAACGGGCGCACCCGAACGCGCCTCCAGGAGCGAGGCGCCCACGATGAAGATGCCGCCCACCATCTCGAGGGGGGAGAGCAGCTCTCTGCCGATGATCGCAGCCGAAACGGCTGCGCTGAGCAGTTCGAGAATCATGATGATCGACGATTTGCCCGCCTCGAGGTGGGTGACTCCGAATTGCGTGCCCAGGGTGGCCACGAGTACCCCCAGACCGAACGCGACGACCAATCCCCAGGTCACGGGTGCCACCTCGGTCGGGAAGGGTTGTACGCCAGCCGCGAGCAGAAAGGTGGCACAAGCCGCGCAGCCTACGAACATGGCCGGCACCTTGCTCGGCACTGGAAGGTCCTGACTCGCCCGGAAGCAGATGTTGTTCATCGCAAACGCGAAGCCCGAGAGTAGCGCGATGAAGTCGATGAACGTCGGGGGCGTGTCGAACATGGCGGGTCCGCCGAGAACGAGGAACGCTCCGCTCAACGCAAGCACCATCGTCAGTGCTCGCACTCGATCGATTTGTTCGCCCAAAAACACGCGCCCGCCAACCACGCCCCAGAGCGGCAGCAGGTAGAACAACACCATCACCCGGACGACGTCGCCGTAGACGAGCGCGCTGGCGAAGCTCAGGTTGGCGACACCGCCGAGAGCGGCGATCGCCGTCATCATGCGCTTGTGAGAAAGCCAGGCCCGGCGCGTCTTCCACAAGAGCGGGAGCGAGCAAACGGCGACCGTGCCGTAGCCCACCAGGATGAGGGGGATGCCGTCGACGCCGCGAGCGTGGAGCCCCTTCAGAGGCCACCAAGTGAGCCCCCAGAGGATGGAGGAACAGACGAGGACGAGTACTGGCGACATCGGTCGGTTCCCGTAACATGCTCCCTCGCAGGAATGCAGGGCCACGGCTCGAAAGATCCCTACGTCGACGTACAGCGAGAAAGCATGTTGCGGCGGCGTTTCAGGCTGGCACGATGTTCCGCCAAGGCTCACCACAGGACCACGCATGAAGCTCGCAATTCTCTCCTGCAGCCCCCGTTCCTACTCGACGCTTCGCCTGCGCGCTGCGGCCGAGAAGCACGGGTTTCAGGTCAAGGTTCTGAACACGCTCAAGTTCGCCATCGACGTGCGTCGGGGGGCACCGGAGCTGTATTTTCGTTCCAAGCGACTCAGCACTTACGATGCGATCGTGCCTCGCATCGGCGCCTCGATTACCTATTTCGGGACGGCCGTGGTGCGGCAGTTCGAGCAGAAGGGGGTGTTCTCGCCGAACTCCTCGCTCGGCATCACGAACTCGCGCGACAAGCTGCGCAGCCTGCAAATCCTGAGTCGCCACTCGATCGGCATGCCACCGACGGCCTTCGTCAAGGACAAGCGCGACATCCTCCCGGCCATCGAACGCATCGGAGGAGCGCCCGTCATCATCAAACTACTCGAAGGAACGCAGGGGGTGGGCGTCATTCTGGCCGAATCGAACAAGGTGGCCGAAGCGATCATCGAGACGCTTCACAGTACGAGGCAAAACGTGCTCGTGCAGAAGTTCGTTTCCGAGAGTCGTGGGCGTGACATCCGTGCCATCGTCGTGGGCGATCGGGTCGTGGCGGCCATGCGGCGCGTCGCCCAGGGGCAGGAGTTTCGCAGCAACGTGCATCGTGGCGGCCGCACCGAAGGCATCGAGCTCCCGGACGACTACGGGGAAACCGCAGTCCGTGCGGCGCAAATCATGGGTCTTCGCGTCGCGGGCGTGGACCTACTCGAGGGCAAGGATGGGCCGCAGATCATGGAGGTCAATTCCTCACCGGGCCTCGAAGGGATCGAGACGGCGACGGGTCTCGACGTGGCTGGGGCCATTATCGAGTACGTCAAGGCCCAAGTGAAGTTCCCGGAACTCGACATTCGGCAGCGACTCACCGTGAGTCGAGGCTACGACGTGGCCGAACTCATGATTCCGGAGGGGGCCGAGCTCGTCGGGAAGGCGATTCGGGACAGCGGTCTCAAGAAACGGGACGTGAACGTGCTGTCGCTGCATCGCGGCGGAAAGGTGATTCCCAACCCGGATCCGGAGCGAGTGCTCGAACCGGGGGACCGGCTGCTTTGCTTCGGAAAAGTCAGCGCGATGGCCGATTTGGTGCCCGAGCGCTCGCGAAAGCGGCGCGCCCCCAAGGTGGGTCGGCTGCACCGTGAGGACCTGATCTCCGCCCCGAAGCGGGACGACGAGGACAAACCTTGACGGAGGCCAAGGTGCGGAGCGCCAAGGCCCCACGGGCCCCTCGACCGAGCCTGGGGTGGCGCGAATGGATCTGTCTGCCGGACCTGGGCGTGGCGGCGGTCAAGGCCAAGGTCGACACTGGGGCGCGCAGCTCCTCCCTGCACGCCGAAGGTATCGAGATCGTCGAGCGCGAAGGGCAAAGGTTCGTCCGCTTCGTGCTGGGCGGTGGCAAGCGCAAGGGGCGTCTACACCGAACCGAAGGCGCACCCTGTGAGGTGCCGCTCCACGAGCTGCGCTGGATTACCAGCTCGAACGGGCATCGCCAGCGCCGTCCCGTGATCAGAACTCCCGTGTCCCTGCATGGGCACACCTGGAACGTCGAGCTTTCTCTGAGTCCACGCAGCGCGATGGGGTTTCCGATGCTGCTCGGCCGCGAGGCGATTCGAGGTCGATTCGTGGTCGACCCGGGCAGATCGTACTTGTCCAAGGAACACATCCCGCCGAAGAGCTCCGCAATGAGCAAGAAAAGCGGGTGAGGCGGCGTCCTGCTCTGGCCGGGGCGAGTTTCCGGTGACAGAACGGAAAGCGACATGGCCTCCAAAGAACTGACCGTGGTGCCCGACTCCGACAGTCCCTCGGAGCCGTGGCGCTCCTACAAGGAAAAGGTCGCCGCGCTGGCGCAGCGCATCGTGGAGGCACAGCAGCCCATCCGCGTGCTGGAAGGCGTGAAGTGGAGTTCGCGCGTGCTCGACCAGTTTCGTGAATCGGGCTTCAAGGAGCTCCCGCCGATCGATTACGCCGACAACCCGCTGAGTTTCGATCCTCGTGTCAAGAAGGCCGAGCTCCGTGAAATCGAAAGGGACGTGCGGCGAATCCTCGGGAAGGAAGACGCCATCGCCGACATCCTCGAAGCGACGGCTCGCGAGTACCGTTTGGTCGTCGAAATGCTGGAAGCGCGTGGGACGAAGAGGTTCTACGAGCTGTCCCGCGAGCTCTACGGTTCGGCCGCCGATCGATTTGCAGACGGTTCGACGACGGTGAGCGAAGTGGCTCACGACATGTACGAGATCCTCACGCAGCTCGATGACTCGCTGCTCGGTCCCATTCCGAAGCGGGACATCGGCGCCGAGGAAGCGGTGGTCGTGCTCAACGAGCGACTCGCCGAAGTCTTCGGCGACCGAAAGATTCGGGTCATCGTCGATGATGGCATCGCAGCGGATGCTGCAGCAGGAAGCGACTACGTCAAGGTGCGCGCCGGCGCTCGCTTCAGCCGGGAAGATCTGCGAATCCTCGAGGTGCACGAGGGCTGGGCGCACGTGGGAACGAGTCTCAACGGCCAACGTCAGCCCGTGTCCCGCTGGCTCGCCAAGGGTCCGCCGCGTACCGCAGCGACCCAGGAGGGGCTGGCGGCACTTCTCGAGGTGCTCACGCTCACGAGCCATCCAGCGCGAGCCCATCGCCTGAACAATCGCGTGCTCGCCGTCGAAAAGGCTGAGTCGGGAGCAAGCTTCTACGACGTGTTCGAGTGGTTCCGGACGGAGGGCTACGCGGAAGACGTTTGCTTCTGGAACACCCAGCGGATCTTTCGGGGAGGTGTTTTGGGGGGAGGAGCCCCCTTCACGAAGGACATCGTCTACATGAAGGGGATCGTCTCGAACTACAACTTCCTCCACGCCGCCATCAATCAGGGGCGACCCGAGCTGATCCGTTGGCTTTTCGTCGGCAAGGTGGCTCTCGAAGACATTCCGGTGCTCGAGGCACGCGCCCACGAAGGCGTCGTCCGGCCGCCCCGCTACGTTCCGGAGATTTTTCAGGATCTGCGGGGGCTCGCGATCTG
>JBNKGC010000314.1:0-5384 GCA_050289625.1 Polyangiaceae bacterium | reverse complement strand
GGTGACCCCACCGGAGCCGCCCGAGCCATCGGACCCGCCTATGCCCCCGGAGCCCCCCGAACCGCTGACGCCGCCGGAACCACTGGACCCGCCCACACCTGCCGTTCCCCCCGAAGAGCCGCCGCCCGAGCCGCCCGTTCCACCTGCCCCGGGAGCGCCGCCTGTCCCACCGACGCCACCGGCCGCCGGTGGGGAGCCTCCCGATGCCCCTCCGCCGCCTGCGCTGCTCCCGCCGCCGGCATCGGAGCCGCCTGTGCTGCTCCCTCCGCCGGCATCGGAGCCGCCTGCGCCCTTCGCGCCGCCGGAGTCACCGGCCGGCGGATCACTGAGATCCGCAGCCTCGGAGGAATCGGTGTCCGTCGACAGCTCGGTTCGCCCGAGGCAGCCGACCGTGGCGACGCCGATCAGGAAGAGCAGGAAGCGCACGCGGCGAACTCTATCAGACTCGCCGCCTCGACCGAGGGGGCGTTGATTGCCCCTCCACCGTTTTGCCCCCACGGCGGAGAGGGCCAAAATGGCTGCGGGAGGCCCCTCCTCACCCGTGCCGCTCTTGTTTGCTCGATCATCGCAAGCGATGCTCGCTACATGTTGATGAACGCCGCCCGTCGTCGCGCGGCGGGACACCGAAAGCGAATACGAATGGGGCTTGGTCTCGGCGCTCTGCTCGCGCTGTGTGGCGTCGCGGCGTGGCCAGCCGTTGCCGCTTTCCGCTATGAGTACTCGGCACTCGCCGCCAAGCCGACGCGCTTCGACAGCGATCATGAGCGGCAGCTCTTTCCAGGGTTGGTCGAAGCCGAATGGTCTGTCGACTCCGTAGTGGTGCGCGGATGGTTCGTTCCAGGGAAAAACGGCGCGGGAGTGCTCCTGGTCCACGGAAGTGGTGGGCACCGAGAGACCCTGCGGGCTGAGATGCGCCTGCTCGCTGACGCGGGCTTTTCGGTCCTCTCCTTCGACCTGCCCGGTCACGGGGAGAGTGGGGGCAAGGTGAACTTCGGCGGGATCAACCGCCGCGCGATCAGCGGCGCGGTGGATTATCTGGTGGCGCGGGAGGAAGTGGCGCCAGAGCGTATCGGCGCGTTCGGATTTTCCTACGGCGGTTACGATCTCGTTCAAGTGGCGGCTTCCGACGAACGGATCCGAGCCGTCGCGGTGGCGGGGTCTCCGGGCAACGTCATGGACCAGGCGCGCTACGAGTATCCGGGAAGGGCAGGGATAAGTCTTTTGGGAGCGCGCGCTGCCATGTGGTGGTTCGACGTTCCCACGGAAGAGACACCGAGTGACGACGTCGTCTCACGGCTAGCTCCGCGACCTTTTCTTGCGCTGCACGGCAGTGAGGACTGGGCTGTCCCTCGGGAGCTCGTGCGCCGACTCTACGAGCGAGCCGGCGAACCCAAGGAGTGGCTCGACGTGCCCGGGGCGGGCCATGGAGCCTATGCAAAGGCAGCTCCGAAGCTCTATCGGGAGAAGCTCGCGGGCTTCTTCGAGCGCTCCCTTCTGCCCTGAGGACCTGAGGAGTTCGTTACCCATCCGCGGTCCCGCGGGTTGGACTGATCCAACCGGGGGGTCCTGGGCAGCGCAGCGATTCATGTCGTCCGCTCTACCGCGCCGCCTACTCCGACTTCTTGGCAAGCTCCGCTTCGAGCTCGGCGATGCGCCGTTCCGCGGCGCGCCGCGCTTGCTCCTCCGTGCGGCGTGCTTGCTCCTCCGTACGGCGTGCCTGCTCCTCCGCACGGCGTGCTTCTAGTCGCGTTGGGACGAGGGGCGCAGACGCATCGCCCGAGGTCATGCGGAGCGCTTTTGGGATCCCATCCGCCGGAGCAACCACCCAGGTGAGCGGGAGGATGACGGAAGGAGCGGTGCCCGAATCCACGACGCGTTCTGTCAAGTCGTCGTCCACTCGGTCCCACACACGCAAGGGGACCCCCCTCGCCTCTGGATCGAAGCGAACGAGCTCCATGACCCCCAGCCTGCGATAGCGATTCAGTTTGTCTTCCCAAGCGGCATCACTCGCGTCTGAATCACTGACGATCTCGACCGCCACTTCCGGTGCGCCGCGCTCCCACGTCTTCCACGTGCGGATGAGCTCATTGCTAGCACCACGACGGACCGCTACATCGGGCGCGAGGCACTGCGAAGGGTCGTCGGCCGCCCAGTAGACGAACTGGTCCGAGCTGACTGTCGCCAGCTTGCCAACGTAGTCCTGCATCAGGTGGTAGAGCAGGGTGCGGAGTTCGAGATGGAGCTGCGTCTCGGGCACTTCGGCCTCTTCCGGGAAAACGATGCGCTCCGGCCGGCGCAGGTAGCGTGCGCGAGCCGCATCGAGTGGTGGAGCCGCCATGGTCATAGCTCGAAGGCTAATCGTTTTTGAGTGCCGAGGCACCAGTGTGGTGAGTCGGTACGGCGACCCAGGTGCTCGAGTGGCTCGGGTGCGCACCGATCGTTCACTCGTCACCTAGATTTCGCGATTCGACCCCTGGAAGGATCCACTCGGCGTCGTTCCGGATCATCCCGGATCCAGTCGGTCTGCGCGGGCACCGATGTCCTTCATAGCAGGGTGCCTTTCAGCACCCTGCTATTGTCGGCGGGATGGATCCCCATGCCGTGACCGTCACCCTGTGCACAGCCGCTGGCGTGGGGGTCGTTCTGATCGCCTTGGCGCATCGCCTGGGTGTGCCGTCGATCGCCTTGCTCCTCGTCGGTGGCGTCGTGCTCGGACCGGAGGGGCTCGGGTTGATCCAACCAGGGGTCCTCGGCAGCGCCCTCGAGACCGTCGTCGCCCTCGCCGTCGCCGTGATCCTCTTCGAGGGCGGACTGACCCTCGATCTGACGGGATTCCGCCGTGAACCGCGGGTGATCGTGCGCATGCTCACCCTGGGGGTCGCAGTCACCTGGGTCGGTACGGCGTGGGCCGTGTACTGGATCTTCCCGGAGCTCGGTCCCGAACTTTCGCTGATCGCGGGAAGTCTCGTCATCGTGACGGGGCCCACCGTCGTGTCACCCCTGCTCCGACGGATCGGTGTGCGCGCCCGTCTCCACCACGTCCTCTACTGGGAGGGAGTCCTGGTGGACGTGGTGGGGGTGTTCATCGCGGTGCTCTGCTACGAGTGGATCGCCTCGTCGGCTGACGAATCCGCCTTGGGGCCAGTCCTGCGTTTCGCTTCGCGCTTCGTCGTGGGCGCTGGAATTGGTGCGGCAGCCGGTCTCTTGCTCGGCTTGCTACTGAAGAGGCGGTGGATCCCGGCGGACCAGTCGAACATCGTCGTTCTGGCGACTGCACTGCTCGCCTACGGCGCCTCCAACGCGGTCCTTTACGAGTCGGGAGTTCTCGCCGTGATCGTCGCAGGCTTCGTCGTCAACGTTCTCGACGTGCCCGAGGTAAAGATCCTCAAGCGTTTCAAGCTCGAGTTGACCGAGATGGCGGTCGGGCTCGTCTTCGTGCTTCTGGCCGCGAAGCTCGACCTTGCCGAGTTCGCTTCCGACAAGGGACGGCTGGCGCTCTTCTTGTTCGTCGTGCTTCTGGTGATTCGCCCGCTCGACGTGTGGCTTTCGACGGTCGGAAGCCGCTTCAGTTGGCGCGAGCGCGTGTTTCTGTCCTGGCTCGCACCTCGCGGAATCGTCGCGGCTTCGATGGCGTCCTTGCTCGCTCTCCGTCTCACCAAGGCAGGGTTTGCCGGCGCTCGCTATCTGGAAACGCTCACCTATTCCGTGATCGCGACCACGGTCTTGTTGCAGGGTCTGACGGCGCCGCTTCTGGCGAAACTCTTGGGCCTGAAGCGGCCGGTGCGGGGCATTTGGCTCTTGATCGGAGAGCCGGATCTCTGCATCGCGCTGCATCGATGCCTGCGCAAGGCAGGGATCCGTTCGCTCGTGATCGCCCATCGGCCGGGGCTGCGTCTCCCGGTGTCCGACAACAGATCTCGCGGATCAGCCGACTCTCTGCACGAGCCGGCTGCGTTTGAAGCTGACCCGTTCGAACCGCACTCCATCCCGAACCTGTCGACGAACGACGTCGAAGGTGTGATCACTCTTTCGACGAGCGATCGGGACAACCGCGCGATTTGCAACGCGTGGATCCCCGTGGTGGGTGAAGCTGCCTGCTATCGCTGGGGCGGCGAAGGAGAAGCGGGCGATTCCGAGCCCGGGCGTCGCATTTGGACCGACTTGCCGGAGGTGACCGAAGCCGCGGCCCGTGTGGCGAGCGGCGAGTTTGCCATCGAAACTCTGGAGGTGGGTGACGCGGAAGATCTGCGGCGCTTCGGCACGCAGCACCGAGTTCTCATGACGTCGGGGGACGGGCACTCCGTGACCGTGGACGTGCCACCTTCCGAAGATGCGAAGTGGGCCGTCGTGTTCCGCCGTCGCGTACCCGGTCTTTCTCACCTAGTCCGTGACGGAGCCATTCTCGACGACCGCGGGCTCACGTATGAAGGCGTCGTCGCGGCGCTGGTCGACCTCGCGCGGCCCCTGGTGCCCGAGCTGGATCGCGAGCAAGCCGTCTCGGAAATCCTCGATCGAGAGGCGGGGATGTCGACGGCGATCGGTTCGGGAGTCACCGTGCCGCACCTCTATCATCCGAGTGCCACCCGCACGATGGGGTTTCTGGCCAGCGTGCCGAACCGACTCGACGAGCCGACGCCCGACGGTGTGCCACTCCGACTGGTCTTTCTCCTGATCTCGCCGCCGACGAACGCGACCGCGCACCTCCAAGCACTCGCCGCGGTGGCGCAGCTGACCACCGATGACGCGCTCCTCGATGTGCTCAGTCGCCAAAAAACGCGAGGGCGGCTTCTTGCCTTGCTCAGGGAACGCGAGTGAACGGCCCCTCGACCGAAGTTCGTTCCGAGCAGGGTGCCGGCGCGGGCGCCACGATGGTAGGAAGGAGCTAGTGTGAAATCCGCCCGCCCCTGTGCGGCGCAGATCTGGAGTAAAAGATGATCGATCGTTGTACGACGTCGTGGCTCTTCGGAACCCTCTGCGCGGGCGTCGCCGTGCTGACCCTTGCTGGGTGCGACGAGGAGGAGATCGAGGGTTACACGGGCGATGCGGTGGTCGAGACGCGGACGGGCAAAGAGCTCGGCGTGAAGCCGTCCGTCGACGGGCTGTCCGCCGAGACGAAGGACGACGGGTCTGGCGAGCTTCCCCTGGGATCGACGGCGGGCCTTCCCGGCACCTGGCCCACCGAGGTTCCCCTCCCCGCGGGTGTGAAACTCGATGCGGCGCTGGGGAATTCGGATGGCGGTATGGCGCGCTATCGCACGAGCGAAAGCCCTGAGAGGATTCTCGAGTTCTACCAAAAAACTCTGGTTCAAGCGGAAGACCTCGGAGAGGTGAGCTCACCGGCGAGTCACACGCATCAATTTCTGGTCGACGGCGTGCGTGTGGCC
>JBNKGC010000313.1:0-5446 GCA_050289625.1 Polyangiaceae bacterium | reverse complement strand
CGCCGATCGTACCGGAAACCAGCGAGTTCACGGCCACCCCGACTGCGACCGTCAGCGTAGCGAAAGCCGCGCCAACCATCACTGTCACGCCGAGCAACTTCCCGAGGTTCGCGGCCAGGCTCTTGAACGTTCCCGCCCACTGCCGCGCAACCGCCGGATCCTCGCTGGTCATCATCTCCCGGAACGCTTCCGCCAACGGCTCCACGACAGGCAGGAAGTTGTCCTTCAGGATGATGCCGAACTCGCGCGCGGCGCCCATGGCGTCCTGGAACCAACCAACGATGTCGTTCTGGTTGTCCCCGACGAACTTCGTGATCGACTGCACGAAGTCGCGCATGGGGCCCGCCTCGGTGTTGAAGAGAGCCACGCTCAAGCCATCCACCGCAGACCCGAGCAACGTGAGGTCGCCCTTCAGGTTCTGCATCCTGAGCTGCGCCATCTTTTCAGCCGCGCCCTCGGCGTTCTGTAGCTCTGTCGTGAGACTCTGGAGCTTGCCCGCTTCGAACAGATCCTTCAGGTTCGCCGCCGCCTTCTGTCCACGCAGCCCAACGAGATCCGCAAGCAGGGCGACCTGATCCATGTTGCCGCCGGCGCCCTTCGCGGCTTTGGATATGTTGGCGAGCACCTCCGTGAAGGGAAGCATGTTGCCGGTGTCGTCCTTGAAAGCGACACCGAGCTTTTTGAGCTGTTTCTGCATTCCCGCCGTGGGCGCGGCGAGCTTCGTCAGCATCGTGTTCATCGCCGACCCGGCGACAGAGGCGTCGAGGCCGACATCCTGAAGCAGAGCCACGCCGGCGACGACCTCCTCCAGCGGAACGCCGAGCTGGCGCGCCGTCGACGCGACGTTCCGCATCGACTCGCCGAGCGTGCCGATCGAACTGTTCGTGCGAGACGAGGCTAGCGCGAGGACGTCTGCGACACGGGACGCATCGCTCGCGGCGAGCCCCATTCCCTTCAGCACGTTTGAAACGTGGTCGGCGACCTCTCCCATCTCGAGACCGGAGGCCGCCGCTGCGTTCAGGACGCCACCTACGCCAGCAAGGATCTCCTTGTTGGTGAAGCCAGCTTTCGCCATGATCTCCATGGCATTGGCGGCTTCGGTCGCCGTGAACTTCGTCGTTGAACCGAGCCGCAACGCTTCGGCTTCGAGGTTCGCGATCTGGTCGCGCGTCTTGAGGCCGACGGCGCCCACCGCGGTGATCGCCTCCTCGAAGTCCGCCCCCGTCTTGCCGATCTTCGCCGCCACGATGCCGACGGGGATGGCCAGCGCCGCCGCCGTCTTGCCCGCGACCTTCAGCCCACTGGCGACGCTCGCGGTAGAACGGCGCAGGCTGCGCATGGATCTCTCCATCCGCCGCGTGAACCGGTCTGTCATCGACGCCATCCGCGCAACAGGACGCGAGAAGCGGTCCGTTGCTGCAAAGATGGCCTCGACGCTGAAGCGTCCTGCCATTGGGTTACTTCTTGGGTGGCGCCGTCGCCTTCTTCAGAGCGGCGCGTATCCCATTGTAGAACCAGCGAATCCGGCTCATCGTGAGCGTCAGAACGTCAGGCAACCCTGAGTAGTCCGACGTGATCTGGAGCATCATCTCCGTGTAAACCGGAAGCACTGTGTGCTGCTCTCGGTACGTGCTGAACTCGGGATACCAGAACCAGTCGTCGCCGCCCCGAACGAGCGGGGTGGCGACCTTCATCCCAAAAAAAGCGTCAGAATCGCCAGGCAGACGTTGAGGTCTCGCCGCTTCAAGTTGGTGAACCGGGTCTCTCCGGCACCAGTCCACCCGCCGAGGAGTTTGAAGCGCTTCTTCACGTCGTGCCCCTTCTTCACCAGATCCAGCTCGAGCAAGGTCTTGCCGTCTGGCTCTGGGAAGGTGATGGGTTCCTTGTTGCCGAGCTTGGGCGTGAACACCAGTTGGTCATCAGAGTCCACGACGAGGCTTCCGCACATCATCGCGTTGAGCACGGTCCGCTTCGTAGCCTGCAAGCTCTTGAGGTCGTCACCTTCGAAGTAGTCCTCTCGGATATCCTCCGTGAGGTCCATGCCACGAGCCCAGCGTTCGAACTCAGCCTCCGCCACCTCCTTGGCAACGACAGGCTTCTCGTCGACCGTCGATACGACGATCTCAGCTTCTTCGCTCATTGCTGCTCCAGCTTCCCGGGCCCTGCCAACGTGATCGTGGCGACTGCCTGCTTCGAGTTGAATTCGATCTCGCCCTCGATGGTGCCTTTGCCCGCGTAGACCACCCCCCGCGGGAACGTGACTTCGATCGGAACGAGCTCCGCTGAGTCCGCCCGCGCCTGAAGGAACTCCTGGTCACCGCGATCGTCGTCGATGCGAACGTTCACGCTCTTCACGCTCCACTTCATCACCTCTTGGATGACAGCACCCGTGCGGCCATCACCGTTCGGTGAGACCTCGTTGCTCATGCCGCCTAGATTGCGATTCGCTTCCGTGTCCGCAGCCACCGGGAAGGTGCGCCCGCGGATTGCGATCTCTTGCAGCGGTCCGCCTGTTGCTCCCATGATCGTGTCCTTTGCTGAAGGCAGGGCGAGCGAATCCGTCTCGGTCACCGACTCGGTGCCGCTCGCCCCTCAGTTGAGTGGTGATTCAGGCGTTACGCTGCTGCAGCGATGCCGCCGAAGTAGAAGCCCCAGTTGAACGGGATGTCGATGATGTTCACGTTGCCCGACAGCTGCAGCGTTCCGGTCAGGTCGAGACGCTTCGGGTTCTGCGCGTTGATCGTCGCGGTGAGCGTCTTCTTCGCAGCAGAGGGGTCGGAGATGATGGCCGCGTCGCCCAACGAGTCGATGATCAACCCGGCCGCCCCCTTGGCGTTCTTCGGCTTTCGAGCTTCGGGGTTGGTGACGGGCTGGTCGTCGGGGACCAGCGGCTTGCCATCCCACTTGTCGCTCGCGAACTCGAGCTGCAGGTTGTACATGATCTGCATCAGCTTGATGATGTCGACCACGTACCGGTATGCCGGTGGGTTCTCACCGGTGGGGTGGTAGAAGGTCACCACGTCGCTGATCTCGACCACTCCGTCCTTGAAGATGACGGTGGACGAACCGGCCTTGACCGCGGCATCGCGCTGCGTCCAATTCCACTGCTCCGCGTCGGTCCCTGGAATGAGCTCGGTCGCTTTCTGCGAACCGTAGTCGTGGGGCGGGTTGTTCTGCGCGAGCTTCGCGATCCGTACGAGCTGGCGAGCAGCAACCACCTGGGGCAGGTTGGGCGAGCCGGGGTCGGTCAACTGAGCATTCACGCGGTCGGTCTTGCGCGCGTCGCTGACCGCATAGGCCGAGGCCAGGGCCGCGATGGTGACGCCAGTGAAGACGATGGCAGGCCGCGGTAGCGGCTGCGTCCAGCGGCCTTCGCCCCACGTCGTGTACTTGTCCAACGTGGTGGTGTCGGCGATGTCCAAGCCGTTGATGATGAGCGTCTCCCAGACGTCTCCGATTTGGTCGAGGGCCGTCTGCACGTCGGGGTTGGTCGCGCCGCCGGTGGGCTGCGTGATCGCGAACGTCACGCCATTCCCCTCGCCACCGAGGACTTCCAGTTTGATGTCGTTCCCAGTCGCACCAGCCCACTTTGCCGTGGCTGCGAGGTTGGTATCGGCGTTGTTGGAGAGGATCAGGGGGAACTTGAGTACAGCGTTGCCCGCCGCGACCATCGCGTCGATGACGTCGGCGACCACGATCGCGCCCTTCGTAACCGTGAACGGCTCGGACAGGACTCCGCCGGCGCGCAGCCAGTACGTGACTGTCTCCACCGCGGTTCCCGAAGGCGTGATATCGCCAGCCGCGGTCGTGGCGGCGCCCGCATCGTTCAGCGGGAACACAGTAACGGGGATGCTCCCAACGCCGTCCCCGTTGGTGGGCAGCAGCGCGTCCACGATGAGATGGAGCAACGAACCGTAGCCGAAGGTGTCTCCGACCTCCTTGCCGGAAGAGACGCGCTTCTTCGTGGTCGAGTAGGTCGATGCGGTGGCGCCTTGGGCGATGACCGCGATTCGTTGCGGCAGGTACTGAATCGCACCCCCACGCAAGTCTTGGAACTTTTCCGAGATGCCGACGACTCTCGCGACGGCGCTTGCATCAATCATGGGTTACTCCGTGAAGAATGTGGATTCGGCGAGCACCATCTGTCCGTCAGGGGCACGCAGAACCTGGAAGGTCATTTCTGAGAGGAGCTCGCCCTCGTAGTCGGGCGCGTACTCCTGGAACCAAACACTCAGCGCCAAGCGGATGCCCTGCACCCGCTGCACAGGCACGGCTCCCTCTTCGGGCTGGAAAGCAGTGATCGACCGCGGGAAGCGCCTCTCGATGAGCTGCTGCGAGCCGCGCGTCAAGCCGAGGTAGGCGTACGGCGCGCTCATGATCACGTTGCGCACGATGCGCATCGCACGCTGCGCTTCTCGTGCGGCCACCTCGTCTGCAGAGAGATGCCCGCTGCCGCTGGTCTCGGCGATTCCATAGCCGTAGACGTCGACGTTGAAGATGCCGTCGGCGCGCTGCTGGTAGTGGATATCGCTCGCGGACTCGTCGAACGACTCGTTGTCGAACCAGACGTTGACGATGGGTGAGGCGTCGACGCTGCCACCACCGAGTTGCTTCCTGTCCGGTGTCTCACGAAACGACTGCCAAGGCGTCGCACGTTCGGTGTAGACGCGAAGTCGCCACCGCTCGGGGTCCTTCGCCGCCAGGGCTGCCAGACGCATCTGCTCCGCCGATTCCACGACGAGGATGCTTGCGATTTGGTCCCTGATGATCTCGCTCGTGTCGAGCTTGTCGATCAGGGTCGTCAGTGGGGTTGGCACTGTCAGTCAATCGCTTCGAGCACACAGCGGACGCCGCCGGTTCCCCTATCGGGAAGAGCGTCCGCGATCTTGAACTTGTAGGCGCGACCGTCGAGCCCGGTCCACTCCACCACCCACGGGTAGCGGTTGGTGTCCTGCACCCCAGTCGGCTGGTCGAGGCCGGCGGCAGTGAACGCCCCTCGAGCGAACACCACGTCTGCAGCGCGCCCCGACACCAGCATGCCAGTGTCGGGGTTGATCGACTGAGAGATGTCGTTGCTCAGTCCGGCGAGCGTCGCGGAGTTGCCGTTCGGGTCCGTGACGAGGATGTCGTGAGCGAAGCCGCCCGACGTGTCGGATGTGATCGCCGCAAAGTCTGCGACGGCTTGCTCACGCAGGGGCATGGGTCAGCCCTTCGGCGGCTTGTTGCAGCGCACGTACTTCTTGGCAACGAGCTCGTCGAGACGTCGTTGGCCTTCTGCCTCATCCTTCTTGGACTTGACGAAATCGAGCGCGGTGATCGCCTCTCCCTCCTTGACGATTCCGCGGGCACAGGCGATGGACTTGCCCTGCTCGACCTCATAGTCAGGACGCTTCGCCTGCTTCTTCGCCGCCTCCTCGGCTTCGCGAACGTGCTTGGCCTCGTCGGC
>JBNKGC010000312.1:0-5450 GCA_050289625.1 Polyangiaceae bacterium | reverse complement strand
CAACTTGGAGGTCGTGGTCCTGGTCAGCGCTCCAGACATGCCCTTCGCGACGGGCTCTCTGGTGACCTCCGTCGCGACCTTCGCAGCGCTGCTCGTGGCGACGGCAGCCTTCGTCGCCTGGGCTCTCGCCAGGGACGTTCATGCCGACGTCCTCTTCGTCCGAGAACGCATCGTGAAGATGGCCGAGGAGGACAGGGAGCCGGCAGGCGATCCGATCCCCGTCCGCACCATCGACCAGGTCGGGCGGCTCACGAGTTCGTTCAATCTGCTCCTCGAACGCTTCGAAGCCGCGGAGCGCGCATACCGGCAGGATCTGTCCGGAGCGAACGCCTTCGATCGGGACCGCAGCGAGTTCCTGGCTGCGTTGAGCCATGAACTGCGCACTCCTCTGAATGCTATTCTCGGCTTCGCGGACGTCCTGCTCAGCGAGGTCGACGGGCCCCTGAGCGAGGAGGCGCGGGAAAATCTCACCATCGTCCGCACGAGCGGAGAGCACCTCAGGTCACTGATCGACGACATCTTGGCCCTGAGCGCCATCGAGTCTGGAGAGCTTCGCCTGAGCCGCCAGCGAGCCGACGTCCTGATGATCGCCCGGGATGTCGTTGCCGAAGCCAGAATCACGGCTCAACAGAAGGGTCTCGAGATTAGCTTGAGCTCCGAAACCGGCTCTTCCGAAGCCTACGTCGATGCTCGTCGCGTCCGCCAAATCCTCGGTAACGTCGTCGGAAACGCGGTCAAGTTCACCACCCGCGGAGACGTGCGGGTGGTGGTCAGCCACGACGAGAAGGAAGTCTCGGTGGTGGTGTCGGACACGGGCCCCGGGATCCCCGGCGATGCGCTTCAGCGGATCTTCGAAGAGTATCAGCAGTCGGGAGGACCCAGTGCCCAGCGCAGCGGCACCGGTCTCGGTCTCGCAATCACCCGACGCCTGGTGCAAATGCACGGAGGATCGGTGCGCGTGGAGAGCGAGCTCGGGAAAGGCGCCCGATTCTTCATTCGCCTCCCCGTGAACCCGCCCCCAAGCACTTCGAAATTTCCTTCGCACCTTCGTCCTCCGAAGCCGCCGATCATCCGATGATGAAGGCGACGCGCGTCCTGGACGACAACTCCTGATTGAAGGCGCGCCCGGGGCCGCCGCCGCCTACCGACGGCCGTCAGCGTTCGACGTAGACGACGGTACCTTGACCCGTCGACGCCGATGCACCCACTCCGTGCCATCCCGGTGGAAGCGGCGGGTCCGTGAAGCCGAACAAGCGATGGCCGTCATGTGGAGAAACGTTGATGCATCCGCCGCTCATGGGCTCACCGAAGCTCTCGTGCCAGTAGGCCACGTGAATCGCGAACGGCTGCTGGAAGTACTGCGCGAATGGAACCTCGGCGATCCAAAAGCTCCGGTGCTCGCCGGACTCCGGACTCATGTCGTCGGTCCAATGCTTGAACTGGAGGCGGAACACGCCGGTCGGGGTCGTGCGATCGCCGAGAGAATCTCCCCCGGAGCGGGGAACTCCCCCTTTGCCGGGCGAAGCCAAGGTCGCAAAAACCGCTCGCTCACCCTCATAAGCAACGAGGGTGCCTCGCGAGATGCTGAATGCGATCCACTTCTCACCGAGCCCGATGGGAACTGGAGGCTTATCGAGTTCGAATGCAACGCGGACGTCCTCCGTGCGGAGCAGGCGCACTGTCTCCCGAGAAGACGCCGGTCGGCGAGGGATGGTCCGGTCCTCGATGACCCAATACTCCGTACCGCCCACGAGCCGCTTTTCGCGTCCCACGGGCAGAGGCTCGCGGACAGGAACGGTTTCGGAAGTTTGGACCAGGCAGCTCTCGGCCAACCCGCAGTCGGGCTCCGCATCGTCGCAGCGGCATCCAGGATCGTCGCGCAAGGTGAAGACCGCAGCCTCGACTCGCGGCCAACCGATCGGGAGCGAAGGGGACCCGTCCGCCGGTCCGAGTTCGACC
Organism: Polyangiaceae bacterium; assembly: GCA_050289625.1. Taxonomy (GTDB): domain Bacteria; phylum Myxococcota_A; class Polyangia; order Polyangiales; family Polyangiaceae; genus NIC37A-2. Next base: position 3,491 of record JBNKGC010000312.1, on the reverse strand, counting down.
CCACGAAACGCGGAAGGTCGAAACGCACGTACCCGATCCGAGGGGACGACGGTGCCATCGGCGCTCACTAGCCACGTTCGACCTTCCTCGGCGAACGCAGCGGTGTACGCCATCATCGATCCGTACGGCAGGTCGCGCCGGACGAGCTCGCGAGCTGTGGCTTCGGAAGCAGACCCCTTGCCATCGAGGTGCTTCGGACGAGGACCGCTGGGCTGAATCGGCGCTGGGATCGCGAGCTGCTCCCGGCCCCGCCAGAAGCTCGGCATCGGGCGGAACACCCCAGCTGGACCGAAACGCCGCTCCGCACGAGCGGCTTCGTCGACGGTGGGAAGACGCCGATACGTCGGCGTCCCGTACGACAAGGCATAGTGGAAGGGGAACGCCCCTGGAGCCGGGGCGATCGTCGCCATGCTGCGCGAGTACCGCGTGGAGCTGAGGGACACATTCCGATCCAAACAGACGTATCCGACGGGCTGTACGGCGTACCAGCCTCGGGCGCAGCCGCGCCGCGAGACCGGCTCGGTCTCTCGCAAGGCGACGCTGGTGCCCGCTCGGAGATAACCGATGGCGTGGCGACTTCGCTTCGGTTCTTCGTAGATCCAGGTGATGTAGCCATCGGCCCAGAGCCGCTCCTCCTGAGCCCGTACCTCTGATGCGGGCGAGCTCGTCTCCGCTACAGCGACAAACGGTTTACCGTTTGTCGCGACCAAAAAAGCAACTGGAGCGCCGATTCGTGCAGCGCGCCGAAGCCGAGCAGGCGAAAACCGCCCCCTCGAGAAGAGGTGGGGGCGGTTTTTGCAGGCGCCCGGAAGGCAAACCGATCGGCGCTCTAGGGGATCCGCCGACGCTCCCCTCGGCGCAAGGCCGGCCGCGCCCAGCACCGACGCTGCTGCGCTCGAAGTGAGCCTTCGCAACGCACGGCGTCGACACCGACAAATGCCGCGCTTTTCGCGCCCTGGAACGCGAACCTGGGACAGGACGGCGAGCGCAGGACGAGCCACGGCGTGAATGCTACAGCGGTTTCCGGGGCCCCCGAAGGGTGCGGGCCGGATCGGCTCCCATTGCGGCCACGTCTGCTCCTGACGCTCTTGTTTTTCTGCGACCATCGCAAGCGATGGTCGCTATAAGGTCCCCGTTCCTCATGGCCAAGCAGCCCCCCGACGCTGACCGCTTCCTCGGCGGACAGCCGCAGACCGACGACCAGCGGTTCGACCGCATTTTCCGCCCCGAAGCCCTCGAGGATTTCGTGGGCCAGGAAAAGCACAAGGAAAACCTGCGTGTCTTCGTTCGAGCCGCACTGAAACGGGGAGAGCCCCTCGACCACATACTCCTGTGCGGACCTCCCGGGTTGGGGAAGACCACCCTGGCGCACATCCTCGCCAACGAGATGGGCGTGAATCTGCATCTTTCCAGCGGTCCTGCCATCGAGCACAAAGGAGTCCTGACCGGCCTGCTCACCCGCCTCGAGAAGAACGACGTCCTGTTCATCGACGAGATCCACCGCATGAGCGCACCCGTCGAGGAAGCGCTCTACCCCGCAATCGAAGACTTCCGCATCGACGTGATGATGGGCGACGGTGCGTACGCCGAGAGCATCCCCCTCGACCTGAAGCCCTTTACGTTGGTTGGAGCCACCACGCGAACAGGCCTCCTCACCAAGCCACTGCAGGAGCGTTTCGGCGTCACGCTCCGCTTGGATTTCTACCCCGTAAAGGACCTCGCAAAAATCATCCGCCGAAGCGCGGTACTTCTCGGAGCCCCGTGCGACGAAGACGGTGCTCAGGCTCTTGCGGCACGGTCACGGGGCACGCCGCGCGTGGCCAACCGCCTCATCCGACGCGTCCGGGATTTCGCGGACGTGGAAGGCACTGGACGGATCGATCAGGACATCGTCGAGCACACGTGCGAGCGGTTGGAAGTCGACGAAGCGGGGCTCGATACGATGGATCGACGGCTTCTGCTCGTGTTGATCGACCACTACGACGGTGGTCCCGTGGGTGTCGAAACTCTGGCAGCGGCACTCGCTGAGCCACGCGACACGATCGAAGACGTGTACGAGCCCTACCTCCTCCAGCAGGGATACCTGGGTCGTACCCCTCGGGGGCGTGTCGCCACGAAGAAGGCCTACGCGCACCTGGGCAAGGAGTCCCCCCGCCGAGGCGGCACGACCGGGCAGGGCAGCCTGTTCTGAGCTGCCCAGCGGTCGCGCCAGCGAGCTCCGCCGCGCCTCCTTTGCGCTCCCGGGGCCCGGAGGCATGATTGCGTCCATGAAACCTGCGATCGTGGGAACGGCTCTCCTGTCGGGCGTACTCGGTGGTGGCGTCGGAGCGGCGACCACGGCAATGACTCTGGGTTCCCCTGCGGCAAAAGCGGAGGAGCGGCAGAAACCATCCGCCCCGGAGGTCGAGGCGGACGAGGCCGAAGGTCAGTCGCTGAACGGTGCGGCAGACGACTACGCCGGCGTGGCCGTGCGAATGAAATCCCTCGAACGGCGCGTTTCGCTCCTTACTGCCGCGCTGGCCAAAGCGGGAGGACCTCGACCGGTCGACGGAGCCAACGGCGACGGCAACACGCCCCCCGAAGACGCGCTCGGCGAGGGAGGAGTCGCCGACGTGGCTTCCCCCGTGTTCCATGCGGCGGTTCGCGACATCCTCGACCAAGTCGACGAGGAAAAGCGAAGTGAACGAGACGCTCGCCGAGCGGAGTTCATGGAGCGCGCTACGAACCAGTGGACCGACTGGCTCGGGTCGGAGCTCCGGCTGACGGAAGACCAGAAGCAAGACGTCGCCGAGGTCGTTCGCGCTCACCACGACGCCATGCGCGCCCTGTGGGAACGACCCGAGGAAGAGAGGCCCACCTCGCGGCGCGAGTGGCGCGAGCAGCGCAATGGCCTGCGAGAGCAGGCGGAAAAGAAGCTGCGCGAGGTTTTGACTCCGGCGCAGGCGGCTAGCTACGAGAAGCTCGACGAAGACGATCGCCTGGGCGGCTTTCGCGGCGGTGGTGGTGGCGGGCGGAGCCGCGGCCGCAATCGCTGAGCTTCCGAGCAAAAAAAGGGCACCCCAGGTGCTCAGGTTCCCGGGGTGCCCGCATTCACCTTCACGCCCAAGGGCGTGGAAAGTGGGTGCTCTTCACGACGGCGGCCTCCCGAGGGAGGCCGCCAGTCTTTCTTGATTGGGTCGAGCAGTCGCCTTACTCGGCGGGAGCTTCGACGCTCGACACAGCACCAGTGCTGCCGGTCGCGGCGCTGACACCCGAGGTGCTCGTGACGCCCATGTCGTAGGCGTGCATCTCGTGCTCGCCGTAATCGAGCCCTTCGATTTCCTCTTCCTCGCTGACGCGGATGCCCATCGTCGCCTTGAGGACGCCGAAGATGATGGCAGCACAGACCAGCGTGAAGACGCCGTACGCTGCGACACCAGCGAGCTGGACACCGACGCTGTGATCGGGAGAGAAGATGCCGACAGCAACCGTTCCCCAGATACCGCAGGTGA
>JBNKGC010000311.1:0-5454 GCA_050289625.1 Polyangiaceae bacterium | reverse complement strand
ACCGTGTACCGCCTGATCGCCAAGGACACGATCGAAGAAGGCATCCTCAGCCTGCAGGAGCGCAAGCGCGGCCTCGCCGAAACCGCGCTGGCGGCCGGAGGCGCGGCCGAAGGACTGACGCGCGACGATCTACTCGAGCTTCTGCGCTGACGCAGGTCGGTGACGGGAAGCTCAGCTCAGCCAGTCGATAATGCTAGCAGCCACCTGCGCGGGTGCTTCGAGCTGGGGCACGTGTCCAACGCCCGGGAGCTCCACGTAGGTCCAGTCCGGGCGGGTGCGGCGAAGAGCCTCCCACGTGGCGGGAGGAAAGAGCGGATCCGCCGTACCGTAAACGACTTGCACGGGGCAGCGCGCCGCGCGGATCGCCCGCTTCGCGGCGCCGGACCACGAAAGCTCGCCAGCAAGGCTCAGCGCGATCTGCTCGTACGCGCGGGCAGCTTCACGCGCCCACCCGAGTCGATTCGTCGACACCGCGATCAAGAGCTTCCGGAGCTCGGGATCCAGACACGCAGCATCGCCGAACAGCGCTCGTACCGGATCGTCGACGACCCCCGGCACCCCCGTGCGCTCGACGTAGCGCGCCACCAGGCGACGCCCCACACCGGGCGTCATCGAGGGCAAAAAACCTGCGATGACGCCGTAGTCCCTCACGCTCCGCCCCCACGAAACGGGCAGCGCGGGTGCCGCCAAGACGAGCGCTTCGATGCGATCGGGAAATCTCTCGGCCAAGCGAAGGCCAAGCAGACCGCCGAGGGAGTTGCCGGCAATCGTCCACTTCGCCGTGACGTCCACTCGTTCGAGGAGTCGCTCGAGGAGGAGGAGCTGTTGCTCGATGTCGACCGGTTCGTCGTGCGGGCGAGTCAAACCGAAGCCAGGCAGATCCACCGCCACCACGCGCGCCCCGAGTGACGACGCCAGGACGGGTGCCACGCCTCGCCATGTGACCGTGTTCCCGCCAAGCCCGTGGAGCAACAGCACGCGGCGTCCTTCCCCTCCGTCCCAGGTACTCCCATTCAGCTGGAACGGGGATAGCGCGAAGACTCGGTCAGACGGCTCCTGCGCAGTCGTTGGGTTTCCGGCGGACACTCTGTCACCAATCACCGCGCCCAGAGGGCCGCAACGTCGAACTCGATGGCGTCGAAAGGGCGCAGGCGAGCGGGCACTTCACCCTCGGCGTGTTGGACGATGCGGTAGGTCTCACCGTCGAGCTCGAGGACCTCGAGCAGCTTGTCGAGCGGTTCGATGAGCCAAACGTGACGCACTCGGCTTTCGCGGTAAACGTCCAACTTGCGCCCTCGGTCGAGCGCGCGCGTGGAGGGTGACGCCACTTCGCATACCCAATCGGGACTCGCCGTGAGGAAGGGCGCTTCGGGCAGGACCGGAAGTGTTTCCCGGCGCCAACCCCCGACATCCGGCACGACGATGTCCGCGCCGAGATGGACCTCGGGTTCGTAGAGGATGATCCAGCCACCGGGGCCGCCCTTGCCTCGTTTGAAAGGAGGGCCGAGCTCCTCGCCCACCACGGAGGCCGCTTGGGCATGAGGCATCGCTGGGCGCGGACTTTGGTAGAGAACACCCCCGATCACCTCCGCCACCACATGCGGCGGGCTGTCCAAGACGTCCTGGTAGGTCGCGAACTTCTGGGCCGGGTCGTTCACGACGCAGAGTCTAGCACGGAAGCTTCCGGGCTCTGGACGGGCTGAGCAGGCTCTTCCTCCTGCTTTTCGAACAAGAGGCTCCGAAGCCCACGCAAGAGAGCCGACGAAGTCTCTCGAGGGGGCGAATCGTAGAAGCTCACCCACGCGTCGGCCTTCTCGTCGTCGTACTCGGCTTGGCGTTCCGGATGCCGGTCGAGATGCAGGAGGCGCACCGCATGGCCGATCATCGCGTCGAGATAGAGGGTGTCGGTGAGCTTCAGTTCGGGATTCTGCTCGAAGAAGCTCGAGAGAACCGAGAGTGCCTCGAGCGTGAGCTGACGATACTCGGGTGACGGCACCTTGTTCAGCAGATGCTCTATCAGGTTGGCGAAGGACTTCTCCCCCGGCGTCATGTCGCTCAGCACCAGCCGGCTTTCCACTCGGCTCTGCCGCTCCATCTTGTCGCCGATCACGATGCAGGGAGCATGGCGAAACAGTCCGAAGGTCCGCTCGTAGAAATCAGCGGGGCGGCGATCGACCACACCGCGAAACTGTCGCCAGGAAAGCCAGCCTTCCGGAGGCTCCTCGATGTCGGAAAACCCCAGGTCATGGTGCCATGACAAGGAGCTCGGCCGGCCTTCCATACCGGTCTTTTCGAGCTGCTGAGGCAACGACTCGATCTCCCAGTAGCGTTCGAGCACCTTCACCAGACGAGCTTGGATTCGCCGAGGAGGCTTCTCCATCAGCGCGTCGTACGCCTGATCCACGGTGAGGTCTCGCTCCCGCGCGAGCTCGCTCGTCAAGAGCCGGATGAGGTGAGAGACGCGCACCGTGGGCAGCTCGCGGAAGAGCTCGGGTCGCGCTCGGACGAGGATCCCGAGGTAGAGCAAGATCTCCTGGGTGAGCACGCGATCCCGGACGTCGTCCCGACAATAGCGGTGGATGCGATCGAGCAGCTCCTGATCCGGCAGCGGCTCGACGATCAGCGAATCGGCGCTGTAGCTCCGCCCCACCTGAATGTGCTTGTGCGCTACGAGGAGGGCAGCGCACGCCAGATTGAGATCGACGTCGACCTTGCCGAGAAGCCCGGCCGCATGTCGCACGACGGCCCAGAGTCGTGCCCGACCGGCCTCATCGTACACCTCGGTAGCGAGGGCTCGCAGGCTGACTTCGGTCCCCGCCATGTCGATGGTGGCGTCCAAGCCCCGATCGGCAACGAGGGCGTCGAGGATCTCGATCTGTTCATAGAGGTTGCTCGTTCCCGGGAGTCGAGCGAGCAGCACGTCCCTATTTTCCTCCCTCGAAATGGTCCGCTCCTGCTCGAGGCTCAAGGGCATGGACCGCTCGCTGTGCGGCAGCGCCGAGCGCTCGTGAAGCAGGGAGGCCACCGGCTGGCGGGGGAGCCCCGCCTCCCGGGCGTCGTCGATCCGTTCGAAGCTGGCGGTGGGAAGGAGCTCCGTCAGCACCCCCTGGAGCACCGGGACCTTCCCCACCCGTCCGCGAGCAATCTCTTGATAGAGCTCGAAAAACGCCGTGCGCTCGGTCGAGAGCAGGCTTCGCGTGAGCAAGAGCGCGACCGTCGGTCGGCCCCGCTGCACCCAATGGCGCCACAAATAGGTGAGCTCCCCCCGAAGCCGGTTCACCAAGAAGCCCATGTCGTAGGCCAGGTAGAACTCCCGCTGCAGGAAGAAGGGGGCCAGGCAGACGACGGTTCGACCATCGATTTGGTAGAGACGGCTGGTCGTGAGGCTCTTCAGCGCCCGCGCAGATCGCCCGGAAAGCCCCAAGCGATCGCATTTGCCCACGGTGGCATGAGCGAGCGCGATGTCGTCCGGCAGGTAGACCTCGACTGGAGCGATGTCATCCAACGTTTCGGTGCGCACACCGTGGGCGGCAAGTTCGGCTTGAAGCTCCTCGTCTTCCGCGAGGAGCAAGATCTGCACGACGGGCCTGGCGGGCTGCTTGTGTCGTCGCCGGGCGAGCGGGTCGATGTCTCCGGGACGGAGGATCCCGTCTTCGATCATGCGTCCCAACAGATAGAGGCTCTGCGCCCAGACGAGAGGAACGTTGTCGTTCGGAAGGCGCAATTGCGAACCCGGCGCCTTCCGCTCCGCCTCGATGGACTCGAGTGGCACGTAGTAGAGCTCCGGAAGGAGGAGCTGCCCATCTCGTTCGACGAGCACGTCTGCGAGCTTCTTACCGTAGAGTCGAGCCTCGCTTTCGTCGTGACGGAAGAGCGCATCGAGGTAGAGGTAGGTGAAGAAGAGCGGCCATTCGCTTTCGATGTTTTCGAATCGCTTGAGCTCTTCTGCTTCGTAGTGGAGGCGCCCCTCGTCTTCGAGGACGGTCTGGTGGCCATCGCGCAAGAATCGCTTCAGCCCGTAGCGGCCCTCGAGCTTCGTCTTGATCTCGTCGCGCGTGCGCCTCACGAGCTTCGGGTCATGCACGGCAAAAGCCGGGTAACCGATGACGCTGAGCACTGCGGCGTCCACTTCCTTGCTGTTCGACTCCCGGGGCAGAAGAGCCGAAAGCGTGATTTCCGACTGGGCGATGTTGTCTGGAGAGACGTGGATCACCGTGCGGTGGGAACCGCGCGCACCAAACAGATCGAAACCGGACAGCGCCTCCAGCGCCGCCTTGGCCATGCCGAGAGAACTGGCATTGAGCTCCACGCGTCCGTGGTTCGACTTGGCGCCTCGCTCCCAGATCCCGAAGTCCGCGACCCGGTAGGCTCGCTCGATGTAGTAGACGAGGTTCTGAACGAAGTGGACCTCCTCCTCCGTCCAGACGACGTGCAGCCCCGAGCGAATCATCTGCGCGAGCATCAGCAGGTAGACGCTCGTCGCATCGATCTGAAGGTGGCCCCAAGCGTCGTCACCCACCACGGTAGCGCCGGTTTCCGTGTCGTACTTGGCGTGCAGGGCGTCGCTTGGGTGGCGGCTCTGTTTGAAGGCTTCCACCTTGTGCGCCTGCGCCATCATCGAGCGCAAGAGACCGCGCATGAGGTGAACGGTCCTTCCTTCGAGCTCCGTTCCCCGCCCCGCGTCGTCATCGAGCGAGCGGTAGGCCAGAGCGAGTCCCCAAACCGCCAGAATGCTGTAGACGTTGTCCCGTACCCAGGCGTCCCGATAGTCCCCGTGGTTGCTCACCGCGGTGCTCGCGGGCAAAAGGCCCGTCACCGGGTTCTGCTTCTGCACGATGACACGCGAAACCTCCTGGTAGTACGCGTCGAGCCGGGTGCGCAGGGCGAGGCTGTCCATGGACGCCGGCTACAACGAGGCCCGTTTCCATTGCAAGCAGGGGCAGAAAAGTGCTGAAACGCCCCCCCCGGAGAAGCGACCGCGGCCGCAAGGAGGGCTGAGGACGCCACACGGGCAAGCCGGGGAAACCCATCACCGGTCCGTCCGCCCGAGTTCCCCCTCGCGGAGCGCCGCGAACACGGCGAGAGCATCGCCGAGACCGGCGCGCCCGCGCTCGAGGTCGGCTCGCACGAACCACCAACTCATGCTAATCGAGCGGGTGATCGTTCGCTCGTCCGCGTCCCGAGCCCGAGCCCCTCGAGAGACCCTCGACCGCCGCACCATCTTCGGGCCCCACGCGGTCAGCCTGGGAGCGTCCATCTTGTTCGTGGGCACACTTGCTGGCTGCAAGACGGACTGCACCGTGACGCAGTCCTGCAGAGCAGACGGTGGCACTGCTGGAGGAAGCGGCGCGACGTCGAGCTCCGAGGGCGGCCCGGCCGTGGTTCAGCCAGCAACCCGCCCCCTGAAAGCTCGCAAACCTCCTCCGTGTCCCCTCGAGCTGCCGCGACCGCCTG